>JAGCRI010000174.1 GCA_017964755.1 Bacteroidales bacterium | reverse complement strand
TGCAGCACCATGCCTACGGAGTTGATAAGCCGCAGTGTGCCAGCACCGTTCCAGCCTTCCACCTCGACCAGCACACGCTGCGAAGCGGGGTTGGGGTAAACCTGTAATTGAAGAGCTGTATTTTCTTCAACATTAATGTGCCACCACCCATTATAAGTCTGATAACACCCCAACATCTCATTTGTAACAAATGCAAGTGAATCATCTTTTTCAACACAAAGTAAAATATCGATTCCCCAACCATATTCGCCAAGTGGTCCATATATCGGCCCAATACCTTCAATAAAAGCCATTGGAATTTGATATTTTTCTGTTGCTAATTCACTAACATTGTTACTAATGATTGTGGAACCATATAAATTGAAATATATCCGTTTCCGACCATCCATATCATAAAAAACAGTATCAACCTTCAATTTATTGAGTTGTAATATTGCAAAGTTAAATGTGTCTCCTTGGGACAATGACATATCGCATACCAAAACTTCACTATGACTCAAAGTTTTATATCTATAAAGTTTTCCTGTTAAAGTATCTTCACGTACATAATCTTCTCTATCACTTTTATAATACGGCTGTCCGTCTATCATTACTGTATCTGAGAAGACTGTGTAATTCGCTGTAAAACAATCTCCTAATAAAACCTGAGAGTCATCGTATTTGGCGTAGTCAACAAGTACAGCGGTTGCAACGGAATATTTGGTCGTTTTATTTCCAAAGAACGACTTATACCCTTTTTGAGGAGTTATTGAATCTGTTATATTTACCCCTGAAGAATCCTGATTATCCTGCGCCGCCAAAAACAATGGGAAACAAAACAATACTGCTAAAATTGTGATTTTTGTTTTCATCATATTTATATTTTTTAATTATTTGCGACAAATGTATATATAATATTTCAAATATGCAAAAAAATATAAAATTATTTTTTCTGCGATTATCAGCGAAATCTGAGGGAGAAATTGTACACCCGCAGATTTCGCTGACAATCGCAGATACTACTCTAAAACTCCACATCTGAAAGCGTACAGGAAATTTGTACAAAATGATGATACTTATCATTTTTGCTAAAAATACTTAAATAATCATAGCGGTATATACTAAAGCAAGCTGTTTTAATGTTATTTTTGCAAGTTAAAAAAATATAGCAATATGAAAAAAATAGCACTGTTATTATTGGCATTCACTGTTTTATTTGGTGTTAATGCACAGACGAAAAAAGACATTCAAACTATTGTAATCCAGACAAATGGAGTTTGCGGAAAGTGTCAGGAGAAAATCATGGGGAATATTCCTTACGAAAAAGGTGTTACCGACTGCAACTACGACATGAAGACCTCAAAAGTTACGGTCACATACAATCCTTCGAAGACGAACCCAGACAATATCAGACAGGCAATCAGCAAATTGGGCTATGATGCCGACGATGTGAAAGCCGATGCTGCCGCCCGTGCGAAACTTCCGGCCTGCTGCCGCGCTGAAAAAGGCTCTTGCGGTGCTGCCAAAGATGCCAACGGCCATTGTCCGGGTCACGCAGCCGCTGCAAAAGAAACACCAAACGCTGCACCCGCTAAGAAAACTGCCCCTAACGGGAAGGAAAATCTCATCAAGAGCAAAGCCCCCACACAATCGAACCAGACTACTAAGAAAGATGTAAAACCTGTGGAGAGAGCCGCAACCCCGAACAGCGCTCCAGTGAAATAACAGCAATCGGTTAAAATCTCTCATTTGCCGCATGGAGGACTGCAACTACTCAGAAGATACACTGACTATAATCGGGGCGAAGGAAAACAACCTGAAAAATGTCTCATTACAGATTCCACAACACAAGTTGGTGGTCATAACGGGACTTAGCGGCAGCGGCAAATCATCGCTGGCGTTCAACACGATTTATGCGGAGGGGCAACGCCGCTATATGGAGACCTTTTCCGCCTACGCCCGACAGTTTATCGGCAATATGCAGCGTCCTGATGTGGAGAAGATTTCGGGACTTAATCCCGTTATCTCCATTGAGCAGAAAACCGTCAACAAAAATCCGCGTTCCACTGTCGGGACGATAACCGAAATATATGATTTCCTGCGCCTTATGTTTTCGCGAGTGGCTGACGCATATTCATATATTACAGGCGAAAAAATGGTGCGCTACACCGAAAGCGAACTTATCAATCTTCTTCTCCAACGTTATTTGAATCAGAGTGTTACACTTTTAGCACCTGTGGTAAAAAGACGTAAGGGACACTATAAGGAACTTTTTGAGAATATCAGGAAACAGGGGTTCACAAAAGCACGCGTTGACGGGGAAATCTGCCCCATTCTCTTCAATATGAAACTCGACCGTTACAAAATCCACGATGTGGAAATTGTGATTGACAGTTTGGTGGTGAAAGATAATTCAAAACAACGGTTGGTGAACAGTCTGCGCCTCGCACTTAAATTGGGCAAAGGCGTGCTTATGATTTTGGACAACGGCACAAACGAAATCAAGAACTACAGCAAATTCCTCATGTGCCCGACCACGGGAATCTCCTACCCCGAACCCGAACCCAACACTTTCTCGTTCAACTCGCCGTATGGGGCATGCGAAACCTGCAACGGACTCGGCAGTATCTCCGAAATTGACATCAACAAACTGATTCCGAATAAGAAATTATCAATAAAGGATGGAGGTATTGAAATAATCGGCAAGGCGAAAAACAACGCCATGTTCCGCCAATTGGAGGCGCTCGCCGAAAAATACCAGTTCTCATTGGACGAACCGATAGAGAATCTGCCGGAACAAGTGATAAATGTCATTTTGTACGGCTGCAGCGAACCGCTGAAAATAAAGCACGAAATAGCCGGACTTGCGCCCACCACGGTAAACTACGAAGGTATCATCAATTTCATACAGAACCTCGACCCAGAGAGCATGCCCGCCTCAATCAAAAAGTGGGTAAACCAATTTTTCGATGAGCATGAATGTCCGGAATGCCACGGCACACGGCTTAAAAAAGAGGCTTTGTATTTCAAAATAGGAGGGAAAAACATCGCGGAACTCTCGGCGATGGACATTTCGGAACTTTCAAACTGGATTGACGAGGTGCCTAAACATCTGACGGAAAGGAACCAGCAGATTGCAGCGGAAATCATCAAAGAAATAAAATACAGGCTTCGTTTTCTTAAAGATGTCGGGATACAATACCTTTCTCTAAACCGCTCTGCCAAAACACTTTCCGGCGGCGAGGCGCAACGGATCCGTTTAGCCACGCAGATAGGTTCGCAACTTGTGAATGTGCTTTACATTTTAGATGAGCCGAGCATCGGGCTTCACCAGCG
>JAGCRI010000173.1 GCA_017964755.1 Bacteroidales bacterium | reverse complement strand
GTGTCGGACCGGCCGGGCGGTTTCGGCGGTTTGGACATCTGGTACTCGATATATAAAAACAACCGCTTCGGCGACCCTATCAATGCCGGCAGCATCATAAACACGGCTGGTGATGAGGTTACCCCATTTTACGACCTGAGCCGCAATATCCTATACTTCAGTTCAAACAAACATCTCTCAATCGGCGGTTTTGACATCTTTTCATCAAAAGGGGCGTTCAGCAATTGGGAAAGCCCCGAAAACCTTGGCGTGCCGGTAAATTCATCCGACAACGACATATATTTTTCTCTGAACCGCTTTCAGGAAGGTCATGGCTTTCTATCTTCAAACCGCCCTTCAAATCAGGACGGGAAGGACACCTGCTGCTACGACATCTATAAGTTTTCATTCCCAGTAAAAGAGACTAAACCTGACACCATTGAACAGCCAAAACCCACTAAAGACACTCTCTCCATTGAAAAAAAGATTCGCGATATTCTTCCCCTCACACTCTATTTTCACAACGACGAGCCGAACCCGAAATCATGGAGCGACACCACAATCATCAACTATAAGACAACTTTGGCCGACTACATTGTGCTGAAGGAAATCTACAAATCTGAATATTCAAAAGGATTAAAAGACACTGCAAAAGAAAAGGCCGAAAATGATATTGAAAATTTCTTCAAAGATTCTGTTGAAAACGGGTTCCGCAAATTGGAGTTATTCACGGAATATCTGACCGGGGAACTGAACAATGGCAAAAGAGTGGAGATAACAATCAGCGGGTTCGCAAGTCCTTTACACAAAGCAGATTACAATATGAAGCTTTCATCTCGAAGGATTGCGAGTTTCAAAAACTACCTGCTTGAATACAAAAACGTATCTTTTGAAAAATATATTTCTAACGGGCAATTAATAATTCATGAAAAGCCTCAAGGACAGCAACTTGCAAAGAAATATGTGAGCGACAACCCCAATGACAAAAAAAATTCTGTTTATAGCATAGCCGCTTCACTCGAAAGAAAAATTCAGATTACAGAATATAAAATCATAAGTGAAAAAACATTGAAATCCGAAGACTACAGTGAATAAACCACACGGCGACATCAAGGCACTATTGCTGTTCAATCCTGAACATGACTTGGCGTTGGCAAACGGGCAGGCTCATTTTATGCCACCGGCTGCCGCAGTCGCTTTTGCCCGCGAAGCCGCCATTCTGCCCATCTGGATTTATGGGAAAGGGATTGTCATAACCGAACCGATACCCGACAGTTTTATTCAATTCCTATCTCTGTTAAACATTGATATTCAAATAATTGATAAAAAAGAGATTGTCAATGTGCTATTCTCTGAAATCAATCCTTGGGGCTGGGATTTACTTCTTCGGAATAATCTTTTAAAAAGTGGAATTGACGAAAAGCTAATTCTTTCTGCAGATAAGATTGAAAAAATCAAAGAACTGTCAAACAGAAAGTTGGCATTGAAAGCTCACGAAACAATTCTCAAAAAATGGCCATTCGGGGAAATGCTGCCTGAAGCCGCAAAATTTGTAACTAAAACCGAGGAATCTTTTAGCTTTTTTGATGAAAAAAGGAATATAATAATGAAAATGCCGTGGTCAGGCAGTGGGAAAGGTTTACGGTTTTGCAGAGGAGAAATGACGGCTCACGATAAAGGCTGGATTAAAAACGTTATTGAAAGGCAGGCGGGAGCCATCATTGAGCAAAGATATGATGTGAAAGAGGATTTCGCTTTGGAATATATATGCAAGGATAATAATGTCGAGTTTTGCGGATATTCGCTTTTCTTCACGCAGAACGGCGCTTACCAAGGCAATTATCTTCTTTCAAACGATGCAATTATTTCTAAATTAGACAGTTTTATTGATAAAAAAGATATAGAATTTTGCAGGGATTTCTACAAAACGTTTCTCGAAGATGAAGTCGCACCATATTATAACGGATTTGTGGGTGTGGATATGTTTGTTTATGAAGAAGATAACCGATTCAAATTGCATCCTGCATGCGAAATCAATTTGCGCTCGACAATGGGGATTTTGGCGCGAAGAGTTGCTGACAACTACATTGACACAAATTCATCGGGAGTACTGCTATCAGTGTATTCTGAAAAAAACGGCGAACTTGCAGCAGCCCTTGGTGCGAAACAAACCGCACAGCCACTTGAAATTTCAAACGGAAAAATCATCTCAGGCTGCCAGCCTTTGTTCCCTGTAAACAATTCATCGCATTATTCAATTTGGATAGAAGTAAAAAAAGATTAAAAACATAAAATTATGAAAAGAGAAAAAACGCTTTTAATATTTGCCATTGTATGTGCAGTTATACTCGCTGCCTGCAACCGCAAACCTAAATTGAAGTCGCTGAATATGAATCAATTGTCTAATTCTGCAAGGAAAACACACCTGAAAATATCTTGAAACTATACGAGGCACTTGACGCTGACCTGAGTGGAAAAATAGGGTTAAAAGTGCATTTCGGTGAAGATGGGAACCAGAATTTCCTAAATCCCGAATTACTGAAGCCGCTTGTGGATAAAGTGAAGCCGACATTCGTTGAAACAAATGTCCTGTATGTCAGCAAACGCCGTTTTACAGATTCTCATATCGCATTAGCGAAAGAGCACGGGTTCACTTTCGCGCCGATAGACATTTTAGATGCGGATGGAGAAATGTCATATAGTGCCAAGGGGTTGAAGCATTTCAAGAAAATCAAGACGGGCAGCCATTTTGAGAACTACGATTCCTACATCATATACTCTCATTTCAAGGGGCACGGCTCTGCAGGCTTCGGAGGAGCGATTAAGAACGTGTCGATGGGCTTCGCATCACCTGGCGGGAAAATGGCTATGCACGCAAGCAATTTCCCATGCGGAGACCTGTCGGGAAAATGCATACAGTGCAACCGTTGCGTGCAACAGTGCCCCGCCGGAGCAATCAGCCTCACCGAAGACGGACCGGTGATTGACACCACAAAATGCATCGGCTGCGCCAAGTGCCTCGCCGAATGTCCGCTCGGACTTTTCAGACAAGGGCAGCGCGCCGAAGAGAGCGTCTTTCTTGAGCGGCTCACAGAATATGCGAAAGTTTTTTCAGAAAAGAAACCCATGGTTTATATTAATGTAATGGCCAACATATCAAAAACTTGTGACTGTTCGGCCAAAGCTCCGGAGCCTTTCATGGGCGACATCGGTGCAGTATCGTCAAAAGACATTGTCGCAATTGAGATGGTGTGCCATGAACTCACCGCCAAGAAATTCGGCTGCGAAGACGCATTCAAAGAAGTGAACGGAGTTAGCGGCTTGCAGCAAGTGGATTACGCATACCAGCTCGGCATGGGACATAAAAAGTACGTGCTTGTTGATGTTCTGACAGGCGAAAGAATCACTTTGGAAGATGCTTTAAAATAACAGGATTATGAGAACAAGAATTATTGCTGTCATAGCTTTACTTGCAATATGCGGCATCACAAAAGCCCAAAACTGCGGCTGTAACGACCCTATGGCTACAAATTATGATTCAACAGCCACGACAAACGACGGCAGCTGCATATACCCAAACAGCAGCATAACACCACAGACAATCGGTCAGCTCCCCCCCACCCTCAACGGGACTTCTTCCCTCATTTTCTGGGACGGCGGCTACTGGAGCTGCAACGACCACACGAAGCTCCAGCTTTATCGTATTGACACACTGACAGGGGCCATAACCGACAGTCTGCTTGTTTCGGAAGCAGCACCGAAGGATATGGAAGAAATAGCACAAGATTCCGACTATCTTTATTTTGGAGATTTCGGAAACAATGCAAACACGAGAAAAGACCTGCATATTCTCCGCGTGGGAAAAACTTCATTGAAAAACGGCAACCCCATCATTGATACAATTTTTTTCAGTTATCCCGACCAGACTGATTTCACATCCTCGTCAATGGAGACTGATTTTGATTGTGAGGCTTTTGTCGCGGGCAATGACAAAATATACATTTTCACCAAACAATGGAGCAAACTTGGCACAACATGCTACGAACTGCCAAAACTGCCTGGCACATACGTCGCCGTGAAGCTCGACAGCTGCAACGTGCAGGGGCTTGTTACAGGTGCCACACTGTTTGAAAACAGCAATTTGGTCGTATTATGCGGTTACAGCACACTATTACAGCCTTTCATCTATCTTTTGTATGATTATACTGACGGGAACTTCTTCAACGGCAACAAGCGCAAAATCAGCATAAACCTGTTAGGGAGCCAGATTGAAGCCATAGCCGGCCCGACACCAACCGACTATTATCTTACCAACGAAAAATTCACCATAGCCTCATCTTCCATTCCAGCCTCATTGCATCGTATCAGCGTAAGCGACTATCTCACAAACTACCTTTATGGCACCCCTCCGACCAATATAGATGACAACGGTTTCAGAAAAGAGATTTATGACATAAAAGTTTTCCCAAATCCCGCCAGTGAAAAATTATTCATTTCCGACCCAAACAGAATAGTCAGAAGTATAGGGATTTACACTCCTAACGGGAAACAGGTTATTCATTCTTTAACTGAACACACTGACACTCATTGTATTAATATAAATCAAATAAAAGAAGGTGTCTATTTTCTCGTAATGAAAATGACAGACGGCCGGTTTGTCAAGGAGAAGATTGTGGTGAAGTAATTTATTTTTTGTTTATTTTTGCGTTTTGAAATAATGTTTACGAAGTAAAAAATAAATATATGTGCGGAATTGTTGCTTACATAGGTCACAAACAGGCTTACCCGATACTGATAAACGGGCTTAAAAGATTGGAATACAGAGGGTACGACAGCGCAGGAGTCGCATTAATGCAGAAGGACGGCATATCATTATACAAATGCCGCGGCAAGGTATCTGACCTTGAAGATTACTGCAGCGACAAAAACACTACAGCCACAATGGGAATTGCGCATACACGCTGGGCAACACATGGTGAACCCAATGACCAAAACGCACATCCGCATTTGTCGGAAGACGGCAAGATAGCACTCATACATAACGGCATTGTTGAAAACTATCTTGTTTTGAAACAGGAACTTATCAGCCGTGGATATAAATTCAAAAGCAACACCGACACAGAAGTGCTTGTTCATCTTATTCAAGACATATACAAATCCGAACAAGTTACAGAATTGGCTGAAGCTGTGCGGCTTGCCCTGCTAAACGTTGTCGGCACTTACGCTCTGGCAATACTTTCGGCCGACAACCCTGATGAGCTTATTGTCGCAAAAAAAGGCAGCCCGCTGCTTATCGGCATCGGCAAAGATGACTATTTTGTCGCCTCTGACGGAGCTCCTATTGTGGAGTACACAAAGCGTGTCGTTTATTTGGAAGATGAAGAGGTTGCTGTCATTAGCCTCAACAAGAAGTTGGAAATTAAGAACATAAACAGTGAAGCAAGAAAGCGCGCCTACGTCCAGAAGTTGGAACTAAACATTGAACAGCTGGAAAAAGGGGGTTTCGAGCACTATATGCTGAAAGAGATTTTCGAGCAGCCCAAAGCTATAAGCGACAGCATGC
>JAGCRI010000172.1 GCA_017964755.1 Bacteroidales bacterium | reverse complement strand
TCTGTGTGAATTCAGAAATGTATGAGAAATCTTGGTTTTCTGTTTCGGAGATTGATACGATGACACCTGCAAAGACGTACGTCTTCGAAAAACGCGACAATACTGCTGCTCATTATCTTTTCTTGTATGTGAAGCCTATTTCATACACAACACTTGCCGATACGATTATTCTTGGTGATATTTATCAGAATTATGGCTTTTATGTCGATACAATTGTGAATGCAGGTCATTATACTTTGTATGATACTCTTTCAAATAGTGTTGGCTGTGATAGTCTTGTTTTTATTCAACTTGTTGTATTGCAGCCAGATACATTATATGATTCAATTTGTTTCAACACAGTTTCGTATATTGGCAATGGCTTTGGGATTCTTAATACTGATACTCTTTCAGCTGATTCTTTTTATGAATATAATAGAGTCGAAAATGATACTTTTTATGTTCTGAATCTTTATGTTAAATCGCTTTCAGATACTACTTTATATGATACAATTGTAAGAGGGAATATTTATTTTAAAAATGGTTTTGATATTGCAACAGCTGATTCTGTTTGTGGCTTGTACACATATTATAAGACAGAAACAAGTTTTTTGGATTGCGACAGTATTGTTACATTGAATCTGGTAGTGCTTCAACCTGACACGTTGCGCGATTCGCTTTGTTACGGAACCCCCAATTATAGTGCTAAAGGTTTCGACATTGGAGAGACACATTTTTTGGAGCCGTTTGCCTCGTACGAGTATCAGCGGATAGGCGGAGATACTTTATATACATTATATTTATATGTGCAAAATAGTCCGAATTGCACGCTTTTTGATACTATTTGCCGTGGTGATTATTATAGTAGTTATGGTTTTAACATAAACAGCTCTGAAATTTATTATAATCAATATGATGATTATCAGATTGTTGAAACTGGGTCAGGTTGTGACAGTATGGTGATTTTGCATCTGTTCGTGAAGCAGCCGACAATAACAGATATTTTTGACACTTCGTGCAATTCATATTTTTGGAGTTTGCGGAATGAAACCTATTCATTATCAGGAATTTATTCTGATACGTTGACAAATGCGGCGGGCTGCGACAGTATTGTGAACCTGCATTTGACAATTTATTATAGCAGTTATTTTGAGGATAGTGTAATTATTTGTCCTAATGAGATTTACAGCTGGCACGGACAAGATCTGAATGCTGAAGGTCTCTATTATGACAGTCTTGTCTCCTTTCATTTGTGCGATAGTGTGTATCGTATTGCTGTTTCAGTGGCACCATCTTATTATTATGATGGCTTTGACACTATTTGCGATGGCGACACTATAGAATGGCATGGCATGAAACTTTTTGCGGCGGGACTCTATTACGACAGCCTGCAAACGCTCGGAACGGGGTGTGATAGTGTTTATGCGCTTGCCCTGACGGTTAATTTGAACAAGACTACAATATTCTCAGAATCAGTTGTTTATGGTGCTATTTACAATAAATACGGATTTTCTATATGGACAGATACTTTGGCAGTTTCTGTGACACACCAGTTTTATCAGAATTTGCAGACTGTGAATGGGTGCGACAGTACGGTTGTTTTGCGGCTGTTTGTAGAGCCGCCGTATGTGACAGTCTGGCGTGACACCGTCTGCAGCAATGAGGGCTATTATAATGTGCCGTTTTCAATTGTTACCGACAGCTTTGCGGCGGGAACGTATGGTTTCACGGAAACGGTGCATACTATTGACGGCGACAGCACTTTCGTACTGACACTGACTGTTTTGCCGCTGCCAGACACGACATTTATTTCTGGTGAGATTTGTTCAGGTGGTGTCTATGTTGACCTTGAGAACAGTTTTTTGGTCAGGACAGTTGACTCATTGCCAGGAACATACAAGTACAGTCGTGTGATACCCGCTGGAAATGGTTGTGACAGTGTTATCACATTGGTGCTGACTGTCAATCAGCCGGTTGAGACACATGTTTACGATACGGTGGTTTATGGCACAAATTATTATGGTTTCGGTTTCAATGAGCTGAGTGACACACTTGCGGTCGGGGATTATTCCTTTGAAGGACACCATTATGCCGCTGAGGGCTGCGACAGCGTTGTTTATCTGCATTTGCATATAAACAGGACGCCGGTTGTGGAGCATATTTACGATACAATATGCAGCGGGTTCGGTTATTATGCCGGCTATGACTTCGGATTTTCTGTCACTGGGGTTGAGCCAGGTGAGTACATTCATACGCATGTTTCAGGCGACAGCACTACAATTCTCCATTTGACGGTGAGGGGTGCGGCGACAGTCGTGGTATACGATTCTGTTTGCAAGGGTGAAATCTACTATAAGGGCGGGTTCTTCTTCCGTACCGATACAATGGCTGTCGGGACACACATAGCTTCAGTTCAAAGTGTCACCGCCGCTGGTTGCGACTCGGTTACTATTCTTTATCTGAAGATAAACGAACCTAAGAATGTGGCTCTATCTGATACGGTTGTCGTTGGAACTTTCTATACAGCTTCCGGTTTTGAGATAGCCACAGATACACTGCAGCCTTTGGAAACACATATCTTCACAAATTATTTGACTACAATTTCAGGTTGTGACAGCGTGGTAGAACTAAGTCTTTACCTGCTTTCGCCTGTGAATATTGTGATAAAAGACTCAATATGCTATCATGAGGAGTATCAAACCTCATTATTTAATCTTGACACGAGACATTACATGGCTGGTGTCTATCATTTTTCAACTATAGTCAACAGCATATACGGAGATACAATCTACAATTTGTCACTCACTGTTTTACCACTTAAAAACACTGTTTATCATTACGAAACCATTTGTCATTGTGGAGTTTACACCGATAATGATTTTATTGTCCGCACATGCGACTCTATTCAGGGAACATATTCATATTATCGTCATTACTCTGATCAAAACGGTTGCGACAGTGTCGTTTGTCTGCGTTTGACTGTTTCAGATGAGATTACGGTTGATATTTATGATACGATTGAAAATGGCGCTTCTTATGCTGCAAACGGCTTTATCACGAAAACTGACACACTTGCCGCAGGCGATTACACTTTTTCGCAGCTTGGATATACAAAACTTGGCTGCGACAGTGTCACCATTTTGCATATTCATGTAAAGCGTGTGCCGCCAGTCGTTGATTTGTTTGATACTATTTGCCGGGGTTTTGGCTCATACATGAATTTTGATTTCAATCTGAATGTGACGGGCTTGGCTTCGGGCGATTATGTTTATTCTCATAAACAAGATGACAGCACAACAGTATTGCACCTAACGGTTGATGAGCCGTTAGTAGCAAATGTTTATGACACAGTGTGTAAAGGAATATACTATTACAAATATGGTTTTACTGTCAATACAGACACTTTGTCTGTGGGACACTTCTTTACGTCACGTCAGATTGTGAATAATAATGGTTGTGATAGCATTGTGAATCTGTGGCTTACGGTGAATAAAGTTGACACAACTGTGCTTAATGTAACTTTGTGCCGTAATGAGCAATACGTCGGTTATGGTTTCACACTTACTTCAAATGAGACCCAGAATGTTGGGGCGCGCAAATATGAGAGAACGTTGCAGAACAAATCAGGTTGCGACAGCACTGTGATTTTGCAGGTTAGGGTAGGGGCTACGGATACTGTTTTCATTTCTGATGCTGTGTGTCATGGCGCGACATATTGTGACTATGGTTTCGTTATCCACACCGCCGATTCGGTTGCAGGCTCTTACACTTATTTAAGAACAATTACTAATTCCATAGGTTGCGACAGTACGGTTATACTTTCTTTGACAGTCGATTGGCCAATTCAGGTTGTTTATAATGAGACCGCTATAATAGGTGATCTATATATTGGACATGGCTTTGTTGTAGCTACGGATACATTGGATTTCGGTCTCCATAGTTATTCTCACAAATATTACACTATGTCAGGTTGCGATAGCACTGTGGTGCTTGACCTTTTTGTGAAAGACAGTATGCCGGTTGTGTATATGTTTGATACCATTTGTCATGGGGTGGGAACATATATCAATTTCCCATTTTCAATACAAAACAACAATAATCCTTCAGGTACAAGTTTTTATACACAGACTGTCAATGATACCATTTATAATTTGTATTTGACAGTTAATAAGCCTATTAAAACAGTTTTTTATGATTATATCTGTGAGGATGAGACAGTTTACGATAATGCTGAAAACGGATTCGCTTTCTCTACAAAGAATTTGACAATAGGAACGTACACCTATACACATCTTTCGTATGTGAACAATAACGGTTGTGATTGCGACAGCACTTCTGAATTGTATCTTACTGTTACAGGTGTGAAGGATATAGCTATTTTCGACACCATTTGTATGGGGAGGTCATATAGTTCATTTGGTTTTGATATTCCAGCGGGTGAATTGTCAACTGCGGGTGATTACACTTATATTCACGAATTGCTTACAAAGTACGGTTGCGACAGTGTTACAACATTGCATCTTACAGTCACGCCCGCATCTGTTTCTGTCTTTTATGATGATATTTGTCGCGGTGAAGTATATATAGGTCATGAATTTGCAATTAAAACGACAGATTCTGTGCAGGGTAATTATCAGTATGTCAGATATTTGCAAACGAAGAACGGGTGCGATAGCATTGCTGTATTGAATCTTACGGTGAATGAAGGTGTTAATGTATCTTATACTGATACTATATGTTATGGGGAAGTCTATTCCCAGCATGGCTTTAATGCCTCTGCCTCAGGTGTTTATGTACAGAATCTGAAAACAGTTTCAGGTTGTGATAGCATTGTTACCCTCAATCTTTTTGTAAATCCGACACCTGTGACTACAATAGTGGATAATGTGTGCCAAAATGAGGCGTATTACCAATATGATTTTAGTATATCAGGGCTAAAAAACAGAATACCAGGTACTTATACATATCAAAAATCTTTACAGACAGAATATGGTTGTGACAGTATTGTTATTTTGAATCTTACGGTAAATCCAAACAGAAGTTTAACCCTTTATGATGAGGTTTGCCATGGTGAGGTTTATATTGGGATGGGATTCGCAATCAGAACGAAGGATTCGCTTCCGAATGTATATACGTACGTTCAGAATTTGCAAACTTCCAATGGGTGCGATAGTGTTATTATACTGAAGCTTACGGTAAAACATGTGCCT
>JAGCRI010000171.1 GCA_017964755.1 Bacteroidales bacterium | reverse complement strand
CATAAGGTTCTATCTTATACAGCGTTACTGTGAGGAGTTCTGAAAATGGACAATTCGCATTAGCAGTTTTCCCAAAGATATTCCATTATCTCCTTTTCGGTCTCGTCAAATGTCTTGTGGCGGCGGACAAAGACCTGTTCGGCGGTCTCAATGACTTTGTCAAGACGGTATTTTTCATATCCTGTATTCGGCCCTCCGTAGGAGAACGAGTCCACCAAGTTGCGGTAATAGCCTGTACCGAAAAGGTTGCAGCCAACACCCACAATTGTACCGCTGTTGAACATCGAGTTGATTCCGCATTTTGAGTGGTCTCCCATGAAGAGACCGCAGAATTGGAGTCCAGTATCCCTGAAACGCTTGCGCTCGTAGTTCCAGATTTTGATGGTGGAGTAGTTGTTTTTGAGGTTTGAAGCGTTGGTGTCGGCCCCGAAGTTGCACCATTCGCCGACTACGGAATTGCCAAGGAAGCCGTCATGCGCCTTGTTTGAGTAGCCGAAGAAGACCACGTTGCTGAGTTCGCCGCCGACTTTGCACCACGGGCCGATTGTAGTCGCACCGTAGATTTTTGCGCTCATCTTCACTTGCGAGTGCTCGCAAAGTGCAAACGGGCCGCGGATTGTAGCCATCTCCATCACTTCAGCCTCTTTGCCAATGTATATCGGACCGGCGGAGCAGTTCAGCACAGCACCCTCAATTTTCGCGCCCTTTTCCACAAAAATATCTTTTTTATCCCCGATGATGAGATTTGTGTCAGATATTTCTGCACTTTTTCTGCTTTTTGTAATTATTTTGAAATCTTTACGCAATTCCTCGTCATTTTTCATGAATATGTCAGTGACTGAAGCGATTTGTGATATTTCGTCATCAAACTCTTCAATTCTGCATATATCACCGATTGAAGCGGATTTACCGAGTTTGGCAGCGAGCAGAACGCCGTTTTTATACAAGCCGTCACCAATTTGCAGCTTTTTAACTGCTTTGGTAAGTTCAGGGGTGGGCAGAAGTGATGAAGCGACCAACACGTTCTCATCCTCAACTGTGACAGGATATTTCTTTTGAAGGTATTCTGCCGTAAGCCATGAGCATTTCGCTTGCATTATTTTTTCCCATTTTTCACGTATTGTCATAATGCCGACTCTTATCTCGGCGGCGGGGCGCGTCAGCGTGAACGGCTTCAGATGTGCGCTGTTTGTGTCGTCAAAAAAAATTATGTTCATAGTTTTCAAAAATAAAAAAGAGGTCTTCTTTCATACAAAATAGACCTCGCAAAAATAATAATTATGCAAAACAAAAACTATTTCTTTTCGAAATATTTGTTGTACTTGTTGCGGAATTTATCAACACGTCCGGCAGTGTCAACAAGTTTCATCTTACCTGTGAAGAATGGGTGAGATGTGTTTGAAATTTCCAATTTTACCAACGGATATTCCTTGCCGTCTTCCCAAACGATAGTATCTTTCGTGTTGACAGTCGATTTTGTGAGGAAAGCGTAATCGTTAGACATGTCTTTGAAAACCACGCTTCTGTATTCCTTTGGATGAATGCCTTTTTTCATTTCTTCTTTATTTTAATGATTCGTATTTACCTTAAAATTTCGAGCTGCAAAGATACAATTTTTTTTAATATATTGATATATAAAAAGTTTTTTTGATAAAAAATGTTTCTTAATACAGTCGGAATCAGGCTTACCAAACATTTAAAGGTCTGTTGCTCATCATGTCATTGACTTTTCTGCGGACTTTGTCAATCACAGACTGGTCGTCAATGTGAGAAATGACATCGTCAACGAGTTCTACAATGACACCCATATCCGCTTCTTTCAGACCGCGTGAAGTGATGGCCGGTGTGCCTACGCGGATGCCTGAGGTGCTAAATGGGGTGCGGCTGTCGAACGGAACCATGTTCTTGTTGAGAGTGATGTCAGCCTGAACAAGTGTGTTCTCGACTTTCTTACCCGTGATTTCAGGGAATTTTGTGCGTAAGTCGATGAGCATCAAGTGGTTGTCGGTGCCACCGCTGATGACTTTGTAGCCTTTGTCGGTGAACGCCTTGCTCATTGCGGCTGCGTTGGCTTTGACCTGCTTGATGTATTCGAGGTATTCATCGCTCAGTGCTTCGCCGAAAGCGACTGCCTTGGCTGCAATGACGTGTTCCAATGGACCGCCTTGAACACCCGGAAATACCGCGCTGTCAAGCACTTGCGACATCATCTTGACTTCGCCCTTTGGAGTTGTGAGTCCCCACGGATTGACGAAATCCTTGCCCATCATGATGAGACCGCCGCGCGGCCCACGCAGTGTCTTGTGTGTGGTTGTCGTAACAATGTGGCAATAAGGCATCGGGTTGTTGAGCAGCCCGCGTGCGATAAGGCCGGCAGGGTGGGAGATGTCTGCCATCAGAATTGCACCGATTTTGTCGGCAATGGCTCTCATTCTCGCCCAGTCCCAGTCGCGTGAATATGCTGACGCACCGCCGATTATGAGTTTCGGCCTCTCGCGGAGCGCAGTCTCTTCCATTTTGTCATAATTGATTGTGCCTGTCTCCTCGTCAACGCTGTAGGCAACCGCTTTGTAGAGAATGCCTGACGAGTTGACTGGTGAGCCGTGTGAAAGGTGGCCGCCGTGTGAAAGGTCAAGTCCCATGAAGGTGTCGCCCGGCTTGAGGCAGCACAGCAGAACCGCCATGTTTGCCTGCGCACCTGAATGCGGCTGTACGTTTGCCCACTCCGCACCGAAAAGCTTCTTGATGCGGTCGATAGCAAGCTGTTCGCTTTGGTCAACAATTTGGCAGCCGCCGTAGTAACGCTTGCCAGGATAACCTTCGGCATATTTGTTTGTCATAACCGACCCCATTGCTTCCATAACTTGTTCACTCACAAAGTTTTCAGATGCAATCAGCTCAATGCCTGAGGTCTGGCGTTCTCTTTCCTGTTTAATTAAATCGAAAATCGCTGTATCTCTTTTCATCTCAAATTATTTATAAAAATTCTAACTCCTATCTCCTAATTCCTAACTCCTAACATCTTAAGGGGGCGATTTTATCGCCCCCTTAAGATGTTTACAATTAATGATTGTCTATTTGTGCACGCTGCAATTTGTCTGAATAGTCGAAATAGACTGTCTTCCATTCTGTGAAGATGTCGAATGCTGTCCAGCCGCCTTCTCTCTGTCCGTTGCCGGTGCCTTTTGTTCCGCCGAATGGCATGTTTGCTTCCGCACCGATTGTCGGGGCGTTGATGTAGCAGAGTCCTGTCTGTATTTCTCTTGCCGCTGTCCATGCGCGGTTGACGTCTTTTGTATAGATTGCGCCTGACAAGCCATATTCAGAGTGGTTGAGGAGTTCGAGTGCGTGCTCGAATGATTCCGCCTTGGTAATGCTCAATACCGGTCCGAAGACTTCTTCATTGAAGAGTGTGTCGTTGACCTTCACGTCAGCGATGATTGTCGGTTCAAAGAAACAGCCTTTTGCATAGTCGCCGGTTGTGAGTTTATGACCTCCGGTAACGAGACGGCCGCCTTCTTCAAGAGCGATTTTGACGATTCTTTCGCAGTTTTCCTGTGAAGCTCTGTGGATGACTGGTCCCATGTCAATACCTGCTTCAAGACCTGAACCGATTTTCAGTTTTTCGGTGCGTTCTTTAAGCATATCAATGAATTTGTCATAAATGTCTTTATGAGCGATGATTCTGGAGGTTGCGGTGCAGCGTTGTCCTGTTGTGCCGAATGCGCCCCAAAGTGCGCCGTCAACTGCGAGCTCGAGGTTTGCGTCGTCCATGACGATCTGACCGTTCTTGCCGCCCATTTCAAGGGAGACTTTCTTGTTTGTTCTGCCGCAGACTTCTGCAATGTGGCGGCCGACTTCTGTTGAGCCTGTGAAGCCGATCACGCGTACATCGGGGTGGCTGACGATATGGTCGCCCATGCTACCTTTGCCGAGAAGAACGTTGAAAACGCCTTTCGGAATACCAGCTTCTTCCATTATTTCAGCGAAGATGACACCTGAATGTGGGGCATCCTTTGATGGTTTGAAAATCACGCTGTTACCTGCTGCTATAGCGGGCAGTATCTTCCATGATGGAACTGCAATCGGGAAGTTCCAAGCGGTGATGACTCCGACAACGCCGACCGGCACGCGGAATGCGAGGTTCACCTTGTTTTCCATTTCGCTTGGGACTGTGGCACCGAAAAGGCGGCGGGTTTCCGAAGCAGCGTAGTATGCAGTGTCGATGGCTTCCTGAACATCACCTTCAGTCTCGAAAGTTGGCTTGCCCATCTCGCGGGTCATGATGCGGGCGAGTTCCTTTTTGCGGCGTGAGAATATGTCGCCGACCTTGCGCATGATTTCACCTCTGATTGGAGCCGGAACCAAACGCCATTTCTCAAAAGCGGCTTTCGCAACCTCAACAGCCTTATCGACATCTTCCTTGTCAGAAAGAGCGAATTCGCCGATGACGTCTTCCAAGTTTGCTGGGTTATAGTTCAAAAATGTTTTGCCAGAAATGGCCGGTACCCATTCTCCGTTGATGTAATTTTTAAATTTTTCCATGTTTTAAATTGTTATTATTGTTAAAAGTTTTAATTATAATCTATTTTATAGCAATGCTTTCAATTTCAACCATCACGCCCATAGGCAGTTCCTTGACAGCGAAGGCTGCGCGCGCCGGCGGATTTTCAGGGAAATATTTTGCATAAACCCCGTTCATCGGCTTGAAATTGGCCATGTCACTCAACAAGCAGGTGGTTTTCACCACGTCTGCAAAAGTGTAGCCGGCTTCCGTGAGTATCGCCTCTATGTTCTTCATCACCTGCTCTGTTTGGGCTTCAATGCCTTCAGGAATCTGGCCTGTGGCAGGATTTACCGGTATCTGACCTGAAATGAACAGCATTCCACCGTTCTGAATCGCCTGGCTGTAAGGCCCGATGGCCTTCGGCGCATTGTCTGTATGTATTGCTTTTTTCATAAAAATATAGTTTTTTTAAGGGTACAAAAATACGATTTTTTTTGTA
This sequence comes from Bacteroidales bacterium, assembly GCA_017964755.1. Classification (GTDB taxonomy): domain Bacteria; phylum Bacteroidota; class Bacteroidia; order Bacteroidales; family WCHB1-69; genus RUG11942. Next base: position 4,932 of record JAGCRI010000171.1, on the reverse strand, counting down.
AACCCGCTAATATTTCCCTGTTACTTTTCTTTTTTTATACTATCTTTGTTTTTAATGTCGAACTATTAAAAAAATAATGTATCTTTGCAGTTAAATTTAATAATGATGAGAAAAATTTCACTGCTTGCCATACTTGTCTTGACGTTATTGTCAGCATTTCCACAGAAAAACAAAAACTTGGAGAAACCAGACCTTCCCATTGATGAGAAAACACAGACAGTTACTTATAAGGAGGTGGTGCAGCAGGAAGGCACTCCGCAGGAACTTTTCGACCGCGCTATGGACTGGGTGAAGTCCTATTATAAAAACACAAATGAGGTTATCAAGTCTCAGGATAGGGAGAGCGGAATTATAGAGCTGCGCTCATCGGTGCGGATTTACGGCACACAGAAAGACGGTTCAAAGCACATGCGTAATATTGTCTATTATAAGTGCAAAATCGAATGCCGCGACAAGCGATACAGATATGTAATCAGTGATTTTACAGAAAAAGCCACGGCCGTTTCGCCTATTGAGGTGTGGTTCGATACAGAGAATCCGAAATGGGAGCCTGCTCATTTCGAATATTTGAAACAGATTGACGAACAGGTTAAAGAAATTATAGCCTCAATGAAAAACGGGATGAACCCGAAAATCGAACAAGAGGAAGAGTGGTAGAAAGCAAAAACAGCTGAATTTATGACTAACGAGAGACCATTGATACTTATTACTAATGATGATGGCTATCAAGCCAAGGGGATTCGCGAACTTGCTGAAGCAGCGCGTGATTTCGGTGAGGTTGTGGTTATCGCCCCCGACAAACATTATTCAGGAGCAAGCCATTCTGTCACGATGAACGCCCCAATGACTGTGAAATATCACGGGAAGGTTGACGGTGTTGACTATTACGCTGTTAATGGCACACCTGTGGATTGTGTGAAAATGGCAAAAATAGTTGTCCTCCGCGACCGCAAAATAGACATGGTGCTTTCGGGTATTAACCATGGCGCAAACGCAGCAGTCAGCGTGATATATTCAGGTACGGTAGCCGCTGCTATCGAAGCAAGTATGGATAATATCAAATCCATTGGATTTTCATACTGCGATTTGGCAGATGATGCAGATTTCACTTCTGCAAAACATTATGCCAAACTATTGATTGAAAAGGTGTTGCATTATGAGAATTATCCTCTGAACATTACTCTTAATGTAAATATACCCAAACTTCCCATTGAAGAAATAAAAGGCTTTAAAGTGGTGTTTCAGGCGAAAGGCTTTTGGAATGACGAACTGATTGAGAACGTTGACCCTACAGGGCAGAAATATTACTGGCTCGGTGGCAAAATGGAAGACAGGCAACATGAAGAGGGCAGCTGCCTTTGCGAGCTTGCAAAAGGTTATGTTACAATCCAGCCCGTGCAGTGCGACCTGACAGCATATAATTATATTGGTAAACTTAAAAATTTAGAGTTGTAACATGGAAAAACTGCGTAGGGATTCAGTCTGGTTGGGCGTAATAATGGGTGTAGCGGTTCCCGCACTGATTTTTTACGTATTGTGGGGCATTTTGGCGGCTATCTTTTATTTCATGGGCAAGCCTGTGGATAGCGTCCTCACAGTTGTGGAACCGCAGAAACTGATACTGCTCAGCGTCATCCCCAATCTGTTCCTGCTTCGTTATTATCTGCTCAAACTTAAATATGACCTTACAGGCAGGGGCATTTTGGCAGTTACGTTTGTGATAGGAATTATATTTGCAATACTTGAATTTTTATAAAAACTTAATGTACATTAAAAATATAAAACATGGCAGAAATTAAACCATCAGAAGTAACAGCGATTTTACGTCAGCAGTTACAGAATTTCGACTCCAAGTCGAGTTTAGATGAAACCGGCACGGTTCTGGTTGTGGGTGACGGTATTGCCCGTGTGTACGGACTTTACAATGCACAGTCAGGAGAACTTGTCGTTTTCGAAGGCCAGGGCGAGAATGTCATGGGCATTGTCTTGAACCTTGAGGAAGATAATGTCGGTGTCGTTTTGCTCGGCGATTCCAAAACATTGAACGAAGGTGATATTTGCAAGCGTACTGGAAGAATCGCTTCCATACCTGTAGGTGAAGGTCTTCTCGGACGTGTCATTAACACGTTGGGCGAGCCAATTGACGGCAAGGGCCCCATCACCGGCGACCTCTATGAGATGCCGATTGAGCGCAAGGCTCCTGGTGTCATCTTCCGCCAGCCGGTGAAAGAACCGCTCCAGACAGGTCTTAAAGCCGTTGACGCTATGATTCCTATCGGCCGCGGCCAGCGTGAACTTATCATCGGCGACCGCCAGACAGGTAAGACAGCTATCGCTATCGACACAATTATCAATCAGAAAGAATTTTACGAAAAAGGGGAACCTGTATATTGTATATATGTTGCTGTCGGCCAGACAGGTTCAACAGTCGCTAATATTGTTAAGACTCTGACAGAACGCGGCGCCATGGCTTATACCACAATTGTGGCGGCTACCGCTTCTGATGCGGCTGCTATGCAGTTCTATGCTCCGTTTGCTGGTGCCGCTATCGGCGAGTATTTCCGCGACACGGGACGTCCTGCCCTCATCGTTTATGATGACCTTTCAAAACAGGCTGTAGCTTACCGCGAAGTCTCTCTGCTGCTCCGTCGTCCACCTGGACGTGAAGCTTATCCTGGCGATGTCTTCTATTTGCACTCAAGACTTTTGGAAAGAGCCGCCAAGATTATCGAATCTGACGAAATCGCAGCTAAGATGAACGACCTGCCCGAAACCCTGAAACCTATCGTCAAGGGCGGCGGCTCGCTCACGGCTCTGCCAATCATTGAGACTCAGGCCGGTGACGTTTCAGCATACATCCCGACAAACGTTATTTCAATTACAGACGGACAGATATTCCTTGAAACATCTCTCTTCAATTCAGGTATCCGTCCGGCTATCAACGTCGGTATCTCTGTCTCACGTGTCGGTGGTAACGCTCAGATCAAATCAATGAAGAAAATCGCCGGTACACTGAAACTCGACCAGGCGCAATACCGCGAACTTGAGTCGTTCTCGAAATTCGGCTCCGATGTCGATGCCACAACAAAGGCGGTTCTCGACAAGGGTGCGCGCAACGTCGAAATCCTGAAACAGCCTCAATATTCACCGCTTAAGGTTGAAGAGCAGATTGCCATCATCTTCTGCGGTGTTAAAGCACTGCTTCAGAAAGTGCCGACAACACGCATTAAGGATTTTGAAACTGACTATATCACTGTTCTTCACGAAAGACATCAGGATGTGCTTGATACGCTTCGCGCAGGCAAAATTGACGACAACGTTATGGAAACCCTCAAGAATGTCTGCATTGAGGTAGCCAAGAAATTTGAAAAATAATTTTTGTTATGGGAAGTTTAAAAGAAATCAGAATAAGGATAGCCTCAGTAGAGTCCACGCAGAAGATCACCGGCGCCATGAAGATGGTGTCGGCGGCGAAATTGCGCAGGGCTCAGACGGCTATTATAAATCTGAAGCCATACTCAAACAAGCTGAATGAGATTCTTAAGGATTTGGCGGAGGCGGCGGAAAATATTGAAGAGATGCCGCTCTTCGAGGTTCGCAAGCCTGAAAAGGTCGTGCTGGTGGTTATCACATCCAACCGCGGACTCTGCGGCAGCTTCAACACCAATGTCGTGAAAGAGGTTAACCGTGTTATTGAAGAGAGCTACTCGGAACAGGCCGCAAAAGGCAATGTGAAACTCATCTGCCTCGGCAAGAAAGGCAAGGAGCAGCTGAGCAAATCTTTTGAAGTTCTCCAATATAATGAGGCACTTCTTGAGACTCCTGCTTTCACAGAAATCGCGACAATGGCGCAGTATCTTATGGACGGATTCGTCAATAAGACTATTGACAAAGTGGAAGTTGTTTATAACCAGTTCGTTAATGCCGCGACACAACGCCTTGTCGTTGAGCCATTCCTTCCTATAGGGAACCTGAATGACAAAATGCAGGATGCACAGCCTCGCGACTATATCTTCGAACCGTCAAAACGCGAAATCCTTGAGGAACTGATTCCTAAGATTCTGAAACTGCAACTCTATAAGACCTTGATTGATTCCATCGCGTCTGAACACGGGGCACGTATGACTGCCATGCAGAAGGCGACCGACAACGCGATTGAAATCCTGAAGGAACTGAAACTGAAATATAATAATGCCCGTCAATCCGCTATCACCAACGAATTGATTGAAATCGTCAGCGGCGCTAACGCATTGAACGGCTAATATATTATTATGGTAAAGAAAATTGCATCTTTTTTCTGTTTTTTCTTGTCTTTAACATTGTTGAATGCGCAGGAGGAACAGAAAAAAGATTTTGTTTTTCAAAACAGTGATTCGGCGGTTGTAGCTATTACAGATTCGCTTGATCTTATTTTTGTCCCTTACGATTGGATAACTTATCAGATGAGGGCTTCCGTTACGACTTCATACGACCAGAAAAGTGTGCAGATTTATTTCGTGAACCGTATTGACAGTATTATCTATCTGAACATCAATCTGTTTGGAATTGAACTTGCACGCGCTGTGGCAAAACCTGATTCATTTGTCTTTGTCAACAAATTGGAAAGTACATATTATTCAGGTGGTTACGAGTGGCTTTCAAAGAAAATCGGCTCAGCAGTTGATTTTTATATGATACAGTCTGTTTTTAATGCAAGAGATTTTGCAGGATTTGAAGACTCACTTCAACTTGTTGAAAATGAAACAACTGTACATCTCATTGCTCCGCAAAGGAAACATAGGGATTATGATTTGACTGTCATGCAGGAGTTGTTTTTGAATCCGGATAATACATTTAAGACAAATGATATTACAGATTTGAAGACAAAGCAGTCATTAGTTGTGAAATATGGCAATTATACATTACAGTCAGATGTCAATTTCTTCTCTACTT
>JAGCRI010000170.1 GCA_017964755.1 Bacteroidales bacterium | reverse complement strand
TGTCCCGACGAAGCGCTTGAATCCGAAGTCTGTCAGCAGATTGATGTTCTGGGGTTTTTCTTTTGTAGTCATAGTTATAATATTAGCGTTTTTAGATTTTTTTATCTGCTGCAAAGATAATATAATTTTTAATATAAAATTAATATTTAAGAAAATATTTTTAAATATTTAATGGTATTAAATATAATATATTGATAATCATTAATATACAATCAATATTGGAATTCCCAACAGACCTGCGGGCTGTGAGAATCCCTCCGCCCAAATCCTGCGTTTGTAGGGCGGTCATAATATGGCAGCCCTACACCTACGTTGGACGTTGTCATTAATTTCGCATGCCGTCAGGTGTGCAGGGAAAATAACGGACACGAAATCCGCACAACCCGTACCTCACACACATACGGCGTGCGGGACAGATTGCTTCAATCATAGTTGGATTATATTACGGACAATGCAATACGCTATTCTCCAATAATTACCTTCTTTGTGAAAATAGCGTTATGTGTTGCAATTTTTAAAATGTAAATTCCTTTCGCAAAATCTGTTAAATCTATTTCAACGTTATCATCAGAAGATTTTTCTGTCAAAATAATTTTTCCTTGTACACTATATATGTAATATGTGATTTCTTGATTTTGCCCTTCAAAATTTTTTATTGAAAATTTCCCTTTTGACGGATTTGGAAAAACCAAAAAATTTGAAGGATGGGTTTCAGAAATGCCGATTTCGGCTTCTGGCGGCTCACAACCTCTAAAGAAACTTATTCCGCCAGCGTAGTTGCCGACAAGCAAATCCAAATATCCGTCATTGTTTATATCATTGACACACAGTCCGATACGCCACCCTTCGCGGATGCCGGACCGCATATTTTCAGTTACCTCGAACATCTCTTCTTCAACCAAGTCAAAAGTCCCGTCAAGATTAGAGTCTATATTTTTGAAATAGAATATTTTACCTTGTTCGTTGCCGCAAAATAGTCTTGTCTCACTGTTTTTCTTGAAGAAAAGCGGAACAGAATAACCGAAGTATGACAAGTCGTGGTCGCGGACGTCAACATTGCCGAAATTATCTGTAATAAATTGAAAATCAGGTATATTGTTCTGTGATCTGTTTTTGTAGTATGAAATTGTTCCTTTTTGGTTGCCGATGAGCAGGTCTGTGGCTCCGTCTCCATCAATGTCGTATAGTTGGGGCGTTGCATATTTCAGAGTGTATTCTTCCAAGTAGGGCAGGGGGGCGGCGAATGTGTTGTCACCGTTGTTGGTAAGCAGCAGCAGCCCCGATGTTGCGGTTCCGCATAAGATGTCTGTTGCTCCGTCTCCGTTGAAGTCCCCGAAAGCGGGATATAATGCTAACAAATTTGCTGACAATAAATCCCCGAAATCTGAAGTTATGAATTTGAATGCAGGTTGCTGCGCTGTTCCGATGTTTTTATAATAAGCTATTGATGATTTGTAATATGATGTGAGAAAATAATTGTCAAAAGTTGAAGTGTCGTAAATTCCATAGTTTGAGATGAATAGGTCTTGCAACCCGTCTCCGTCCCAGTCGAAAAAGACAGGATAGCTGCCGCCTCCTACATCAACCATTTCATCTTGAAGAAATGCTGCGGTTGAAAAAATGTATTGTTTTGATAATGAGTCGTATTGATAAAGCCATGAGCTGTTGTGGTTCTGCGATTTTGTGAGAGACGGGTCTGAAGGCGAGGCTAATAGCTCCGGTACACCGTCATTGTTTATGTCGATGAAATTTATGCACGGCATCGAGTATAAGTTTATAGGATGTTCTGCGTTCGGAAACATATCCGTTTGAGCAGTGATATGCGCTTCATTTGCAGTGCCTCCGTTTTCCAAAAGGATCAACTGCGGATAGTCCACATCTCCTATAATGATGTCTTTCAGTCCGTTACCATTGAAATCGTATGCAAAAATTGATGACCCTACGTGGCGCAGAGGCTCTTTTCCATCATTTGCTTTTGAAGTGCAATAGTCATTTAAGATTATGGAATTGTCGTCTTCCCCTTCGTGAAAATGCCCCCAGCACTCGTCTTCCAAATGAAAGTCAAATTTTTCAACTCCTTCGCCGTTTTCCACAGCATAATTGCGTTGATAATGGACGTATTTGCCTAAAACCATGAAGTTTAGAATGTCAAGGTCGCCGTCACCGTCAATGTCTTCTATTGCCAAATAGTCATCTGGCGAGGCAAAAATATTGACATAGCCGTTGTAATAATATGATTCAAGTTGCTCTGTGACAAGTTCAAAGCGCAGACCTTGCTCGTCCGATACGTTTTTGTAAACAGTGATTCCAGCGGTTCCGTAGGTGAAAATATCTTCTTTGCCATCAGCATTAAAGTCTTTCAATATAACCCAGTCGTGAAGTTTAGGGAAAAAATGTGCGTATTCCGGAGCGTATTTGTAACTTATTGCGTCTTTTTCACCGTTATTTGTGAAGACCATAATTCTGTCGCCGTTTTTTTCAAAGGCGAGCAAGTCTTTTATGTTGTCACCGTTGACGTCAATTTCTGAAAAGCGGACCGAATTAATGCCGCCTGCAAGTGCAAATTGCAGTGTGTCAGAGTTTTGGCCTATAAAAGCAATATCAAAATTCCTTTTGAATCCGAAATCGTGGTGTTGTTGCGCTAAAATATTGAATAGCGGTAGTGTAACTATTAATATTAGCAGGATTTTTTTCATTGGTTACAGAAAGCGTCTGCGTACAAGGTCGCAAAATGTAAGATATGCCGGTGAAACGGTGTCCCACAGATAAAATTTCTTCATCTTTTCCAATTCTGCGAATGCCTCTTCCAAATTTGAGCATTGGTTCAGCAGTTTTATCGCTTTGCTGAAATCTTCGCCTTGGTTTTTGAATAACTCTTTAATAAACAGGAATTTATCATTGAGGGAAATTGCTTTTGCCAAGTCTTCGATTTTGCTTTCCTGAATTTTGGAATAGAGAGACGGTTTTTCGGGATTCTGTTCTTGAAGAAGGTCGTTGAGGGATTTTTTTTCTGTTTTGACGAATTGTTTACCTGTGCCGTTTTCAGGGTTTACGCTTTTCCCTGCTTCTGAAATCGGTGTGAAAATGTCAAAGAGTTCTGGTGAAGTTTGTGGGGCCTCAGTTTTCGCCGCTTCCTGTTCCTTGCGTTTGCGTTCCTCTTCTTCGCGCGCAATTCTCTCACGCTCAAGTTGTTCCTGACGTGCTTTTTCCTCGCGCGCTAACCTTTCGCGTTCTTCCTGCTCCCTGCGTTTGCGTTCCTCTTCCTCGCGCGCAATTCTCTCACGCTCAAGTTGTTCCTGACGTGCTTTTTCCTCACGTTCTAATCTTTCGCGTTCTTCCTGTTCTCTGCGGTTGCGTTCCTCTTCTTCTTTCAGCAATTTTGCTTGCTCTTCAGCAGTGCCGGTGTTATTGCATTTTAAGATATTGACGTATGCTTTCCGTATCAGTTCGAGGACGATATCTCTGTCAATGTCAGATTTTATACCATTATTTTTTTTAATAAGTTCAAGTACTTCAATTACTTGTGAGATTTCTTCAATGAAATTTCCATTATGTTCAAAACTATTCATTACTTTGTAATTTTTATTTCAAAAAGTATCATAAATTTGCAAAATGTTTTTCAGCGGAAAAAGTTGCCAAAAATACAAAATTTATTAACATAAAACCTCGAAAAATGTTCTTGGAAAGTAAGGCGAACCGAAACCTCCACAAAGGCTGGATAGAGATAATCTGTGGCTCAATGTTTTCTGGTAAGACAGAAGAGCTGCTGCGGCGCATAAAAAGGGCGCAGTTTGCGAAGCAGAAAATTGAGTTGTTCAAGCCTGCAATAGACAAGCGTTATGATGAGACTGATGTGGTGTCGCATGATTCCACGGCGATGGTTTCCACTCCTGTTGAAAATTCCGGTGAAATTTTGCTTTACGTCAACATGGAGTCTGTTGAGGTTGTGGGTATTGACGAAGTGCAGTTCTTTGATGAGGGTATTGTGGATGTCTGCAACCAGTTGGCAAATGCCGGCATCCGCGTTATTGCCGCAGGGCTTGATATGGACTATTTGGGTAATCCTTTCGGCCCAATGCCGTGTCTTATGGCCGTAGCGGAGTATGTTACAAAAGTGCACGCAATCTGCAGCCGTTGCGGCGACCTCGCTCAAAATTCGCATAGGTTGGTGAAAAATGAGAAACAGGTGCTTTTGGGTGAGAAAGACAGTTATGAGCCGCTATGCCGCCACTGTTTCAATGAGGCGGTGCGTCAGGATAAGGAGAATAGTGGGGACGAATAGATTTTTTTGGTGAAATTTAAATCAGGAACTTGACAATTAAAAAAAAAGTTGTATTTTTGCAGCCGTAATAGATGCTGAATTCGTCTAGGGGTCTAGGACAACAGATTCTCAGTCTGTGGATCGCGGGTTCGAATCCCGCATTCAGTACGAAAAAGAGACCGTTTAGTTGGTCTCTTTTTTTTATTCGAACATGAATGATATTTGGAATAACTTTGATTTCAGCGAGGTTACACTTTCTGCAAAAGCGTTGTTCTCTTTTACCAAAAGGTTCACAAGCCCGAACGACATTTTCAACTCTGTTGAGAATTTGAAATAAGTGCAGTAGAAATCAAAGCCGACACCGACCTGCGCCTGCACATCGTTAGGGTAGAGTTTCAACACAATCTCATTTGTCTTGGCGTGCTTCTTTTTTGCCGCCGAGATGAGGTCGAGACTATACTGTGCCCCTGCAATGACGTAGGCACGCACATTGTGCATTCGGGACGATTTGAATTTCACCAGCAATGGCAGGTCCATATAGACCGATTCGATGTTCTTTTTGTTTATAAGCCGTTCACCGTTGTCGTATTGTATTGTGTAATTGACAATTCTGTCGCCAAAAGAGAGCCCCGGAATAAAACGCAGGTCGAAATATTTGCCCATGCGCAGGTTCGTTACTATGCCGAGGTTGAAGCCGCTCAATGACGTTGTGTTGATGACCATCAGAGAGTCGTATCGCGACAGGTCGCTTTCAGCCTTTATCAGAAAATCGAACTGATTGTATCCGACCAAAAAGCCGAAATGGAGCAGTTGTTTGTCGTATTTCAGCAGATTCGGCACACCAAAAGCGTTCTTCTGAGCATTAACAGAAATAAACGGCGCAGCTAAAAGTATGATTATTAAGATTTTCCGCAATTTAGTCATTTAGTTATGCTTTTGCAAAAAGAAACGCAAAAGTACTCAAAATATTGTTATGCCGCCGCTATATTTTTTATGAAAATATAATGTATCTTTGCACTTCAAATTGCAAAACATCGCTTAAATTTCCTATTATGAAAAAATCAATTTTATTAGTTTCATTTTTAGTCATTTTAACTGCTCTTTTTGCGGAAAATTCAAAGCCATTTACTGTCAAGGAGAACAGTTATCAGAAAATAGTAATTTCATTTGCTATTGATGGACTTAAAGCCGAACAGACTGGCGATTATGTTTCCCTGACTGCGCCGGATTATGCTTTGTCGCGTGAGGTTGGCAAGCCGGCTCTTCCGCTATTGGTGAAAATGATAGAAATACCCCTTTGCGAAAATGTAAATGTAAAATATACTCTTAGTGATGCCGCAAATTTAAATTTTGCATTAATTTCCCCGGAAAACCAGATTATCCCTGCACAACCTTCATATTCAAAAAGTTATAAAGGGGAAAGAAAATTTGAAAAAGATATTGAAACATATTCTAAAAATGAATTTTATTCACTTGAGCCAGTCCGCTTGGAACAGAACGGTGTGCTCCGCAACATCAACCTGGCCACATTATATGTTTCACCTGTGAAATATAATCCTGTTACCGGCGAAGTGGTCGTCTATAATAATATTGATGTTGAAATCACTTTTGAAGGCGCTGATATTGCCGCAACGCAGGAAATGAAGAATCTGCACAAGAGCAGGTATTTCGCTTCGGACAGGGTTGTTATCAATCCTTTCAAAAATGATTCCAAAGACAATTATTCGGCACCGGTAAAATATTTAATTGTCTCACACTCAATGTTTAAAGGACAGTTTGATGATTTTGTGAATTGGAAGAAGAGAAAAGGGTTTATGGTTGAAGTGGCTTATACCGATGATGCAAATGTGGGTACAACATATAATTCGATAGCCTCATTCATCAAGTCGAAATATACGGAAGCCACACCTGAAAATCCGGCTCCGACTTTTGTGCTTCTTATTGGCGATGTGGCACAGATACCTACCAAAAACATCTCGCAGGGCTGGTTCGACTCGCATCCGACAGATTTGTACTATTTTGACTGGACAGGAAACGGGCAGCCTGATTGCTTCTATGGCCGTTTTTCCGCTGCCACTGAGGCGCACCTGCTCCCTCAAGTTGAGAAGACTCTGATGTACGAACAGATGACGATGCCCGATCCCTCTTATCTTGACCATGCAATCCTGATTGCGGGAATTGACAGCTACGGACATGGCTACACACACGGCAACCCCACGATTAAATATGCGGCTGAATATTATTTGAATGAAGCAAACGGCTATACTACCGTAGATATGTACACAAATCCACATGCAAGCACTGCGACAGCGACAATACGTAATAATATATGTCAGGGTGCTGGGATCATCAATTATACGGCTCACGGTGATGTTACAGAATGGTCTGATCCTGCGTTTAAGGCGTCTGACATAACCTCCATGACCAATACGAATAAATATGGCCTGATGATTGGGAACTGCTTTCTTTCAAACAAATTTGATGAAACATCATTGGGTGAATCTTTATTGCGCGCTGATAAAAAAGGAGCAGTCGGCTACATCGGCGGCTCTAACAGCACATACTGGGATGAGGATGTCTATTGGTCTGTCGGAGCACGGAGCACCATCTCTTCATCAACCACTTCACCCACCACTTTCGTTTACGAAGCGGAAAACCTCGGTGCATACGACCGCGCATGTCACACCCATAATGAGCCTTTCTCTGAATGGATGACAACTTTCGGAGGAATGATTATGGCTGGAAATATGGCCGTGCAGGCCTCAGTAACAGATGATGAATCAAAGACTTACTATTGGGAAATCTACCATCTTATCGGAGACCCCTCGGTGATGACATGGTTCTCGCAGCCCGAAACTATGATTCTTACTGCTGACCCCGTCTCCTTGCCCGTTACTTCCGTGAAAATTCATGCTGTGCCGTATGCTTACGTCGCTATTACAAACGATTTGGAACTCGTTGCGGCGGCTTTTGCTGATGAGAACGGAGAGGCGACTTTGACTTTCGATGCCATTGAAGATTTGAGCAAGGTGGAAGTCGCGGCTTCTGCGCAAAACTATAAGACCGCTTTCACAACACTGGTGATTCAAGGCGTGAACGACAACGAGTCGGCAGCGCTCTATTCTGTGAGACCGAATCCGGCATACGACTTCATTGAGGTTACGGCTCCCGCAAACGATGAGTTACGGCTCTTTGACGTGAACGGCCGCTGGCTTGGCAGCTATGTCGCTGACGGCGAGACTACAAAAATTGACATTTCTTCCCTCGCCCCCGGATTCTATTTCGTGAAAGCAGGGAAAACCACAATAAAATTCATTAAAAAATAGTCTGAATATGAAAAAATCATTTTTATTATTCATTTTAGTTATTGTTTCGGCATTATTTTTTGCCTGTAAACATGAGTGCCATTGTATTAAGAAGGTGGGAATCAATACTTATTATGACGTACAAGAAACAACAGGCAAATGTTCAAGCCTTAATCAAACCACAGCTGAATACACCATTACTTGTACTGATGATGAGCCTGCTAAACTACCTGATTTGCCGAACAATGTGATTACAATTGATGGGGTAAACCATGTTTTTAATGAGAACAGCTATTCTGAGCATGGAGACAATACGACTGTGATAGATGCTTTTGAAGAGCACCCGCAATATAACACAGTTGCATGGCTTACTGTTTTTATGAAAAATTCGCAGTTCGGGAGCAAAGTTAAGGTTAAGGATTTTCAGAAAGTCATAATTGGATGGATGAAAGATCCTGCAGGAAGCGGTGAAGACAATATGGTGGAAGTTTTTGGCAATAATTGTACAGATGATTCATATCTTATTGTGAACAAGAACGATAACAATGGTGAATGCACTGCGGAAGTGCATGTTACCACGCTTGACAATCACACTATTGTCGGCAAGGTTACCTGCAAGCCCACTGTTGTTGACAAAAAATAGCAACGTAAGAAAGTAAAGAATTATCATATTTATTATCAACTGAAAAAAGGCTCAATATGGCGACATCAGAAGAATTTGACATTGTAGCTGAAAAATGTATAGACATTTTTTCTAAGAAGGCGTATGATTATGGCACAGCGTGGCGGATTTTGCGCACCGAGTCGATGACAGACCAGATATACATAAAAGCGCAGCGGATACGGAGCATTGAGCAGAAGGGCGTTCAAAAGGTAGATGAGGGGGTTGTGCCTGAATATATCGGCATTGTCAACTACTCGGCGATGGCGCTCATACAACTCGAACTTGGCGTGGCGAACACTATCGAGGAACTCATGCCGGCTGATAAGGCAATTGAACTCTTCAAGAAATATCTTCTCAATGCCAAGAATCTGATGCTCAACAAAAACCATGACTATGACGAGGCGTGGCGCAAAATGAGAATCTCTTCGCTCACAGATATTATTCTTATGAAACTCCTGCGCATTAAGCAGATTGAGGACCACCACGGAGAGACGAAAATTTCAGAAGGTCTTGATGCAAATTACTATGATATAATTAATTATGCTGTTTTTGCTCTTATAAAACTCACTATTGAATAGTAATAAATGAAAGGTATATACACTATTTTGCTTCTTATTATCGCGAATGTCTTTATGACAGTCGCATGGTACGGTCATCTGAAGTTTCAGGATATGCAATGGTTCAACAAGTTCGGTCTTTTCGGGGTGATTGTTATCAGTTGGGCGATTGCGTTTTTAGAGTATTGCTTTCAAGTGCCGGCCAACAAGTTCGGCTATATTGAAAACGGCGGAGAGTTTAACCTATGGCAACTTAAAGTAATTCAGGAAGTTGTAACTTTAACGGTGTTCACACTGTTTACGGTTTTGTTTTTCAAAAATGAGACATTGCGCTGGAATCACATTCTCGGTTTCGGTTTCATGGTATTAGCGGTATTTTTTGTTTTCAAGAAATAGGGATGTAATATTTGCAGTATGACAGAATTATCAGAAAAAGACCGTGCCGCACAAATGGAAGCGATGAAAGCCTTTGACGAACAGATGCCATGTGTCGGGATTTTCTGGTATGATGTCGCTGACAAGTCATTTTTCGGGGTTTGCAAGCAGGAAGTTACGCCAAAAATGGTGGAGGAGGCCGCTGAAAAAGGAATGCCTTTCATCAACTACCCGAAATTGCACAGGCAGGTGTGGGCGAAGGAATTTTTCCGTGCGCAGGCAAAGCACGAAGAGACAAAATTCAAGGGTGACTACACGCAAATTCCACGCGGCCGTGTAACATGGAATATCGACAAATTCATTGTTTTGGTGGGACATTGGGCAGACCCTATAAAGGAAGAGCTCACTGTTTTGTTGGAAAATGAATTTTCACTTCCATATTTTGAATTTGTATATGACGAACACTGGGATATAGGGCATGGCTGGGCCGGTGATATGTAGAGGCGTTGAGCAATCCCCTTCTTCGCTATTTTCGTGTGTTAAAAAGCCATGCAACCCGTTAGGGCTGCTGCGGATTCCGCAATATTTTACGGTTTGATTGAAATCTGTTAGCCTGCACGCCGTAGGTGTGCATGGCTCTGTAGGCTGATAATTGTGTGTCCGTAAATCCCGCACGCCGTTAGGTGTGCGGGGAATTATAGTTGTAGATGTATATTAATGATTATCAGTATATTATATTAGATACCACCCTTGAGTAATTTTATTATTATAAAAATATTTTAAAATTATTTTCTTGAATGTTAATTTTATATTAATATTTTGCATATCTTTGCAGC
>JAGCRI010000020.1 GCA_017964755.1 Bacteroidales bacterium | reverse complement strand
TAATTGAAAGAACTGAAATTATTTACATCATTCCACAATATTCAAATGAAGATAAGGACACCAAGCCAACTGAACTGATGAGCCCTGTATTCGGTAAAGCTGAAAACAAGGACAATGACAATCTGAAGGACATTGTTGACATTTTGTCTGTAACAAAGATTTTATTTGACCTTGACAAGGACGACCCGAAAGTTGCTAAGAGAGATGAGCAAAACATTAATAAAATTGCTGAAATTATGAAGAACGATCCTAATTTGGTTCTCATTGTTGAAGGTTATACTTGTCCGAAGGGCTCTAAGGAACACAATAGGGCGCTTGCAAAACGTAGAGCAAACAATACTCGTGATTACTTCATAAGCAAGGGCGTTCCAGCTGATCAGATTGAAACCTATTCTTACATTGCCGATGATGATGCAAGTGTTCAGAATATCAATTCAAATGTTGACGAAGAGCACAGAGCAGCTATATTCAGAATTAGAAGAAAGAATTAGTAATCTGATTAAATTGTTTAAAGGGCAGCACAACATGTTGCCCTTTTTTTATTTTGTTTGGCACGGATTTTGCTTTTATAATGTGTTTTTACTGACAACTTAAAATTTTATGAATATGCAAACAGGTAAGATTAATGTTCAGACGGAAAATATATTTCCGGTAATCAAAAAATTCCTCTATTCAGAACACGATATTTTTCTCCGTGAGTTGGTGTCCAATGCTGTTGATGCCACACAGAAACTTAAGGTATTATCTACAACTGGTAAGGCTGACTGTGAATTGGGAGACCTCACAATCAATATTGAGGTTGATAAGGAGAAAAAGGAGATAAGGGTAATTGACAGGGGAATTGGGATGACTAAAGAGGAAGTTGAAAAGTATATTGCACAAATTGCGTTTTCAAGTGCGGAGGAGTTCGTGCAGAAGTATAAGGGCGCAGATTCGACGAACATTATAGGCCATTTTGGCTTGGGGTTCTATTCGGCGTTTATGGTGTCTGACAAGGTTGAGATACTTACGAAATCGTATCTTGATAATTCTCAAGCTGTCAAGTGGGTGTGTGACGGTTCTCCAGAGTATGAAATGACTGATATAGACAAGAAGGATAGGGGAAGTGAAATTATTCTGCACATTTCAGACGATGCTGCTGAATTTCTTGAAGAATCAAGAATCGTATCGCTGCTGAACAAATATTGCAGGTTCCTGCCGGTGCCGATACGATGCGGCAATGAAAAGCATTGGGAAAAGCCTGAAGGCGAAGAGAAAGAAAAGGAAGTGGAAAAACCGCGTATTATAAACAATACAAATCCTCTTTGGAAGCAGTCGCCGGCGAATTTGAAAGACGAGGACTACTTGAATTTCTATCGTGAGCTTTATCCGATGAGTTTTGAGGAACCGATGTTCCATATTCATCTTAACGTTGACTATCCGTTCAATCTGACAGGTATTCTCTATTTCCCTAAAGTGCGGAATCAGTTTGAGATGCAAAAAAACAAGGTGCAACTATATTGTAATCAGGTGTTTATAACTGACCAGCTTGAGGGTGTGATTCCAGAATTCATGATGCTGCTTCACGGAGTTATCGACTCACCGGATATACCGCTTAATGTTTCGCGTTCTTATTTGCAGTCGGATGCAAATGTGAAAAAGATCTCGGCGCACATCACCAAAAAGGTGGCTGAAAAATTGGAGGAGATGTTCAAAAACAACCGTGAGGATTTTGAAAAGAAATGGGATGACATAAAAGTCTTCATACAATACGGTTCAATTACCGATGAAAAATTCTATGAAAAGGCAAGCAAATTTTATCTCTTTAAGAATATTGAGGGAAATATTTTACGATAGACGAATATAAGTCTAAAATCGAGACTTTGCAGAAAGACAAGAACGGGAATCTCATTTACCTTTATGCAGCTGACTCAAATACGCAGCATGTTTACATTCAGGCTGCAAAAGAGAAAGGGTACGACGTGCTTTTGTTGGACGGTTTTCTTGATACCCACTTCATAAATATGCTTGAACCTAAATTGGAGAAGAGCAGATTTACACGTGTGGATGCTGATGTAATAGACAAACTTATAGAGAAAGACGAAATCCAACCTTCAAAATTGTCGGAGAGTGACAGTGCGAAAGTGAAGGAGATTTTTGAGAATAATGTTGAAAAAGAGAAATATACCGTTCAGTTGGAAAATCTGAGTGAAACAGATATCCCTGTGATGATAACGCAGAATGAGTTCATGCGCCGTTTCCAGGATATGCAGAAACTGTCCGGGCAGAGCGGCTATGGTAATTTTGAGCATTATAACCTTGTTGTCAACGCCAACCATCCGATAGTTAGCAGGATTATTGATGAAAAAGATGACTCCAAGAGAGAAGATATTGTAAAACAGCTTGTTGACCTTGCTTTATTGTCTCAGAACATGTTGACAGGAGAAAGGTTAAGTGAGTTTGTAAAGCGCAGTGTTACGATGATATAGTGTCGGGGTAGCTGTTTTGTTGAAAACTTTTTTTGAGAACTATTGTTTTTATTCCTATCTTTGGAACTCAAAAAAAGTTTTTTTTTATACATATAACTTATGGAAAACCAACCTATTGCGCAAAAACGTACTGAAAACAAATTGTCATATAACACTATTGAGAACGCATTGTCGCTGACAGGGCGGCTCACTCCGCAGGCGGTAGAGTTTGAGGAGGCGATATTGGGAGCATTGATGATAGACTCGAATGCAATCAGCGAAATAGATTTCATTCAGACGGCGATGTTTTATAATGAGAAGCACCAATATATTTTCAAGACGATACGCGATCTTTTCTCTGATAATGAACCCGTTGACTTGCTCACAGTGACAAACAGGCTTAGAAAGAACAAGCAGCTGGAGTTTGTGGGCGGTCCGTCATATTTGGCTTCGTTGACAAACCGTGTGGCTTCGTCGGCAAATATTGAATACCACGCCCGCGTTGTGATGGAAAAATTCGTGCTTCGTGAGCTGATAGCAAATTGCACGTCAATAGTGAAAGATGCATACGATGATTCTCAGGATGTGCTGAAACTTCTCGATGATGCTGAAACCAAGCTTTTCGGTATAATACAGAACAATTTCAAGCGGGAGAGCAAGAATTTGGATGAAGTCATGCGCAGGGCACTTGACGAGTTGAATGAGATGAAGAACCAAGGCGACCAATATCAGGGGGTGCCGGCAGGAATCAGGGCGATAGACGACCATCTCGGAGGATGGCAGAAGTCGGACCTTATAATATTGGCTGCGCGTCCTGGTATGGGTAAGACCTCATTTGTGCTGACCATTGCGCGTAATGCGGCGGTGGATTTCAAGAAACCTGTTGCGCTTTTTTCACTTGAAATGTCGGCCACACAGCTGGCACACCGTCTTTTCGCAATGGAATCGGGCATCTCATCGGAGCGTATTTCTAAAGGAATGTTGGATGACAATGAGTGGACGCGCCTGATGAACAGAATACAGACGTTGGATTCGGCGCCGTTGTATATTGATGACACGCCCGCGCTTACGGTTTTCGACTTGCGTGCAAAATGCCGCAGACTTAAGAACAGACACGACATACAGCTTGTGATTGTTGACTATCTGCAACTTATGCGCGGCGGTTCGGATGAAGGGAAAGGCGGTGGAAACCGCGAGCAGGAAATAAGTTTCATTTCGCGTTCTTTGAAATCGTTGGCGAGGGAGCTGAATGTTCCTGTAATAGCATTGTCGCAGTTAA
Source organism: Bacteroidales bacterium (assembly GCA_017964755.1). Taxonomy (GTDB): domain Bacteria; phylum Bacteroidota; class Bacteroidia; order Bacteroidales; family WCHB1-69; genus RUG11942. Next base: position 6,585 of record JAGCRI010000020.1, on the reverse strand, counting down.
GTCGTGCGGTGGAGACGCGCGCGGGCTCGAAGCGGCCGATGCTATCCGACTTGCGTGAATCGGGAGCTATTGAGCAGGATGCTGATATGGTGGCATTCATCTATCGTCCGGAATATTACAAGATTGAGACTTTTGAAGACGGTACACCGTCTGAAGGACTGGCTGACATTATGATAGAGAAAAACCGTCATGGCGCCAATGCGAACATAAGGGTAAGATTTGAAAAGCAGTACACCAAGTTCTCGGACAAAGATGAAGGGTATTCTTTTGACACTCCAGCCTCGGAAGGCATTACAAATAATGAAAGTTTCGAGACATACGGCTCAAAAATGAATGACGATAATGAAGATTCCGCTATCAATGATGATATGCCATACTAAATCATGAAAAATCATGGAACAAGACACTCATAAATCAGGCTTTGTCAATATTATTGGAAACCCTAATGTAGGAAAGAGCACCTTGATGAACTGTTTGGTAGGGGAGAGGCTTTCGATAATTACGGCGAAGGCACAGACAACGCGCCACCGCATAAAAGGCATAGTTAACGGTGACAATTACCAGATTGTCTATTCTGACCTTCCGGGGATTCTTACGCCAGCATACAAGATGCAGGAGATGATGATGCGTTTTGTTGACGAGTCGCTGCAAGATGCTGACGTTTTGCTCTATCTGATAGAGTGCGGTGAAACAAAGTACAATGAATCTGTGATAGGGAAACTTCAAAAGATTAATGTCCCAATCATATTAGCTATTAATAAGATAGATAAAGCAGATTCTGTTTTGTTGGAGGAAGCACGGCGCTATTGGTCAGAATTGCTGCCCCAAGCTGAGATTGTGGAGATTTCAGCTTTGAAGAATATTAATCTTGATGTTCTTCTCCAGAAGATAGTTGAGAAACTTCCTTTTTCACCGCCATATTTTCCGAAAGATGAGCTGACCGACCGGCCGATGCGTTTTTTCATTTCTGAAATTATAAGGGAAAAAATTTTGTTGCAATACAAAAAAGAGATTCCGTATAGTGTTGAGGTTGTGGTTGAAAGATACGAGGAATCGCCTGAAATAACCCGTATAGGAGCGGTGTTGTACGTTGAACGCGATACGCAGAAGCAGATAATTATAGGCAGGAAAGGAAGTGCGATAAAACAACTCGGAATTGCTTCGAGGAGCGATATAGAGGAGTTCTTGGGCTGTCATGTTTTTCTTGACCTGTCCGTTAAAGTTTTGAAGGATTGGCGCGACAATGACTTGATAATGAAGAGGTTTGGATATAATCAGGGAATTTGAAAAAATTCCCATTTTTTTTTAATAAAGCTTCTGTAAACTTTTAAAAAGATGTATTGGCACAAAAAATCAACAGGCAATTGGTTGAAGCAGGCCTGTTGTTGTGGGAACGTGAAAACATTTATTGAATCAGGTTTGTAAACCCCGTGATTAAATCCGCCTTTTTCTTCCGCCATAATTCTTTTTTGCGTATTTTTGCATTTTTATAGTTAAAAGATTTTAAAAGGATTTTTTAAATTAATGACGAGATTATGGCAAAAGTGATGATTATAGGTGCGGGCGGCGTCGGAGCAGTGGTTGCCCACAAATGCGCCTCAGTCCCTGAAGTGTTCAGTGAGATTGTGCTTGCAAGTAGAACAAAATCAAAATGTGACAAGATAGCGGCCGAAATAGGCAGCAAAAACATAATTACCGAACAGGTTGACGCTGACAATGTGGCTGAAACTGTGGCTCTTATCAGAAAACACAACCCTGATTTGCTGATTAATGTCGCGCTTCCGTATCAGGACCTGCCGCTGATGGACGCATGCTTGGAAACGCGCACCAACTATATGGATACGGCGAACTATGAACCGAAAGATGTCGCAAAGTTTGAGTACAAGTGGCAATGGGCTTATCAGGATAGATTCAAGGAAGCGGGAATCATGGCTCTTCTCGGCTGCGGCTTCGACCCAGGCCAGACCGGCATTTACACGGCTTACGCAGCAAAACACCATTTCGACGAGATCCATTATCTCGACATTGTTGACTGCAACGCCGGCGACCACGGCAAAGCTTTCGCCACCAATTTCAACCCCGAAATCAATATCCGCGAAATCACTCAGCGCGGCAAATATTGGGAAAACGGCGCGTGGGTGGAAATAGATCCGATGTCAATCCATAAGTCTGTTGAATATCCTTCTATTGGAGAAAGAGAATCGTATCTTCTTTATCATGAAGAACTTGAATCACTGACAAAAAATTATCCGACAATAAAAAGAGCAAGATTCTGGATGACATTCGGACAGAAATATATCACAGTGCTGAATGTTTTGCAGGAAGTGGGCATGACGAGTATAAAGCCGATAAAATATCAGGGCATTGACATCGTTCCGCTGCAATTTCTGAAAGCGGTTCTGCCGGAGCCGTCATCACTGGGCGGAGGTTATAAAGGGCAGACTTCCATCGGATGCCAGATTCGCGGCATTAAGGACGGCAAGGAGCGCACTTACTACATCTGGAACAATTGCGACCACGCTGAATGTTACAAGGAAATAGGCGCACAGGCGGTGTCATATACCACCGGCGTTCCCGCAATGCTCGGCGCGAAAATGATACTCACCGGAAAATGGAACGGCAAAGGCGTCTTCAACGTTGAAGATTTTGATCCCGACCCGTTCATGGCCGAAATCGGAAAATACGGACTGCCGTGGCACGAAGAAATTGACAAACCGCTCCCGATTGAGAAATGATAGTCGAAATTGATAACAATTCGGGTTTTTGCTTCGGGGTCATCAACGCGATAAAAACTGCGGAAGAGTTCCTCGCGGCAAACAAAACGCTCTATTGTCTCGGAGACATTGTTCACAACAGCGAAGAGGTGAACCGCCTTGTGAATCTGGGACTTGTTATCATTTCGCACGAAGAGTTCAAAAAACTGCACGACACCACGGTGCTGATACGCGCCCATGGTGAGCCGCCGGAGACCTACGCCGCCGCCAATGAGCGGAATATCAAACTTATAGACGCCACTTGTCAGGTTGTGCTTCGTCTTCAAAAAAGCATTAAGCAAAGTTACAATGACCCCGATTTCAAAGGCGGGCAGATTCTGATTTTCGGCAAGAAAGGGCACGCCGAAGTCATCGGACTTTTGGGACAGACGGAGCAGAAAGGGATTGTGATTTCTTCAGTGGAAGACCTTAGCCTCGTGGATTTTTCAAAACCTGCAAGGCTTTATTCGCAAACCACACAAAGTCCTGAAGAATACGCTAATATAATCACCGAATTGGAAAAACGCTATGTGGCGGCGGGAAACAAAAGCCTGTTTGCATATCACAACACCATTTGCGGCACAGTGGCCAACAGATCGAAACAGATTCGTGAGTTCGCCTCACGTTTCGACAAGATAATTTTTGTGTCTGGAGAAAAAAGTTCAAACGGTCTTCATCTTTTCCAACTATGCAAAAACACCAATCCGTCATCGCATTTCATTTCAAACATTGAACAAATAAAAGAAATTGATGTTAAAAAAGATGACAGAATAGGTATCTGCGGCGCCACTTCAACTCCGATGTGGCTTATGCGGAAAGTGAAAGAGACAATTCAGAATCAGAATAATCAAAATTGATAAAAATAATATTTCCGAAATAATAGAACAATGGCAAATTTTTTAAGCAAATTATTTGGAACAAAGGCAGATAGAGATTTAAAAGAACTGAAACCATACCTCAACAAGGCTTTGGAGGCATACGAAGTAATCAAGAATTTGACAAATGACGAACTCCGCCACAAGACAGTTGAATTTCGCGAACTGATTGCTGATACTGTCAGAGAGGAAGAAGATAGAATAAAAGAGATAAAAGATTATCTTGACGCCAATTATGATATTCCGATTTCTGAAAAAGAAGATTTCTACAAAGAAGTGGAACATCTTGAAAAACAGTCATATAAGAAGACGCAAGAAGTTCTTGACCATATTCTGCCCGAGGCTTTTGCGGTGATGAAGGAGACGGCGCGCCGCTTTAAGGAGAATGAGATTGTGGAAGTTACGGCTACCCAGATGGACAGGGACATAGCGGCTTATCGCGAGAGTGTTGAAATTGTCGGCGACAAGGCGTTGTACCACAACAGCTGGTTAGCGGGCGGAAATATGATAAAATGGGACATGTGCCACTATGACGTGCAGCTCATCGGCGGCACGGTGCTGCATCAGGGCAAGATTGCCGAGATGGCGACCGGCGAAGGGAAGACCCTTGTGGCAACGCTGCCCGTTTATCTCAACGCACTGCCAGGAAAGGGCGTCCACATCGTCACTGTGAACGACTATTTGGCAAAACGTGACTCCGAATGGATGGGGCTGCTCTACGAATTTCACGGCCTCTCTGTTGATTGCATCGACAAGCACGAGCCAAATTCGGAAGACCGCCGCAAAGCATATCTTGCAGATATTACATACGGAACAAACAATGAGTTCGGGTTCGACTATTTGCGCGACAATATGGCCAGAAACCCCACCGAACTTGTTCAGAGAGAGCACAATTACGCGATAGTCGATGAGGTTGACTCTGTTTTGATTGACGATGCGCGTACCCCTCTCATCATTTCCGGTCCGACACCGCGCGGTGACCAGCAGGAATTTGACCTCTATACGCCTATTGTTGAAAAGATGTACAACGCCCAAAAAATGCTTGTGGCGGAAATCCTTACCAAAGCGAGAAAACTTCTTGCAGAAAACCCCGACCCGAAACCGCAGGACGAAGGCGCAATGCTACTTCTCCGCGCGTATAGAGGACTTCCTAAAAATAAAGCTCTCATAAAATTTTTGAGTGAGCAGGGCATCAAGCAGATCCTTCTTAAAACTGAAGGATTTTTCATGCAGGACCAGAACAGGAATATGCACATTATTGATGACGAACTCTATTTTGTGATAGAGGAAAAGCAGAATACTGTGGATATTATGGATAAAGGTATAGAACTTGTATCAAGGAATGCAGAAGAGGCAAAACTGTTCATCATGCCGGATGTGGGCGCTGAAATCGCCGAGTTGGAGAAACTAGATCTCGACCCGAAAGAGAAGACCGCGCGCAAAAACGAAATCTACCGCAATTTCTCTATCGCCTCGGAGCGTATTCACACTATCCATCAGCTTTTGAAAGCCTACACAATGTTTGAAAAAGATGTTGAGTATGTGATTATTGACAATAAAGTGAAGATCGTTGATGAGCAGACGGGACGTATCATGGAGGGACGCCGTTACTCTGACGGTCTGCATCAGGCGATTGAGGCGAAGGAGAACGTGAAAGTTGAGGCGGCGACCCAGACTTACGCCACTATCACTCTGCAGAATTATTTCAGAATGTATAAGAAGCTCGCTGGTATGACGGGTACCGCTGAGACCGAAGCCGGTGAGTTCTGGAATATCTATAAACTTGATGTTGTCGTAATTCCCACCAACCGCCCGATAGCGCGTCTTGACTATGAGGATTTGGTTTATAAGACGAAACGCGAGAAATATACTGCTGTGGTGAATGAAATATTGAGGCTTCACGAAGAGGGGCGGCCGGTGCTTGTCGGTACGACTTCCGTGGAAACTTCCGAATTGCTCTCGCGCATTCTCACTGCAAGAAAAATCAAACACAACGTTTTGAATGCGAAACTCCATAAGAAAGAGGCGGACATTGTTGCAGAAGCGGGGCAGGAGGGAACGGTTACAATCTCAACCAACATGGCCGGACGTGGTACCGATATTAAACTGGGGCCCGGCATTGAGGCGAAGGGCGGTTTGGCAATCATCGGCACGGAGCGTCACGACTCCCGCCGCGTTGACCGCCAGCTGCGCGGTCGTGCGGGACGTCAGGGCGACAAGGGTAGTTCCCAGTTCTTTGTCTCCCTTGAAGATGACCTTATGAGACTTTTCGGCTCGGAGCGTATCTCGAAAGTCATGGACCGAATGGGGCTTCAGGACGGCGAAGTGATTCAGCACAGCCTTATCACAAAATCTATTGAAAGGGCACAGAAGAAAGTTGAAGAGAACAACTTCGGCATAAGAAAGCGTCTGCTCGAATATGATGATGTTATGAACAAGCAGAGGGAGACAATTTACCGCAAGCGTAGGAACGCCCTTTTCGGAGACAGGCTGGCGATAGACATCGCGCAGATGTTTGAAGATGTCTGCGCCGCTCTTATTGAAGACAATTGGAATGCGAAGGATTACGAAGGCTTCTGCAACGGGCTGATTACCACCTTCGGCTGCGAATCGCCGTTTGAAGAACAGTATTTTATGCAGGAACGCCCGCAGAAACTTATAGACAAGTTATATCCTATTGTTTGGGAGAATTATCAGGAAAGATTGAAGCTCCTCTGCAACAAGGCTTTCCCAATTGTTGACCAAGTTTATCAGCTTCAAGGGCACAGGTACCAGAATATTGCAATTCCGATATCAGATGGAGTTAAAACTCTCAACGTCATTGCGCCTTTGAAAAAATGCCATGAGACAAACGGCCGTGAAATTGGTCTTTCAATAGAAAAATCAATTACTCTTGCTGTTATCGACAATGCTTGGAAAGAGCATTTGCGCGAGATGGATGATTTGAAGCAGTCGGT
>JAGCRI010000169.1 GCA_017964755.1 Bacteroidales bacterium | reverse complement strand
CGGTCGTTTGCCATAAGTTCCCTGACGCTTGTGTACAGGGTCTTGCGGTTTTCAGCCTTTGCCATGTCAATGAAGTCGATGACAACGAGCCCGCCCATATCGCGCAGACGCAGTTGCCGCACAATCTCCACCGCCGCCTCCAAATTCACCTGTAGCGCGTTCTCTTCCTGATTCGCGGTTTTCATGCGGTTGCCGCTGTTTACGTCGATGACGTGCATGGCTTCTGTCTGTTCGATTATCAGGTAGATGCCGTTTTTCATCGTTACCACCTTGCCGAAGGAACCTTTTATCTGTTTTGCTACGTTAAAGTGCTCGAAAATCGGTTGGGTGTCTTTATACAGCTTTACAATATCCTCTTTCCCTGGTGCAAACGACTTGATGTATGCCCTGACCTCGTTGTAGATTGCCGGGGTGTCGATGTGGATTGCGGTGAAAGTGCTGTTCACGATGTCGCGTATCAGCACGGAGGTCTGGCTCAGCTCTGCTGCGATGAGCTCCGGCGCGACTGCTGTGGTCAGCCTGTCGGCGACAACTTTCCATTTGTCCACAAGGACTTTCAGGTCGGCGGTGATGTCTTCGAGCTGTTTGTCTTTTGCGACTGTGCGTACTATCACGCCGAAATTCTTCGGTTTTATGCCTTCAACGATTTTGCGGAGCCTTGCCCGTTCCGCTCTGCTCCGTATTTTCTGCGATATAGCGATCTGCTCGCTGAAAGGCATAAGCACAAGATAGCGTCCTGCAAATGAGATTTCTGTTGTTACGCGGGGCCCTTTTGTTGAGATGGGCTCTTTGGCTATCTGGACCATTATGGGCTGCCCTGCGGTGAGCACGCTCCCAATATTGCCGCTCTTTTCCACACCGGGTGCCGGCGGGTAGTTGCATACGCTCCGGCGGCGGTTCTCAACAGCCTCTGCAACATAATTGTTAAGTGTACGGGCATTGTAGCCCAAATCCAAGTAGTGCAGAAACGCGTCCTTTTCTACTCCTATGTTTATAAAAGCGGCATTCAGTCCGACATTCACCCTGTGCACACGCCCAAGGAAAATGTCACCTACAGAAACTTGGTCAGACGATGCCTCACGGTGTAGCTCAACCAATTTTTGGTCTTCAAGGAGTGCGATTTGTACATCTTTCTGATGTGTAGTTATGATTAATTCTTTGGGTTCGCTCATTTGTTCCGCTTTTTGTTATAAAACAAAAAACTAAATAATATGGAATCCATAGTATTTAGTTTTTTGCTGTGCAATATAAACGGTTCATTATTTCTTCTTGTGTCTGTTCTTTCTCAACCGTTTTTTCCTTTTGTGGGTCGACATCTTATGTCTTTTTCTTTTTTTTCCGCTTGGCATAATGTTAGGTTTTAAAAGGTTATGGAATCAGGTTAACTATGATTATTTGATTTTTTTCACTGCGTTAACGAAAGGTTTGCAAGGTTTGAATGCCGGAATCTTGTGTGCAGGGATGACAATAGATGTCTTCTTCGAAATGTTGCGTGCTGTCTTTTCAGCTCTCTCTTTAACGATGAAGCTTCCGAAACCTCTCAGATAAACGTTTTCGTTGTTTACGAGTGATGTCTTTACAGATGTCATGAAAGCTTCGACTATTGTTTGGACACTGTTTTTGTCAAAACCGGTCTTGTTGGCGATTTCATTAACGATTTCAGCTTTTGTCATAATTCTTTTATTTTTAGGTTTAACAATTATTTTTTTATTACCTCTGGAATTGGGTTGCAAAAATACACTTTTATTTTATTCAATATCTTTGTTTTACGAAAAAAAAAGATTTTTTTTTCATTTTTTTCTCTCAATCCTGTCTGATGTTTTTTTGTGACATTTTGTCAAATGTTCCCTTTTGGCAAAATTTTTGCTTTGCATTTTGTGCCTTTTGAAATTTTGAATTTTATATATTTGTTTTTTTTAATTATATTGTTATGAATCAATTTGTTGATGATGCTGAAAAAGAAAATTTGAGTGAAGAACACGTTGCTGGCATGGACGGAGCTGTCAATGAGGCCGGTAACGAAGGTACGCAGGAGGAAGAAACTGTCAATGAAAATGAAAGCAAAAACGCAGATGAAGCACCTGAGGAACATGCCGGACAAGAGAAAACTTCTTTCTGGTCGCGTAAGTCTTCCAAAGAAGTGCAAAAACTGAAAACAGAGCTCGAAGAAGCTGAGGTTAAGTATAAAGAGCTTAATGACAGATTCTTACGTTTGTATTCTGAGTTCGATAATTATAAAAAACGTACCAATAAGGAGAAACTTGATTTGCTCGAAACCGCGTCAGAGCGGGTTCTGGTTGCATTGCTGCCTGTGGTTGACGACTTTGAACGTGCTATTGCTGCAAATGAAAAAACTGAGGATATTCAGGCGGTGAAAGACGGCTTTAATTTGATTTACAATAAGTTGCTTATGCTGCTGAAACGTTTTGACGTAACTGAAATTGATGCCGTTGACAAGCCTTTCAATACGGATTTCCATGAGGCTGTAACTCATTTCCCGACAGATGACGAGTCGAAAAAAGGTAAGGTGATAGATGTCGTTGAAAAAGGTTATCAGTTGAAAGACAAGGTGATACGTTTTTCTAAAGTTGTTGTTGCAAATTAATGAGAGATGGAAAAGAGAGATTATTATGAAGTGCTTGGTGTTGACAAGAATGTCAGCGCTGATGATTTGAAAAAAGCATACCGGAAGATGGCGATGAAATATCATCCCGACCGTAATCCGGGTGATAAGGAGGCAGAGGAGAAGTTCAAGGAGGCGGCGGAGGCATACGATGTGCTGAGCAACCCCGACAAGCGTGCCCGCTACGACCAGTTCGGCCATGCAGGAATGAGTGCTGGCGCTGGCGGCTATGATGTGGGCGGCTTCGATCTGAACAGCATCTTTGAGCGTTTCGGAGACCTGCTTGGCGGTGCTGGCGGCTTCAGGGGCGGCTTCAGTGACTTTTTCGGCGGCGGTGCCGGCTATGGAGGCCGTGCCCAAAAACGGGTGCGCCGCGGCTCCGATCTCCGCATTAAGGTGAAACTCACCCTTGAGGAGATTGCGAAAAACACTGAAAAGAAACTTAAGATCCAGAAGGATGTGCCTTGCCCTGAATGTGGCGGCACTGGCGCAAAAGATAAATCTTCTATGACAACCTGCCAGAAGTGTCACGGCTCAGGTCAGGTGGTTACGCAACAGCGCAGCATGTTCGGAATTATGCAGTCTGTTTCTGTTTGCCCCGATTGCGGCGGTACAGGGGAAGTCATAAAGGATAAGTGCCCGCATTGCAACGGCAAGGGTACTGTGCGCGGTGAGGAGATTGTCACGGTGAATATTCCTGCAGGCGTTGAAAACGGTATGCAGCTGAGTATGCGCGGCAAGGGCAATGCCGCTCCCAACGGCGGTGTCAACGGCGACCTTATTGTTCTGGTTGAAGAGATTGACCATCCGATTTTTGAAAGGGATGGCAACAATTTATATATAAACTATTACATATCTTTCCCGCAGGCGGCTCTCGGCGATACGGTGCAGATTCCTATCCTCAACGGCTTTGCCAAGGTTAAAATCGCTCCGGGGACACAGAGCGGCCAGATGTTACGGTTGCAGGGGAAAGGGCTGCCGGAACTCAACGGCCGGATTATGGGCGACCTTATCGTGAATGTGAATGTGTGGGTTCCGAAGACTCTTTCAAAAGATGAAAAGGACGCCATTTCCAAATTTGCCAGCTCAGAAAACTTCACACCGAAGCCGGGTGCGAAGGACAAGAGTTTCTTCAGCCGTGTGAAGCAGTTCTTTAGCTAATTCTCTGTGCTTCGCAGAGTTATGACAGTTATTTCGGCGGGCGCGTTCAGCCTGATTGGCAACGTGCAGCCTAAGCCGATATTCACATATAGTGTTTGTGTGCCTTCTCTGTAAATGCCCGCCGACTCTTTGAACATAAGGTCGGAGAGGTTTTTGCCGAAAATCCGTATCTGTCCTGCGTGGGTGTGCCCGCTCAAAGTGAGCGGAATGTCAGTTTGCGGCAGCACTTCGCCGCGCCAGTGTGACGGGTCATGCGTGAGCAGAATGCGGAAACCGCCTGTCCCTTGCATTGCTTTTTGCAAATCGCCACTGTTGATTGTCTCAAAGCCTTGTCCCCGTGATGATATGTTGTCAACACCGATAATGGTGATGGAGTCGTTGCCGCGGTTGAGGATGTGGTGGCCGTTGCGCAGTAAAATCCAGCCGAGGTCCTGACGCTCGAAAGTGTCGAGTTGGCACACGGCGTCAAGTTTCCCTTTGTTGTCTAACTGATGTGCGTATATCGCAAAATCATGATTTCCTAAGATGCTTATAATTTCGTCTTTGGCGTGAAGTTGCTTTAGCGTTTCAGTGTGGGGCGCCGCCTCTTTTACGCCGAATGTCGTGAGGTCGCCTGTGAAGCATATCAGGTCAGGGTTCTGGGCGTTGATTGAGTCAACAAACCGTTTTAGTTGTTGCGGCCGGTCATCGAAAGTGGAGAGATGCAGGTCGGAGATATGGACGAGGCGGTAGCCGTCAAAAGATTTCGGAATAAGAGCGTTTTCGTATGTCAAATTGTTGATGGTAAGGCGGAAACGTCCGAAGATGACTCCGTATGCCAATATCATCCAGCATAAAACTACAAGAGCGAGAGCCGACCATCCGAAGGGCGGGTAGGGGAGACTATAGTTGAAAATCTTGCTTCCGAGCCAAGCCAAAAGGAAGATGATATTCGGTATCGCTGCGAGAAGCAAGCTAAATACAATTGCGCTGACAATGATGAAAGTTACGGTCATTTATTTTTATATATTAAAATCTTAAAAATCTCGGCTGCAAATTTACATTTATTATGCCATTTGTTCACAAAGCCCTGATATCAAAATTTGTAGTATAAATATTGTTTTTTTTCGAGTTTTGATAAAAAAACATTTTTTTTGATTTGGTAATTGAAATATTTTCTTAAATTTGTACCCGATTTTCGCCGATTTTGTCAACGGGCTTCACAAAATATCGGAAATTTGCTTAATAACAAAAAGAAGTCCCATATTTTAACATGAGAATAGTATGAAAAAACTATTACTTTTTATCAATTTTTGTTTCATTTTATTATTTTTCTCTGTTGCACAAAACCCAGCTTTCACCTATCAGGCGGTGGTGAGGGATGCTGACGGGAAACTGGTGACGGGCAAAACAGTTGGGGCCAGGATTTCCTTGAACCACAACGCTCCAAATGGTTCTGTTGTATATAGTGAAACACATACGGTAACTACAAATGCCCAAGGGTTGGCAATGTTTAACATCGGCGGCGGTGCGGTCGTGAGCGGCTCTTTGCAGAATATAGACTGGGGAGACGGCACCTATTTCCTGAAATCTGAAATTGACATAACCGGCGGTACGAACTACACGCTGGCATCGTCACAGCAGGTGCTTGGCGTTCCTTTGGCACACTACGCACAGACGGCCGGCAACCTGCCCGTGTTCGATTATCATGCGCTTCCCGACACGCCGACAGTGGTGAGCCATTTTATCAACGATGCCGGCTATTTGACCCACTATGATGAAACTCAGGAGCTCAGTTTCAGCAACGATACGCTGTTTCTGACCGGTGGCAGCTATGTTGTGCTTCCAATACCGAGACCTAATACTGACAGCCTTACTAATATCATTGACAGTTTGAGCAATGTGCTATATTCAATGCACCGCGCACCCAAGGTTCAGACGCTATCGTTTGTGGCTATCGACAGCAATAATGCTGAAGGTGCCGGAGAAGTG
>JAGCRI010000019.1 GCA_017964755.1 Bacteroidales bacterium | reverse complement strand
GTCAATGAGATGAGCGCCTCGGCTTCCGAAATCGTCACCGGCGCCATTCAGGACCTCGACCGCGGTGTGGTTGTAGGCAAGAAAACCTTCGGCAAAGGACTTGTGCAGAATGTGGTTCCGTTGAGCTATAATTCAAGCCTTAAAATAACAGTATCAAAATACTATATCCCATCGGGCCGTTGCGTCCAGAATATCGATTATTTCAACAAGGACACTCTAAAGGCCATGAAGCGCACAATCCCCGACTCTTTGGCGACTGCGTACAAGACGAAGCACGGCCGCACGGTGTACGACAAGGGTGGGGTTGAACCAGATATCATTACAAAAGACACTATTTCAAGCAATATTCTTCTTGCTTTGGTCTTGAACAACCTCATCTTCGATTTTGCAAACGAATATAGGTCGAAACACGACACGATTGTCTCCCCGGAGGATTTTGTTGTGGATGATGCTCTCTATGCTGATTTTTGTACATACATAAAAAACAAGGATTACAAATATACTACTGAAACTGAAGAGTATATGAAGGACTTGAAGAGTGCGGCTACAGACGATAAGCTGTGGAAGGCAATAGAGAAGAGCTATGAGGAAATGGAGAAGGCGGTGGCGCAGGATAAGGAAAAGGATATAGTAACATACAAGGATGAGATTGCAAAATATCTTGCTAACGAGATAGTGGTGAGATATTATTATCAGAAAGGCCGCATCCGCCATTCGTTGCAGTTCGATCCGGAGGTCAAAGTCGCGAAAGATGTGCTTCTTGACAGTAACAGATATAAAAAACTCTTAACGCCACAAAAATAACGAACCTTGACCCGCATACAGATACATCACATAATATACATTTTTCTTCTTTTCGCGTTAGCGGCGGCGATTCCCGTTTCCAATTTCGCGATGAGTGCTGCGGGCATTTTCCTTGCCGCCAACTGGGTGGCGGAATGGAATTGGCGTGAGAAATGGCAGCGGCTGCGTGACAACAAGCTCGCCTTCATTCTTGCATCTTTTTTTGTGTTTTTCCTTTTTGGGTTGTTTCGCACCGACAATTGGAACGAAGGTTTGGATAATGTTTTGAGCAAACTGCCGATGTTGTACGCCCCGCTGATTCTTGCAAGCACAGCCCCTCCTTCCGGCAGAGAACAGCGTATTATCATTTCCGGCTTTGTGGCAAGTACTTTTGTCGGGACCTGTATTGCTTTGGCGTGTGTGATTGCGCACCCCGTAGAAGACTTCCGTGCCATTTCGATGTTTATCTCGCATATCAGGTTCGGCTTTTCTGTGATTCTTGCCACACTTTTTTCTTGCCTGTTCGCTTTAAAATCTGAGAACGCACCTAAATGGCTTCGTGTCGTTTGTATTTGTCTTGCTTTGTGGTTTGTGGGGTATGTTTTTGTGGCTCAGACTTTTACTGCAATTCTGCTTCTGCTTGTTATAACTGTGATAGCGCTGTTTTATCTGCTTTATGCCGAAAAGGAGATGCGCCTGCGCAAGTTCCTGCTTCCGGCGATGGCAGTGGCAATACTTGGCTTGGCAGGCTATGTGTCGTATATCACATGGGCGTATTTCCATTATGATTATAACACGAGGCTTGAATCTTATACGGAGCGGGGCAACGTCTACACTCATGATGTGGCCTCAATAGTTGAGAACGGCTCGCCGATAGGGATTTATGTTTGTGAGGATGAATTACGCGCTGCTTGGACACAAAGGAGCGCAGTGGCATACGACAGCGTGGAGCCCACACTTGTCCGTTACCTCAACTCAAAGCATTTGCGTAAGGATTCGGTCGGTGTCTCAATGCTGACAGAACAAGATATTGACAATGTCGAGCATTTGATAGCCAATGTGGATTATACACAGTTTATAGGGGTTAAACGCGCCTTATATCCGACATTTTTCAGCATCTCGCTTTATAAGCGCACACATCAGGTACATAATTCGTCTCTGCTTCAGCGTGTCGCGTTGTGGCACTCGGCAATACTGGTGGTGTCGGAACATTGGTTGGCGGGCGTCGGGATTGGCGACCATAAGGCGGTTTTGAACGAAAAGCTGCAGACTCTTTCACCTGACATGCCTCTGAACATGGGGGCACACAACCAGTTCCTGACCTTGTGGATTATGGGCGGCGTACTGTTCCCTTTGGCATTTCTTTTTATTTTGTTTGTGCCTTTCTTTATCAGAAAACACAGGGTGGCGGTGTTGTACGTTCTCTTTTTCATTATGATTTTTCTCTCCTGTTTTGCCGAAGACACTATCGAGACGCAGGCGGGGATCACTTTCTATACGTTCTTTAACGCTTTTTTCATCTTTTGCTTTGACAGAGAGCAATTTTTGGATTGGGATAATAATTTTGTAACTAAAAAATATAAACATGAAAACTGAAAAATTGATTACTGACATAACTGTTTATGAAAACAGGTCAGAGTTGCCTGCCGATGTCGCAATGCTTATGGACAAGGCCTTTGAGGCGGCACGCGGTGCATACGCGCCCTATTCGCGTTTTTATGTCGGGGCTGCCATTTTGTTAGCCAATGGTGAAATCGTCACAGGTAGCAATCAGGAGAATTCTGCTTATCCGTCAGGACTTTGCGCTGAGCGGACTACGGCATTTTCAGCTTCGGCGCGTTTCCCGGGTGTGGCATTCAAAAAACTTGTCATTGTGGCAATAAATCCTGACAAGCCGCTTGACAGGCCAGTGCCTCCTTGCGGAGCATGCCGCCAAGTGCTTATGGAGTATGAGCAGATAGCGAAATCTCCTATTGAGGTTACTTTTGCGGGTGAAAGCGGCCCGATTTACCAAGTCAAGTCTGTCAGAGACCTGATGCCTTTCGCTTTCAGTGCTGATTTCATCCCGTCCAAAGAATAACTCTTTATTTACTGTGTTAAAAAAATGTGTAACTTTGCACCTGCAATTTTGTAGATAGATATGGAAGATGCTTTTTTGCCGATTCGCCACTATAACGAGCGTGAAGCACGTTTCGCTTGGAAGTATCTTATTGAGAATGAGGATTTTCGTAAGGCATTGAAACTTATAGAGCATAAGGTTTCGCTCGAACAGATTGAGGGGGAATTTGCCAATTTCAAGTCAACATACGATTTCCAGCTTTCTGTAGCAAAACGTTTCATTGAAACTTTCGTTGAGAAGACTGTTTCGGTGCTCGATATGCGCGGGCTTGAGAATCTTCAGCCTGACGTCCCTTATCTATTCATTGCGAATCACCGCGATATTGTGATGGATACGGCTCTCCTCCAATATTATTTCATGGCCAACGGCAGGCCGACATCGAAAATCGCTTTCGGCAACAATCTCATTTCAATGCCTCTTCTTGATGCTTTCTCAAAACTGAACAAGATGTTCATAGTGAAGCGTGACGGAACTATCAGGGAAAAACTTGCAAGCTCAAAACTTCTTTCGGAATATATCCATTATAGCCTTACGGTGGAGAATGATTCTGTATGGACAGCGCAGCGCAACGGCAGGACAAAGGACGGGATTGATAAGACACAACCGGGACTCCTTAAAATGCTCACTGAGTGGTCGTCAGAAGAACCTGTTTCATTGCTTATGAAAATGAATATTGTCCCCGTTACAATTTCATACGAGTATGAGCCGTGCGACAAACAGAAGGCACGTGAGCTCGCTTTGTCTGAAAATGCACCATACGTCAAGCAGCCAGGCGAAGATTTTATGAGTATGCAGCAGGGGATTTTTGGGTACAAAGGAAAAATCACACTGGTGATAGGCAAATCTTTGACCGGACAGCTGGATTTGATTGACGACACGATGAAAGTTAATGACAAATTGGCTGAGGTGGCGCATCTTATTGACAAACAGATATATGCTGATTATCAGCTTTATAGTACAAACTACATCGCTTTTGATATGCTTGAAAACTGTTGCAATTTTTCTGACAAATATGATGGAAAACAGCGCGCGGATTTTGAAGAATATCTTAAGAAACAGGCAGCTGTCCCTGATGTTGCTGAAGAGAAGATGATGGACTATCTTCTTCGTATTTATGCTAACCCTGTAAAATCCTCTCTCGGATTGACTTATTGATTATAAAAATAAAAACAGATAAAAATGGACGATAACCCTCCGTCTCATCAAAAGATTTTAATCATCAGACTTAGTTCTATCGGCGATGTTGTCTTGACAACGCCTGTAATAAGGTCTCTAAAGAAGCAGAAGCCCGATGCGGAAATACATTTTCTTATAAAGAAGGAGTTTGCACCTGTCTTGGAGTATAATCCGTATATCTCAAAAATCCATTATTTTACTGGCAGCGTTACGGCCGCCGTCAATGAATTGAAGCCTGAGCGTTTTGATTTTATTGTTGACTTGCAGAAGAACGTAAGATCAAGGAAGATTGTCCGCAGGATTGGTGCGGCGTCAGCGACTTATAACAAACACAACTTCAAAAAGTGGGTGTTGGTGCGCTTGAAAATCAATTTCCTTCCAAATTCGCATATTGTTGACCGCTATTTTGAGGCTGTAAGGCCGCTGGGTGTCACGAATGATGGTCAGGGATTGGATTTCTTTATACCTGATAATAAGTCATTTAATGAAGATGATCTTCCTGCTGTTTTTGAAAATGGCTTTGTCGCGGTATCTCTTGGAGCTGCGCACGCCACAAAACGCATTCCTGTTGACAAGATTGTTGAGATAGGCAGGATACTTTACAAGCCGATGATGCTTTTGGGTGGGCAGGACGTTTTCGCTGAAGGGGAGGAGATAGTGGCCCAACTTGGTGAGCGCGCATATAACGGCTGTGGAAAGTTTTCCCTTTTTGAATCTGCTTCTATTATACAGCGTAGTGTATGCCTGCTCACTGGCGACACGGGACTGATGCACATCGGGGCGGCATTGCAAGTCCCGATAGCTTCTCTTTGGGGCAACACGGTACCGGAATTTGGAATGTACCCATATATGTCTTCCGAGCGGTTCCGCATCTTTGAAATCTGTCCGCTGAGGTGCCGCCCTTGTTCAAAACTCGGCTATAAAAAATGCCCTAAAAAGCATTTCAACTGTATGAACCTTATACCGGCTACCGAGGTGGCAGAATGGATTAATCAGTTCGGGGAATGAAGCGTCTTCTCTCTCTCTTATTCTGCTTTGCGTTAGCATTCGCACTTTATGCGCAGCCACAGTCTGACCGCAAGGTTGATGATTCAGGGAACTTGCTGTATCAATATTGTAGGTCAGTCTCTAAGAATCCTGAAAACCGTTCGGAAGTTCTCGTGTCGTTTGTCTTCATCAATGGCAAAAATCAAATGGCGTTGTCATACAGGCAGGAGCATTTCGACAGCAAGATAAGGTGGATAACCACTGCTGGGGCACATGTTAAAAACGAGGAGTTTGTAGATGCGCTAACAGTGAATCTTGCACCCAATGATAGTGTCGTGTGGACTTTCGCCATTGAAAAAGGGGCGCGCGACAAGTCCGGCGTAACCGTTGAAACTGCTGCACTTCTGCTTATGGACGACAGTCTCAAGGTGCAGAAATTTTATTTCGATGAGAAGAAAGCGAAGTAGGTATAAGTTCAACTAAGAAAGGTGTAAATGTTGAACAAATAATATTGTCAGGGAGTCAGCGTTGAGTGGGTAAGGGTGTCAAGGGAGTATTTCTGCAAGTTGTTCTTCAGTCAGTCCGGTTGCTTTGGCAATATCCGCAGGTGTCATCCCCATTTTCAAGAGATTAGCTGCCGTTTTCAAAAGTGCTTTAATTCCTTCTTCTCGACCTTTCTCCAAGCCTTTTTCCATACCTTTTTTCATGCCTTTCTCCATACCTTTCTCGAAGCCTTCATCCATCCCCAATTTGCGGTGGTATTTCATAGCATCTTTCACGTCCTCATACTCCAACACGCTCTTCTCATAGTCCTGTTTTTCCATGGCGTTCAGTTTTGAAATGTTACACTCCTCAAACAGTTCGTGGAATATCCCGTATCTCTTCGGTATGTCCGTCTCCCTCATCTGCCACATGTTCTTTATCGCGTAGCACCACTTCTCCTTGTCATCGGCATACTGCACGAACTCCTTTCGCCCGGCAAATTTACTCAAATCTATCAAAAGAAATGACATCTTGTCCAAAAAAATGTTATTG
>JAGCRI010000168.1 GCA_017964755.1 Bacteroidales bacterium | reverse complement strand
GAACAATTTCTACTGCCCAAAGGCTCAAAGTCTATTTTGACGGGCAGGAAGTTGACACCTACGAAAACTATTTGGGCGGGCTCACCTTCGACTACAGAATTGACGCCAAAAACTCGCTGCAATTCATAACTTCAGCGTACTACGCAAAAGAATCGGAGACTTACGACATCCAGAGCCAATACTGGCTCAGCGACATTGAAGCCGACCTCGGTTCCAGCGGCAGCGACATTGCACAGGAGGTGTCGGTGCGCGGTGTCGGCACTTTCCTTGAGCACACCCGAAACAACCTAAGCGCGATAGTTTCAAACATCGACATACGCGGCACCCACATACTGCCGCACAACACCTTGACGTGGGGCACCAAAGCGCAGAACGAAATCATCAACGACTACATCAAGGAGTGGGAGCTCACCGACTCATCAGACTACACTCTTCCGTTTGTGGGACCGCAAGAGGGCGGCTTCGGCTCAGCTGTCCCCTTTGACGATGCCTCGCGCGAACTCAACTTCGGCTATTATCTGAAATCAAAAAACAGCATCAATACTGTGCGCCTCACAGGGTTTGTGCAGGACACATGGCGTATAGGCGGCGACAGCGCCACACGCTTCACTCTGAACGGCGGGTTGCGGTTCCACTATTGGACGTACAACAACGAGTTCACAGTATCGCCAAGACTTAGTCTGCTATTCAAACCGCGCTGGAAAAGCGACTGGGAGTTCCGTCTGAAAACAGGCCTCTACTACCAGCCGGCATTTTACAGGGAGATGCGCCGTCAGGACGGCACGCTTAACAAAGACATCAAGTCGCAGCGCTCTGTGCAAATTGTCGCCACGGCGGACTACAACTTCAAAATATGGCGCCGTCCGTTCAAGTTTACGACTGAAGTATATTACAAATATCTCGACCGTCTGATTCCTTATACCGTTGACAACATGAAAATAATATATAGCGCTGAAAACAACGCCGTGGGCTACGCAACAGGTATTGACATGAAACTCAGCGGCGAGTTCATCGAAGGGTTGGAATCGTGGATAACACTCTCTCTGATGAAGACGGCCGAGGATCTGAAAGACGACTATTACTATGACGCCGACGGCAACAAAGTGGAACCCGGCTACATTCCGCGCCCCACCGACCAGAGGTTTGCAGTGAACATATTCTTTCAGGACCATATACCATCATTCCCGCGATTCAGGGTCCACCTCAACTTCATATTTGCCAGCGGGCTTCCCTACGGAGCACCGAACACCGAACGTTACCAGCAGACCTTCCGCTCGACATGGTACCGCCGCGTTGACATCGGATTCTCGTTCATGCTTTTGGAACAGAGCCGCGACAAAATGAAGCACAAAAACAAATTCTTCCGCGCAATCAACAACGCAGGATTCTATCTTGAAGTATTCAATCTGTTGAACACCAACAATGTGTCTTCATATTTTTGGGTGACTGACGTAACAAATACAATGTTCGCCGTACCAAACTACCTCACCGGACGGCTCATAAATCTGAAATTCGCTATTGATTTCTAAAAGTTACTCCTCTGACTCCGCTTTCTCTATCCTTTCATTGAGAAAAATAACATTTTCATTTTCGGGGTATATATCTGACAGTGAAGAATATATTTCCTTCAATAAATCAATATCCTTTTTTTCATCAAAGAAAAAACAGCTGTTGTAGCGTTGGTAAAATGCAGCGACTGTAGAAAACGAACCGAGGTGCGAATTTATGTAGTCCTGCAAAAATGCCTTATGATTTGCAACAAGCACAAGATATGCATCGTTGACTTGCGCGCGAACCGTATCATACTCGATGTAATTCTTGTAGATTTCGTTCAGATAATCCACTGAATCAATGAAAAGCGCGAGCTGTTTATCCAAAAAACAGATATTTTCAGCTTCGGTATAGCCTTTCACAGAATAGGATTCCGGAAGTGTGGCAGCATCCCCGCTGATTTCAATTATTTCACCATTTTTCGCCAATGTAGTAAAACCAAAATTCTTGTTATCCAATGTTATCTGAAGAAAAAAAGGATTGGCATGGCGCGCCTTAATAAGATAGTTACTACCTTTCAGAACATATTCAAAATCCCCATTCTTAATTTTCACTGAATCAATGAAGTCCAATTCGTCAGGGCGAACTTCAGCGATATATAAATATTTATATGTGCAATTATCAATATGACCTTTCAATACAACTGCATTTTTATTATCGCAAGCAGAAAACAGTACTGCCACCACAACAAACATCAAAAAAGTCTTCAACTGTTTCATATAATTTGTTTCTGTAAAATAATATAATAGTGTGATTTGCAATTATTTGCCAATACCTTGAAGAATAACTTCCGCCGCTTTGTCCGAAGCACCGTGCCCGCCAAGTTTTTCCCTCAAAACAGCATACTCACGAATCATCTTATCCCTTTCATCGCCATCATTCAGCAATTTTGACAATTCATTCGCAACATTCTTTTTATTCAATTCATTTTGTATCAATTCTTTAACTATCAAATCATCTGCAATAAGATTCACAAGAGAAATATATTTTATACCTTTGATAAGGAATCGTGCGATGAGATATGAGAAAAAATTTCCCTTGTAGCAAACCACCTCCGGAACTTTCAGCAAAGCGGTTTCCAATGTGGCGGTGCCGGAAGTTACGAGCGCGGCACGTGAATTAAGCAGCAATGGGTATGTCTCATCAACCACAATAGGCAAGTCTTTATTTTTCAATAATTTATGATAAAAATCTATAGGCAGTGACGGCACAGCTGAGACCACAAACTGAAAACCGGGAAACACTTCGGCAGCAGCAGCCATTACGGGAAGCATTTTAGAAATCTCCTGCTTGCGGCTTCCTGGCAGCAAAGCGACAATCTGCTTCTCCCCTAACCCATACCGTTGTCTGAAAGTCTCTATCCTCACGTCATTCTTCACCCTGTCATCAATCTCCTCAACCAACGGATGCCCCACATACTCTACCGGATAATCATATTTCGCATAAAAATCCTTCTCAAACGGCAGAATCGTCAGCATCTTGTCAACATTGGCGCGAATCTTATACACACGGTTCTTCTTCCACGCCCAAACCTGCGGGGAAATATAATAGAAAACCTTGATATTCTTTTCTTTAGCAAACTCAGCTATACGCAAATTAAACCCCGGATAATCGACTAAGACAAGCGCATCAGGTTCATAAAGGAGAATATCAATTTTACATAAGTTAATGTTATTCAGCACAGTACGAAGATGCAGAGCAACTTCCACAAAGCCCATGAAAGCCAAATCCTTGTAATGTTTGATGATTTCACCGCCCTCGGCCTCCATACGGTCGCCGCCCCAGCAACGGAACTCCGCCTGAGGGTCGCGCTGCCGCAAAGCACGCATGAGATATGAGGCATGAAGGTCGCCTGAAGCCTCTCCAGCCACAATGTAGTATTTCATATTATATTCCTCTTATTCACAATGAGTTAATAACTTTTTCAACACAATTCCAAAGATTATCCGCCGACTGTTTCCACGAGAATTTCTCGCGTTGGGCACGGCCTTTCTGAATCAACGTCTCGCGCAAATCAGGCTCATCAGCCAATTTCCGCATCGCGAAGGCAATCTCCTCATAGTCGTAAGGATTCACGAGCAGCGCCGCGTCACCCGCAACCTCAGGCATTGAAGTAACATTTGACGTTATCACAGCAGTCTCCGCATGAAATGCCTCCACTATCGGAATGCCAAAGCCCTCAAACAGAGATGCATACACCAATGCAATCGCCGCCCCCTGAAGCCAGCCGAGTTCCATTGTTGAGATATGCCCTAAAAAAATCACATCTTCCCTATACTTCATCGAGCGGTAAACTTCGTCCAAGTCGCCCTGCATCCCCGCTTTGTCGCCCACAACCACAAATTTTATTTCAGAATCACGCTCCGACTTGAATTTGTCGAAAGCGCGCAGAATATTTGCAAGATTCTTTCTTTTATGTATCGCACTGACAAAAAGAAAATAGTCGTGACCTTGAGTATATGTTTCGCGAACCAGCTTTTTACGTTCCTCAGACAGAGGCACATAACGTTGCGTGTTCACACCATTATAGACGACATCAATGCGGTCATTCGGAATATCGTAAAGCGTATGAATATCCTGTTTTGAAAATTCGGAGACCGTGGCGATACGTGCGGCAACATTAGCGAACTGCGGAAAATATTTCTTCATATATTTCTGATGCGAAGGCTTCAGAAAATCATCGTGATGTTCAAAGTTAAGGTCGTGAATGACAGCAATTTGCAGAATATCTGTCTTTAAAGATAGCCAGCCGTCAGGCGAGAGGAAAATGTCTGCCCCCACCCTTTTCAAAGTGCGCGGGACGGCATACTCAAAGAAGGCGTACCAGAGATACGGATGCCGCGCGGGCGGGAAAACCGCCACAGGCTCAATGTTATTTGAAAAGACAAATTTTGAAGAATAAGGTCTGTCGAAAATGAAAAAAAACTGATGTTCAGGATGTTGCCGCGTGATTATCTTCAACGTTTCATACTCAAACCA
The DNA here is from genome assembly GCA_017964755.1 of Bacteroidales bacterium. Taxonomy (GTDB): domain Bacteria; phylum Bacteroidota; class Bacteroidia; order Bacteroidales; family WCHB1-69; genus RUG11942. The sequence continues at coordinate 1,805 of JAGCRI010000168.1, read as the reverse complement.
GCCGATACCCTCCAAACGGTCGGGCAACAGAAGTCGGGTGTTAACGGCAATCTTCATGGCTTAGCTCAAAAATTCGTTTCTCCAGTCGGGAGAGAGTTTTCCGAGCGACACCGCCAACTTGATAGTCCTTTCGGCGCGTTTCACCACCGGCGGGTCAATCATCTTCGAGCCGAGCGATACAACGCCAAGCCCATTCTCCGTAGCAATCATAAAGGCGTTGACAATCTTCTTTGCCTTTTCAATATCAGCCTCATCTGGGCCGAAATTCTCCTGAATGACTCTAATCTGGCGCGGGTGAATACAGCCCATTCCGTCAAAACCGAGAGACTTTGAAGTGAGTACATTTTTCTTAAGTGCCTCCATATCAGACACATCAGAGAAGACAGAGTCGATCGGCTGGATGCCGGCAGCGCGGCAAGCATTCACAAGCATTGTCCTTGCGAAAAACGACTCAGTTGCCTCATTCGTGCGTTTCGTGCCCAAATCAGCCGTGTAGTCCTCCAAACCGATGGCCATAGCGACAATATTCGGCGCGGCCTGTGCAATCTCAAGCGACTTCAGCACACCCATTGTACTCTCAATGATAGGCATAAGCCAAATATCTCTTGTTACATTATGTTTAGCCTTCAGCTCGTCAATCTTCTCATTAAGAAGATGAATCTGGTCTGCGCTCTCGCATTTCGGCACCAAAATAAGATTGACATTATGAGGGATTATATAATCAAGATCTTCCAAACCTTTAGGAATCTGGTTGATACGCACCATACGTTCCGCTCCGTAGAAATTGATTCCGCGAAGGGCGTTGCGCACCATGAAACGCGCCTCAAACTTCTTGTCGTAAGCAACCGCGTCCTCCAAATCGAGGATAATGCCCTCCGGTTTATGTATTCCCGCATTCAAAGCGAGGCTCGGTGTGTTGCCGGGAAGGTAAAGTCTCGCAAAACGGTTGCGGTCCTTTGCTGTGGAATAATCATTTTCAGGAAGAAACGGCAAAAGATACTCTTTGTCTGTCTGGACAAGTTTCTTCACGCAAGCCTCCACACGGGCGGCGATGACAAGCGGAATTGCGCCGCTGTCCTCCATTTCGACTTTGGCATTCCCGATTCCGAAAAAGTGAAGAATATCTGTAACCTCTTTCTCTATCTGCTTGCCATACAATGCCTTAACCTTGCTGATAAGAGAAAATTCAATTCCATTGGATTCCGTAAGTTCCAGTGAGACAAAACAATCGGAACGTACGCCTTTGCCTTTGTTACCTGCTGTTGCCTGATTCATATTATTAAAGTTAATTTTAGCGCAAAAGTACAACAAAAAAAGCAAAAAAAACTTTCATCTGGCTATATAATCAAAAAAAAATGTATTTTTGCAACGCCTTTCAGGGAATCGGAAGGCAATCGGGATGTGGCGCAGTTGGCTAGCGCACTTGCATGGGGTGCAAGGGGTCGGAAGTTCGAGTCTTCTTATCCCGACAAAAAAGAACCGGAGCGATTCGGTTCTTTTTTTTGTATATCTTTGCACCTTGATTTTACAACTACAGATTATGAAAAGAGCCGTTGTTTTTCCAGGTCAAGGCGCCCAATATGTTGGAATGGGCAAATACCTGTATGACAATTTCCCTATAGCGAAAACGAAGTTTGAAAACGCTAACGATGTTCTCGGGTTCCGCATTAGCGACCTGATGTTTGAAGGCACAGAAGAGGACTTGAAAATGACTAAAGTCACGCAGCCGGCGGTGTTCCTTCATGCAATTATCGCCTTTACGGTACTTAACGACCGCAAGCCGTTCCACATGACTGCGGGGCACT
>JAGCRI010000167.1 GCA_017964755.1 Bacteroidales bacterium | reverse complement strand
TAGAGCGTCGGATTCATAACCCGGAGGTCTCGAGTTCAACTCTCGATCCCGCCACAAAAAGTAGCCTTGCATTTGCAGGGCTTTTTTTTACGCTAATCTTCGGAATTTTAACTGTTTATATTCATCATTGAGTAGATTTCCCTGCACAGCTTGTTCATAAAACTTAAATTTTATCCAAAATATCACAAAAAAAGTATCATTATATAGTACATGTCAGCCTGACATAACATTTTACCATTGACGAAGTTGCTACGGCATATAAAAAACAAGCCCTTCACAATCCCCCGCGTAAATAAATGACAAAAGTTTATTAAAAAAAAATTCAATCAAATTCATGTTAAAAACATTTTTGTATTTTTGTAACATATTTCCAAATCATATTGCAATATAATTTAAATAACGTAATTAAATGAAAAAACTATCCACACTTTTGCTTTTATTATTATTAGCCACAACAAAACTATTAGCACAAAACGCATTAACATACCAAATCATTGTACACGATGATGTAGGGAAGCTAATGCGCAACTCACAAGCAGGCTTTCAAGTCTCATGTGTTGAAGACTCATTAATCGGCACAGTTACTTATTCGGAAAACCATGCTGCAACGACCAATTCTGACGGTATCGCAACACTAACTATCGGAAATGGAACGTGGGCAAGTGGGGATTATGCATCAATGGACTGGAAAAACCATACATACTTTCTAAAAACTGAAATTGATCCATTGGGAGGACATAATTATACCCAAACACGTACGCAATTGATATGGAGAGCACCGGTGGCAAATTATTCCGTTGAATCAACGACAGCCATACAGACAGACTATAACGACATATTAAACAAGCCAGTCTTGTTCAGCGGGGAGTATGATTCACTGATAAACAAGCCAGTCTTGTTCAGCGGGGAGTATGATTCACTGACGAACAAACCAATCCTTTTTGACTGGTATTACAGCTCACTACACAACACTCCATCAATTAGAGACAGCATATACAAAATACTCGCAGATTCAAATTATCTCCATTCATACACCGAGTCGCAGATACTGATAATAAACGGATATGACCTGACAATTTCGGGCGGGAACACGATAACATTGCCTCAACCAGCTTTCACAGATTACTACAGTTTAAGCAACTTGCCTGACCTTAATGCAATCATCACACAAGCGCTTGCAGACTCAGCTTTTCTGAAAACATACACCGAACAACAGACATTAAGCATATCCAATGACACACTGCTTTTATCAGACGGCGGGTATGTCCTTCTACCTATTAGCGGGGTTTTAGCAAACGGAATTGTACTAACTTATGACACAACACAAAACATCTCAGGCACCAAACAGTTCACGGATACTATCATAGTTCCAACCAGAATTGGCAAACAATGGGATCTGACAGGAGACAGCAATCAAATTGTGAATTACGAAGCCATGCTAATTGTCATCGACAGTTTAGAACGTGCCGTCAGCCAATTAAAAGCGGCTATATATGCTCCTATTGTATTCACTCTCTCCATTGACACAACGACATTTCCTCTTATGAATGTAACAGGTGAAATCGTCACCACTGGTGCGACAGAAATGACAGAACGCGGCTTTTGCTTTGGTCTGTCGCCCCAACCTACAATTGACGGACCACATAATGCTGACACAACCACCGGCATGGGCATTTTCGTCTATCATATAGGCGACCTTATAGCAGACACGACATATTACATCCGTGCATACGCAACAAACAGCGAAGGGACCAACTATGGAGCAGAATTAATTATCAAATCACCATGCACCCCAAAAGTATCAACGGAACCTATGGGGATATGCCTTGCGAATCTTGCTTACGCCAGTGGCAAGATTATCGACAACGGGGGACTTCCAATAAAAGAGCGCGGTGTCTGCTGGGCTACGACTCAATGGCCAACGTATGCCGACAATCACGCAGTTTCAACCACACCTATATCTTCCAACAACTTCATAGTAGGCATTGGTGGACTCAATAGTATGACACAATACTATTTGCGTGCATACGCCATCAATGACGTTGACACAGCATACGGTGAAGAAATCACATTCACCACCTCCTTAGCTCAAGACGGAGCACCATGTCTTGGGAACGAAGCTGTTTACGATTATGACGGCAATGAATACAGCACAGTTCAAATCGGTTCACAATGCTGGATGAAAGAAAATCTGAGGTCAACCACATATAATGGGACATATATAAACACATCATCCAGCACGTCAACAAATACGATGTACCGGAACTATCCAAGCGGCAGTTCTGGATACGTCCAAACGTATGGTGGTCTTTACAACTGGTATGCCACAACAGAAGGGGATACATCATCCAGTGTGCCAAGTGGTATACAAGGCATCTGTCCAACGGGTTGGCATGTGCCAAGCAGTGGTGAATTTGACATTTTACAGGCCCACATCAACCAATTTTACTCATACACAGATACAAACAACATGGCATATTGGGATTCCGGAGATTGCCAGGACTGTTATCCATATACTGATGAAAACGGACAAACACAATATTACAGATACGATGAACTCAACTGGGACTATGAGGAATATTGCGATTATGACTGCGGATATATGTACGTTGGACCAGGACAAGGATACATTGCAATTGTGCCTCAACTAATTAAAAACAATATCCGCGCACTTGCCGCTTCAGGTGTTTGGTACGCCTCCACTGCTCAACCTTACTACTTAGGAAATGAGACCACCCATCAAAACAATGCCTCCGGATTTTCAGCTATGCCTGCGGGATACTATTACCAATATGGCTCTTCCAATTTTAATTCTGGCACCCATTACTGGATTACCGACCCATACAATTCTACTACAACATCATACTACAGGGGGTTCTCATACTACACATACAATAGCATGACTAAGTCAACTATGAATAAAGGATACTACTTATCTGTACGCTGTTTGAAAGACTAACACCCTATAACGATTTACAAATTTTAACGAATAACATAACAACAATAAAATAATATGAAAAAGATTCAAACCATATTCTGTACAATATTCCTTTTGGGATCAGTAGTTTTTGGACAGAACACATTTACATATCAGGCTATCATTTATGACAATAATTCCAATGTAGTATCAAACCAAAATATCGGGGTACGTATTTCATTTTTAGAAGGCTCCCCAACAGGAACCAAAGTTTACACTGAACAGCAAAAGCCGCAAACGACGTCTTATGGCCTTATGGAGATTAATATCGGTGACGGCGGATATAACCATAGTGGGAACTTCAGCGCAATAGACTGGGGGAAGAACATACACATGAAAATCGAGTTCGACATCACGGGCGGCGAAAACTATACAATTTCTTCCGTACAACCTATACAATCCATACCTGTAGTTTCTTTTGCCAACAATGCCAACTATGCGAAAACGATTGATTATAATAACATTATTAATCCGCCACATCTTTTCAGCGGTGACTATGACAGTCTGACAAACAAGCCGGTCCTATTTGACGGTGATTACAACAGCCTGCAAAACAAACCTGACTTATTTGACGGCAATTATGACAGTCTAACTAACAAACCTAACATTTATGACACCGTCAGCCATGTTTTGAGGGATTCCCATTACTTGCGTTCATACACCGAAACACAGCAGTTGGGTTTGCTTGGTGACAAACTATACATCACAGGCGGGGATACAATCACAATAAATGTCACAACAGGAACAGGTGACTACCTAACACTAAACAATCTTCCTAATATAGATGACAGTATCCGCAGTGTACTTGCCGATTCCAATTTCATTACAACAGTTTCCGAGCACCAGACACTCAGCATTTCAAATGATACAATATCTTTAACCGATGGAGGACACATCATACTACCGAAACACGAAATTGACCTGACACCATACGTAAAATGCAAAGACACCAATCAAACCATAAACGGGACCAAGCAATTCACGGATAGTGTTTTAGCATCAAACAGGTTTAACAAAACAACGTGGAAAACCGAAGGAAGTGGAAATCAAGCTATGACATACGGCGACATGTTTCTTATTGCAGACAGTTTGAATAGAGCGATGTCTCCATTATCAACCAAAGTCAACTCGCCAGTTGTCAACTCGTCTCCAATCAATGTAAACGTATTCCCTGCTATGACAAGCGGCGGCAATGTTGCAATGCAGGGCAACGCAAATGTAACAGCACGTGGTATATGCTACGCGCTACACCCGACTCCCACTCTTGCCGACAATTTCACCACAGACGGACAAGGCATTGGCACATTCACATCTACAGTCTCACCTGTTTTACCCGACACTACATATTACGTCAGGGCGTATGCCACCAACAGTTATGGGACAAGTTATGGTATTGAGGTTTCAGCATTAACACCCGATACACCAACAGTAGAAACCGCAGCTGTCTCTGACGTGTCGTTCACAACAGCGACAGTAGCAAGTATTGTAACCTCTTACGGCCGTTTAAACCTGACAGATAAGGGAATCTGTTGGTCAATCTACCCAAGCATTCCCACTATAGACAGCAATTTTTTATCAACTGGCGAAACATATTATGACAACTACACACAATATATAACAGGGTTAACAGACGGTACAACATATTGCGTTCGTGCATACGCGACAAACAATGTAGGAACAGGCTACGGGGAGACAATCACATTTACAACGACCACCGCCTCCGCCCCAACCGTCACTACAAACATAGCACTCGGTGTTTTGGGCGACAGAGCCAGAATACAAGGAACTATAACATCAGACGGTGGACTTACTATCACAGAAAGCGGATTCTGCTGGGGGACATCCACAAACCCGACAATCGCCAACAATCATGTTGTTTCATACGCGACCCTTGGTTCTTTTGAAGGTCTAATAACCGGATTGTCAAGCAACACCACTTATTATGTTCGTGCCTATGCCACCAATGCTAAAGGGACATCTTACGGGACAAACTTAACAATCACAACAACCTCTACAATCGACGGCACCGCTTGTACCGGATCCGCAACCGTATATGACGACAACGGGAATCTGTATAATACGGTAAAGATTGGAAATCAATGCTGGATGAAAGAGAACCTCCGTTCCACTTACTGCAACGGAAATAATGCTATTACCGTAACTTCAGGAACATCGACATACACTTCTACTCGGTACGCATATTATCCCAACAGCAACTCTTCAAACGTAGCCCAATACGGGTACTTATACAACTGGACAGCCGCCACCGGCGGGGTTTCATCATCTACAAACCCAAGTGGGGTTCGCGGTGCATGTCCATACGGATGGCATGTGCCAAGCATTGCCGAATTTGACCAATTGGTAGCCTATGTACAAGATTACTATTCATACCCTGATACTATCGTATTTTATTTTTGGAACAGCGGTGATTGTTATGATTGCTATCAGTACACACTAAACAACACAACATATTATGTTCCATACAGCGACCTTTCATTCGACTATGAGGACTATTATGATTATAATCCTGACACCGGGATGGATGAATGGGGTTATCACTACGTTGGGGAGAATCAAGGATGCTGCGCCCGCTGGCCTGTACTATATCACAATGCGGTACGTGCTCTCGCAGCCTCCGGTGTATGGAACGGTTATAATTCAGACCAAGACTATTACCTTCACATAGAAACCAATCACACCAATAATGCAAGCGGATTCTCTGCAATGCCTGCTGGTTGCAAATACTCTAGTTCCCCAAGCAATTTCAGATATTATGCTTATTTCTGGACTACGAACAACTATAACTCAACATCATGCTACACCAAGAACATATCATACTCTTCATACAGCGGGATGTCCCAAAGCACTGCTAACAAAGGCTACGCATTTTCAGTACGCTGTTTAAAAGACTAATTTTATATAGAATAATTAAAGAACACATATATATGAAAAGAATAATTTCAATTATCAGTTTTCTCGTTGTATCTGGAACAGCATTATTCAGCCAAAACACATTCACCTTTCAGGCAATAATGCGCGACAGTGCGAATCAACTTATACGTAATGAATTCATAGGAATCCGAATCTCCATAATACCGGATAATCCACAAATGCCATGTTCATACACCGAGCAACACCATACCAAAACCAATGACAAAGGGGTGTTGACAGTTATTGTTGGAAGCGGCGGCTACAGTCATATAGGGAATTTTGATTTTTTACAATGGGGCAATACCACGTATTACATAAAGACAGAAATAGACCCTAAAGGAGGTACAAACTACGTGTTATCTTCAACAGACAAAGTCAATAAGTTCCCCTATTCTGAATTCTCACACAATTCTGTCACTTCAGAAAATATTGAATACGAAAACATCACAAATCTGCCACATCTGTTTTGCGGTGATTACGACAGTTTGAAAAACAAGCCGAATCTTTTCAATGGTGATTATGATAGTTTGAAAAACAAGCCTGTACTATTCAACGGTGATTATAACAACTTGCTACACCGTCCGTCTATTACAGACACATTACTGCAAATCTTAGCCGATTCCAACTACTTGACACAAGTAATAGAGAAACAGACTTTAACATTGCATAATGATACAATTTTCCTTTCAGGAAGTAATTTTGTAATATTGCCACCTACACAAGCAGATGATTATACAAAATTGACCAACACTCCAAATATTAAAGACACCTTACGCTCAATTCTTGCTGATTCCAATTATCTACATTCGTTTTCCGAAAGTCAAGCATTAAGTATTATCGGCGACACAATATACCTGACCGATGGAGGCTCTGTTGTTCTACCTGACCAAACAGACCTCTCGTTATTGCTTGATTCACGTAACACAAACCAATCCGTAGCAGGCAAAAAAGTTTTTACAGACACAATACTTGTTCCGTCTCGCTACGATTTCTCCACAAAACAAGTTATAGGCGACAATATGCAAGCTGCCACTTATGCTGAATACACACATATCATTGACAGTCTTCAAGCTGAACTTGCATTGCTTCAAGTGGCAGCGAAATATCCAGTCGTAGTAACACGTTCTGTTTCAAACAATTCATTTCCATACACAACAGCAACTGGTGAGATTTTAAGCGAAAAAGATGCTACTGTAACTACTCGCGGCATTTGCTTCGCATTGCATAAAACTCCTACCGTAGCCGACACAAAAGTAACGAACGGAAGTGGTATCGGTTCTTACAACTGTTCATTATATACCTATGTTCCTGACACAACATATTACATAAGAGCATACGCGGTCAATGCTTTTGGCACAACATACGGCAATGAAATCTCATTCCGAACTCCCAGAATACCAACTGTTGCATTAGACTCGGTTTACAATGTCAATTATTTCAACTTTGAATCCCAATCGCACATCATATCTGATGGCGGGAATGCGATATACCAAAAAGGGGTTTGCTGCGCAATATACCCTACAATACCCGAACACTACAACTACAACACATACGACGGTTCGGGCACAGCATCATACACTTCTTATTATGATGGATTGCAAGCCGGTAAAAAATACATAATACGCGCGTATGCAATAAACAATGTAGGTGTAGGTTATAGTGACACCATGGTCTTCACCACAAGGCCATTATCAACTCCAACAGTCATCACAAACCCAATGAAAAGCATTGCAGGAACAATGGCTGTTGCTTCAGGCAACGTAACAGACTATGGCGGAGCCACTGTTACTGCACGCGGGTTCTGCTGGAGCACATCAAACACTGCACCCACCATTTCTGATAATTATCTCACATATAGCTCCGCAGGAACAGGCGCATATACTTTATCCATCACAACACTCACAAACAATACCACATATTATATCAGGGCTTATGCGACCAACTCGCAAGGCACAGGATACGGTGCAGTAATATCTTTCCAAACAACTAATGAAGTTAATGGCGGCAGCTGTTTTCCTGCAACTGTAACTGATACAAATGGAAATGTATACAGCACAATAAGATTCGGCACACAATGCTGGATGAGGGAAAATTTGAGAGCAACTTCATACGCTGACGGCACGCCAATAACGGTAACATCATCAAGCACTTCATCCACCACCCCATACGCATATTACCCTGGCAACAGTTCTTCAAATGTGGCAACGTACGGTTATTTATACAACTGGCCTGCTGCAACCAGAGGTACAACATCTTCAAACAATCCAAGCACCGTGCAAGGTATTTGCCCAAACGGCTGGCATCTGCCAAGTTCATCTGAATATTCAACATTAAATACGTTTATATCTAATAATTCAAACTACACTTACAAAGACACTGTCTGGACATATTATAATTATGACCAAATTAATGAATGCTGGTATGGCCATTGTCTCGATGATGAGTGTTGGGATTGGGTTTGCTACACAGTTGATGATGTAAGTTTCGACTACACTTACGACGGAAGTACATACACATACGTTGGTCCCGGGTTGGGTGAGTATTGTAAAACTACAGAATATTATATAACCACACGTGGAATAGCC
>JAGCRI010000166.1 GCA_017964755.1 Bacteroidales bacterium | reverse complement strand
TATGGCCGTCGTGTCCGCATTTGTGGGCAACACCTTCTGTACACGAAGAGTAGGGTAGGGGAAGCGTTTCTTTTACGGGAACCGCGTCAAAATCGGCCCGTAAAAGCGTGGTGTGACTGTCATCTGAAAAAACGTAGTCGGCGACAATGCTGTTGCAATGGTCGAAGGTGTGGATTTTGTCAGGCGAAAACTCTTTTAACCTGTTTATTATAAATTCACGGGTTTTGAACTCGTGTCCGGATAATTCGGCGAGAGTGTGTAATTTGTGACGGTTTTCTGTGAGGTTCACGGTAACGTATGTTCTAAATCTGCTTCGTCCCTATACAGAAGTATTCAATGTCGTTCTTCTTCATTTCTGAAGCCATATAGATATTACGTCCGTCAAAGATTACAGCATTATTCATTAGTTCTTTAACCTTAGGGAGATCCAACATTCTGAATTCGTTCCATTCGGTGACGAGGAGCATGGCGTCGCTGTTTTTCAGTGCATCATAGACAGAGTCGCAATATATTATTTTGTTCCCTACGCGGCGGTATGCCTCTTCCATGGCGACTGGGTCGTATGCGCGGACGGTGCAGCCTGCCTGAAGCAGCTTGTCAATCAGCACCAAAGCCGGAGCCTCGCGCATATCATCGGTGTTGGGCTTGAACGCAAGTCCGAGCATTGCGATGGTTTTGCCTTGCAAATCACCGTTGTAGTAGCGGTTCAGCTTGTGGAAAAGGACCTCTTTCTGTCTGTCGTTGATTTTCTCTACAGATTTCAGCAGGTCGAGGGAGTAGCCTTTGTCGTCTGCCGTTTTGATGAGAGCCTTGACATCTTTCGGGAAGCAGGAGCCGCCGTAGCCAATGCCGGCATACAGGAATTTGCTGCCGATGCGGGAGTCGCTGCCGATGCCTTTGCGCACCATATTGACATCCGCGCCGACAATCTCGCACAGATTGGCAATGTCGTTCATAAAACTGATGCGTGTAGCCAACATGGAATTTGCGGCGTACTTTATCATTTCCGCCGAGGCAATGTCGGTGAAAATGACGGGGTGCCCGTTCAGCACAAACGACTTGTATATCATCTTGAAAATCTCTTCCGCTTTCTGCGACTCAACGCCCACAACAATTCTGTCGGGTTTCATAAAGTCGCTTACGGCTGCACCCTCTTTCAGAAATTCAGGATTGCTTGCGACATCAAACTCTATATTGACATTTCTCTTGTCGAGTTCCTCCTGCACTGTCTGTCGGACGAGTTTTGCGGTGCCGACTGGGACAGTGCTTTTTGTTACGAACAGCACATATTTGTTCAGGTTCTGCCCCACTGTGCGGGCGACATCGAGAACGTAGCTGAGGTCAGCGCTGCCGTCCTCATCGGGCGGTGTGCCGACTACTGAAAAGATAACATCCACATCGTCAATAACGGAGGGCAGCGATGTCGTGAATTTCAGCCTTCCTTTCTGAATGTTCTGTTCGAGCAGCTCTTCCAACCCAGGCTCATAAATGGGACATTCACCGTTTTTCAATCTTTCGATTTTTTTCTCATCAATATCAACACAAATAATTTCAAGTCCCACCTCTGCGAGACAAGTGCCGGTAACAAGACCGACATAACCTGTACCAACAATAGCGATTTTCATAATACGTTAGCTTTCGTTTTCAGTTAAATTGTTGTAATTCAGAAGTTATTATAATAATTCATAAAAAGCATGCCGCTTTACTCCTTGATGTTTGGAAGTTCGAGACCAAGGCCTTTCTTTTTATCAACACCTTTAAGAATGAATCCTATCAATAGAGCAGCGACAACGAGACATGCCAACATGACGAGCGGCCATGTATAGTCGAACTGGGTAGCAGCCACTGCAGGGTCAATAAGACCGTCTTTGACATCATCAACAAGTTGTGAATTTGTTTTGTCGAGAACTTTCCCAATAAGAAGCGGGAACAGCCACAAACCGATATTTTGGATCCAGAAGATGAGGGCGTATGCAGAGCCGATGATTTTCTCATCAACAAGTTTCGGAACGCTTGGCCAGAGGGCGGCAGGAACTAAAGAAAATGAGGCTCCCAAAACTAAAATTGTGATATATGCGACTACGACACCACCGACAGCGCTGCCTTTGAATTGTGGTAAGATGAAAGCGAATGTTAAGTGGCATATAATCAGCAGTAGGGAACCAATCATAAGCATTGAAGCTGCTTTGCCTTTGTGGTCAACGTAGTTGCCAAGAATAGGAGTTATTGCAACTGCGAGAAGCGGGAATACGGCAAAAATTGTTTCGGCGGTGCCGCGCATATAGCCCATGTAGCAATAAATAACAAGAGCTACTACGGCTAATGCCATCAGCCCGTATTTCATACTTTTCTGTTTTGAAAAATTACTTGCAAATGAGCATATTGCAACACAAAGCATAATGGCATATTGGATAATAGTAACAGTATTGCTTGCCCAAAATGATTCTTGGGCAGGTTCAATGAGTGTGAGGTTGCATTGCAGCATATTGACGGCATATTTCTGGAATGGGAAAATTGCGCTGTAGTAAAGCACGCAGAGCAGAGCCACGAGCCAGAAACCGCCGCTGGAGAGGATTTTCCCGATGTCGGAAACTTTGAAAGGATCATCTTGCTCTTCTGCTTCACCTGTTTGGGCATCGAGTTTCTTGTCCATGAAGAAATAGACCACGAACATGATGAGTGCTATGCAGAGAAGAACCACACCGAATGCTACGGAGCGGGAGACATCAACGTGGCCGCCGAGTTTGGCGAAGAAAGGTGAGAAAATCATACAGGTGGCGACACCGAGGCGCGCAAGCGCCATTTCGGAACCCATTGCAAGAGCTGTTTCGCGTCCTTTGAACCATTTGACAATCCCACGGGAAACAGTGATGCCGCCCATTTCAGCCCCACAACCGAAGAACATGAAACCTATTGCCGACAGCTTTGCGGAGGCAGGCATACCTCTGTAAAATGGAGAGACGCCAATTTCGTCAAAGCCTGGTATGTAGTTCAGGTTGTCGGTGAACCATGTTTCCAAGCCGCTTCCTATAAATGACTCCGAAATAGCAAAATATTGTATCAATGCACCTAACAGCATTACTCCGCCTGAAAGTAGGGCAGTGAAACGAACCCCCATTTTGTCAAGGATAATGCCGGCAAAAATGAGGAAGAATACAAAGACGTTAAGGAATGTTTCCGCCCCTTGCATCGTTCCGAATGCAGTGGAGTCCCAAGCACGTCCGCCCTCTTCGATTGAGCGCATCATCAAGTCCTTGATTGGGGATAGAATGTCCATGAAAATGTAGGCGCAGAACATCGCCAAAGCCAATAATAATAACGCGGTCCAACGAAGAGCGGCGCTATCTCTCAAAGTGTTTGTTTGTGTCATAAAATATTTTTTTAATGTTAATAGCCGTTTTTTTAGCTGGCAAATTTACATCAATTTTTTGAATTGAAGACAGATATTTTCTCTCTCTTTCTGAAAAAAAGAGAAAAGAAATTGCAAATACTGAAACTTGAACTGTGAAATAAATTATTCCACTACCTTGGTATAAGCCTGACAAACGGCACTAACATCTCTTCCATTGAAATTCCGCCGTGCTGGAAAGTGTTTCTGTAATAGTTTGCATAATAGTTATAGTTGTTGGGGTATGCGAAGAAATCGCTGCCTGTGGCGAATATGTATTGTGAGGTCATCGTCTCTTTGGGTAGGAACGCCTTTTCAGGATTCTTTATTTCAAAGACATCCTTTGCGGGATAGTCGATGTTGCGCCCTACTTTGTATCGGAGATTTGAATTAATGTTCTTTTCCCCGACTATTTTTAACGGCTTGTTTATTTTTATCGTGCCGTGGTCGGTGGTTATGCAAACCGGTATTTTCTTGGCGGCCAAGAACTTGAGCATTTCAAACATAAGCGAGTTCTCGAACCACGAAGCGGTGACGCTCCTGTAAGATTTCTCATCCTGGGCAAGTTCACGTATTATATCAACTTCAGTCCTGGCGTGCGAAAGCATATCCACGAAGTTGAAGATTATGACATTCAGCGGATTCTGCATCATCTGGTGGAAATTGTCGAATACCTTTTTGCCAAATTCAAGATTCAGGATTTTTGAGTACGAGAATTTTACATTTTTCCCGAAACGTTTCAGATATTCGGCGAAAAGTTCCTGCTCGTACTGGTTTTTCCCGCCTTCATCATTTTCATTAAGCCAAAGTTTGGGATATTTTTTCTCGATTTCAGAAGGCATAAGCCCCGAAAAGAGAGCATTGCGCGCGTAATGTGTCGCCGTGGGCAAAATGCTGTAAAACACGGTCTCATCTTCAACGTAAAAGTAGTTATGCAGATATGGCTGTATGACTTTCCATTGGTCAAAGCGCAGATTGTCAACCACAAAGAGAAAAACAGGGCGGTTGTCGTTAATATGAGGAAAAAGCCGTTCCTTCAAAATCGTATGCGAAAAGGTGGGTTTGTCAGCGGCTTTGCCGTTTATGAAGTCAATATAATTTCTTATGATGAATTTCGCGAACTGCGTGTTTGCCTCTTCCTTTTGGGTTGAAAGGATTTCGTTAACACCCGTGTCTTCAATTTTTTCGAGTTCTATTTCCCAATAAACCAACTCTTTATAGAGATTGCCCCACTCCTCCGCCGACAACCGGTCGGAAATTCTCATTGAAATGTCTCTGAACGCCTGATGGTAGTCTATGGTTTTCTTTTCAGATATTATTTTCGTATTGTCAAGATTTTTTTTCAGGCAAAGGAGAATCTGTTTGGGATTAACAGGCTTAATAAGATAATCTGCTATGTTTGAGCCGATTGCGTCATCCATGATATGCTCTTCCTCGCTTTTGGTAATCATCACCACAGGAAGGTTCTGGTTGAGTGCCTTTATGCGTTTTGCCGTTTCAATGCCGCTCAGACCGGGCATATTTTCATCAAGGAAAACTATATCGGTATTATTCTTTTCAACAAATTCCAAAGCCTCGTTGCCGCTTACGACAGGTATTACCTCGTAGCCTTTGTTTTCCAGAAAAATAATGTGCGGTTTCAGCAAATCTATTTCGTCATCTGCCCAAAGAATCTTGATTTTCATGATAAGAATTATTGATAATTATAGAAGATATTATAATAACGTCAAAGTTTTGAAAATGTTTTACAGTCAATAAAAAAAGCCGCCTTTAAAAGACGGCTTTTAATACGTTATAATTCAATATCTTATTTGTTGACCTGAAACGTTTTGTCTCCGGTTTCAAAGAATCTCACAATCTGGTTCGCGGCGGCCTTGGCTGCATTGACGTTGGCTTCGGCGGTCTCGGCACCCTGTTTTTTAGGCGTTGCGAAGAAACGTTTTTCAAAGCCTTCGAAAAGCCCCATTTCCACCGGCGCTATGTCGGTGCAATATTTGAGGTCTTCGCGTTCAGTCATAAGAGCTGCAAGTTCTTCCTCGTTGATGACTTCCTTACGGGCAGTGTTGATCACACAGCCGCCTTTGGGCATTCTGCCGACAAGGTTTCTGCCGATTGACTTCTTGGTCTGCTCGTTTGCCGGAATGTGCAGTGAGATGTAGTTGCAGTTTTCGTAAAGTTCCTCAAGTGTTGCGGGAACTGTAACGCCTTCCGATTCCATCTTCTCTTTCGGGATGAAGGGGTCGAAAGCCCAGACTTCCATGCCGAGAGCCTTGGCCTTTTCAGCCACGAGGCGGCCGACATTGCCGTAAGCCTGAATACCAAGACGTTTGCCTTTGAGTTCTGTGCCCGTCCCCGGTTTGAAAGTGTTACGTGCCATGTAAATCATCATGCCAAGTGCGAGTTCGGCAACGGCGTTGGAGTTCTGACCGGGCGTGTTCATAGCCACGATGTTGTTGGCTGTGCAGGCCGCAAGGTCGAGGTTGTCGAAGCCGGCTCCGGCACGCACAACTATCTTCAGGTTCTTGCCGGCGTCAATGACTTCGGCGGTAACCTTGTCAGAGCGGACAATCAGAGCGTCAACGTCAGCGACTGCATTGTAGAAGTCGTTAACGTCAGTGTATTTTTCAAGAAGAGCCACTTCAAAATGTGCCTTTTCAAAAATTTCGCGGATGCCGTCAACGGCAGTCTTTGCAAATGGTTTTTCTGTTGCAATAAGAACTTTCATATCGTTATTTTTAATTATTTGTTCATTTTTTCAAATTCCTGCATGCAGGCAACTAAAGCCTCAACGCTTGCTTTCGGGCAGGCATTGTAGAGAGAGGCTCTGAAGCCGCCGACTGAACGGTGTCCCTTGATGCTGACCATTCCTTTTGATTTTGCAAATTCCATGAAGGCATCCTGAAGGTCTTCGTGTCCCGGAGCCATCACCCAGCAGTGGTTCATGCGTGAGCGGTCTTCCTTGTTGGCAACGGTACCAACAAACATTGAGTTGCGGTCGATTTCGTTGTAGAGGAGTTCTGATTTCTCTTTGTTAATCTGTTCCATAACTTTCAGCCCACCAAGGTTTTTCAGCCATTTCAATGTGTAGTTCATAACCATGATTGAAAATACCGGAGGAGTGTTGAACATTGAACTGCCTTCCACGTGTGTCTGATAATTCAGCATTGTAGGAATATAATGTGAGACTTTTCCGAGTGCTGATTCTTTGACGATTGCGAAAGTAACACCGGCAGGACCGACATTCTTCTGTGCACCGCCATAGATGAGGTCATATTTGCTCACGTCAACGGGACGGCTCATAATGTCAGATGACATATCTGCAATCAACGGAACCGGGCAGTCAATATCCTCGCGGATTTCCGTACCATAAATGGTGTTATTTGTTGTAATATGGAAATAGTCAGCGTCTGTAGGGATTGTATAGTCTTTCGGGATATAGTTGAAAGTCTTGTCTTCTGAAGAAGCTACGCAAACGACCTCTGCGCCAAGAGTTTTAGCCAAGCCTTCCGCTTCCTTGTGTGCTTTCTTTGCCCACACGCCGGTTTTGAGGTAAGCGGCTTTCTTTTCGAGGAAATTCATCGGAACCATCAGGAACTGTGTTGATGCGCCGCCGCCAAGGAAAAGAACTTTGTAGCCGTCAGGGATATTCAGGATCTCTTTCCAGAGTGCCTCTGTCTCATCCATAACCGCCTGCCATTCTTTTGAACGGTGCGACACTTCGATAACAGACATTCCTGTACCTGAAAAATCTTTCAATGCTTCAATTGCTGCATTGATGGCTTCTTTCGGGAGGACGCATGGTCCTGCGTTGAAATTGTGAACTTGTTTCATGATGTTTGTTTTTTATGTGTTTATTTGTGATTTTTTTAATTCATTGATTCTCAGTTTATTAAATTTAATATGTCTTTGTTTAACCAATATGCAAAGGTAGTAATTTTTTTAATAGTGCAAGCAAATTTTTAGTTTTATTACTCTTTGATTATATACTTTTGTGTCCAACTTTTGGGACGGTACAGGGTGTCGTATTGCTTTTTTTATTCAAATTTGATTTTTTTATTAAAGCATTAATCTTTTTCTTTATATTTGCACCTCGTAAAAAAAAGAAAAAGAAAAATTATTATTAACAGTTAAAGTATTGAAAATTATGAAATTGACTTTTAAAATTTTTGGAGTAGCCCTGCTCGGTCTGATGGTTTTGACAACATCATGCAAAAAAGAAGAGAATATCACCAGCGTGAAAGATGCGCAAGGTAACACTTACAAGGTTGTGCGCATTAACAACACTTTCTGGATGGCACAGAACCTGAAAAACTCACAAGGGATGAGCCCGCTAACATCAACCCAGCTTCCTGGTGCTTGGAGCTCTTCAGCGGCATGCTGCTGCTACTACGGAGGCAACTCTTCATATCCGGCATACAAGGCGATGGGATTGCTTTACAACTCAGTTGCCATGAAGAAAAGCTTGTGTCCGGAAGGCTGGCATGTGCCATCAGCAAGCGAATGGAAAGAGATGGTTGATTATCTCGGCGGCGCCAATGTCGCAGGCGGCAAGCTCAAAGACAAGGACAACTCAACATATTGGACAAACAACATAGGAGCCACAAATGAGACAGGGTTCACAGCCCAGGGAAGCGGTTACATGAACAATGGCGTTCCAAGTTTCTTCCAGATGATGGGCATGTATTGGACAAGCGACATGAAAGTTTATGAAGTTGAAGCAGCATCAACAAAGGTGAAATCAGAGAACGGTAACGACAAAAACGGCTATTCAATCCGTTGCGTGAAAGCTGTTGAAAAGAAATAAAAAAGAGCTTTCTTTTTACATAATATATTATGAAGCGGGACAAACATCAAGATTTGTCCCGCTTTTTTTATGTAAATAGTGAATATGCGTGAGATACGTAGAGCGCACCACTATTGTCTATTCAGAGTTTCCCCCTTGATTGAGATGAGAGCCTGTTCCGCTGCAATCTTGTCAATCACCTTCTCCACAATGCGGCTCAGAGGCTGGCCGTCCCGATAATCTGCCGGTGCCATATAGTCGGCGCGCCCCTGATTGATGAGGTCTATGCAAAGTTCGCGCGGCGACTTCCGGCCGTCTTTCGCAACCTGTGTGCGCGGATTATAGACTGTGATTGCTGTGCCGCCCTGAAGTTTCACCATCTTCATCGCAGGCACATCTGTCTCGCCGTCACCGATATAAATAAAGTTCTGAAAAGGTACAGCCCTCTCTTCTTTTGGTATCCGCTTGTTAATCAGTGAGTTGTCGTAAGAATTTCTGATACCTTTGTTGATTCTGAAAAGGAATTGTGTTTTGTTAGTGTAGTTGATGGCAAGGGCAGGCCAACAAGCAGCACCTTTTTTGTCATAGACGAAACCGGAAGCGAAAATATTGGTGAAGTGCTTTG
The DNA here is from genome assembly GCA_017964755.1 of Bacteroidales bacterium. Lineage (GTDB taxonomy): Bacteria > Bacteroidota > Bacteroidia > Bacteroidales > WCHB1-69 > RUG11942. The sequence continues at coordinate 7,043 of JAGCRI010000166.1, read as the reverse complement.
CTATTGAGGTGCCCGCGACAAACTCGCGCAGCCCTGACGATATGATGTTGTGCTCCACCTTCAGCCCACGGAGGTCGGCATAATGGTTAATTCGTTCAAAATAATCTTCAACACCGTCAAAAAAATGAATGTTCTTCCCATACCTGATAAAGTCATCTTTTTTGATGGAAATGCCTTTCTCTTTGGCTTTTGTAAGCATGAGAAGCATATACGAGAGTACACCGTCCATGTCGTTTTCGCGAGCTTGACGGTCTGATTCCTCCCAGAATTCCTCATTCGCTATCTTCAGATTAGGGATAAAATCATACTCTTGCATATATCCGGGTGCAAGTGTCCCGTCAAAATCGTATGCAATTGCTACAATAGGCTTAGAAGATTCCATAGCTCAATAAATTATTACAAAACTTGATAACGATACAATAATAATATTATTGTAACAAATTGGTGGCGGAAATGTTTTAACAGGAGTTGGAAAATAGGGTGCTTATTTTTTCTGCGCGTCTTTTAATTCCAGGACCCGCGGTTCCTTCATCATCAATTTTTTAATTACGACTCTCTCAACATATTCAACATTCCTGTTTTTCTCTAATTTTTGTATGAATTTGTCCGTCAGATCGATATTATCAAACATTATAGTCAGGACGTGCAGCAGTTTCGGGTCGTTCTTAAGGCGGAAATCTTGTCTGACAGAGGCGATTCCATATTTTTTTGCCATTTTTTTCAAAAATGGGATTTCTTCAACGTTGATTGTCCAGTCCTCATTGACTTTGAAGTTCATAGAGTATGAGTCTACAAGTTTAATACGGAGTATACCATCAACGTAAACAGTCTGCCCTGCGGTATCGTTTTGGGCGAAACAGCTTGAAACAGCGGCAAATAAAATTGAAACTAATGTGATGAATGTGCTTTTTGTCATGATTTTTGTCTTTTATGTTATAACAGACCTTTTAATGCGAGCAGTTCGTATTGTGCTTTCAAAAGCTGGAAAGAATGTACTTCCTGTGCTAAAAGGGACTGCAGTTCGTCGTTCTGGTGTTTTATGAAGTCGTATGCGGTGATTGTGCCGTTAAGTAGCTGTTTCGAGAATGTGTTTGTTATGGATTTGTATTTGTTGGTGATTTGTTCGTCAAGGGCGATGAGTTTTTTAATCTTTTTTATTTCGTTCAGCTTTTCTTGAATCGCAATTTTGTTTGATTTTTCAAAATCGGACTGTTGGCTCACCACTATTGATTTCTGCAGGTTTATGATGTTGCCTACTCCTGTGGTTTTTGCCCAAGCGATGATAGGCACGTTGAGCCTCACCCCCACAATGTAGAACCAGTCGAATTTGTTGCTGAAGATGTTGTATGTCGGGCGGCCGTAGCCTGCGCTCGCAAACAGTTGGGCCGAAGGCAGACTGTTTGAAAAGTGCAGCTTGCGCTGGTAGTCCAATGCATCCTGCTGATTTTGGAAAATGGCATATTCGGAGCGGACAGAGTTTGTGTTTTCTTCAATTTCAGGGAGTTCTGGTACGATAAAAGTGGCATCTGTCAGATTTTTACCCGTCAATATGGAGAGTGAGGCTATCAGTGATTCTTTTGTGGAGCTGAGCTCGCTTTTCTGTTGTGCTATTTTCAGAGCTTCAAGTTCAAGTTGATCGATGGAGTTGCTGTAAACGACACCGTTCTCCAAAAGTATCTTCAGCCGGTTTATCTGCTCCTGTAATGCCGTTTCAGCGTTGGTGAGGATATTGTTCTGCTTCTCAATGATGAGCAGGCCGAGGTAGAGTGAGATAACCTGTTCTTTCAGTGTATTGATTGAAATGTTGACTTTCTGGATTTCAGATTCGTTCAGAAGCCGTTCGTATTTTTTTCTGAAAAAAGATTTTGCACCGTCAAATATAGATTGAGAAAAGTCAATGGAGATGCTGTACTGGTCTTTGGAAAGCCTGTCAACGCCGAGCTCAAGCGGAAGTTGTGGCACCTGCGACTGGTAAGTTGCCAAACCGTTGATTTCGAGGGTGGGGTAGAGGTGTGATGAAGCATCGTTCAGCTTGACTTTGAGAAGCTGTGCGTTGAGCTCTTTTTGTGTGTTAGCCGATGATTGTGCCACAGCCCATTCCTGACAGTCGTTAATTGTGACCACGCTGTTTTGGGCTTTCACTGGCAGGTATGCCAGCAAAATTATAGAAACCATATATATATAGGAGCGGCAAACTTTCATCTTTAATCCGTTATTTTATTGTTTATCAGTGTAGTACACTACAGACGAAAAATCAGACAAAAATAAGAAAAATCTAAATATAAAATGTATCTTTGCAACTTAAAACAAAAGTGTTTTTCTTCTCATTAAAACTGATTGTATGTCAAAAGGCCAGAAACTTAAGAAGTTTTTATCGCCATCAAAGATATGGTTTCATCTTTTGCTGGCTTTGGTAATAACCATTGTGCTGATAGCTGTGGCACTCGTGGGACTTAGGATTTTTACACATCATGGTGAGGAGGTTGAGATGCCGGATTTCATCGGGCAGAACTCTTCCGACCTGATTGAACATGGGGTAAGCAACGGCTTTGTCTTCGTGGTGAACGATTATGTGTTCGACAAAAGCATGGAGGAGGGACGTGTGTTGAAGCAGAATCCTGAGCCGGGTGAAAAGGTGAAGGAGGGACGTAAAGTTTATCTGACGGTGGCTTCTGCAACACCGCCGGTTGTCAAAATGATAGCCTTGAAGGATGTCTCGCTGCGGCAGGCTGAAATTATGTTGAAGGCGGCAGGACTCGAACTCGACAATGTGATTTATAAGGCAAGCAAATATGAAGGTGTTGTTCTTGAACAGCTCTATAAGGGGCGTTCTGTATCACCAGGAACCGAACTCCATATAGGTGATAAAATTTCACTTGTTGTGGGGCGGGACATTAACAACCTTGATGACGTATCTGAGCCGGTGATTGAGGAGTAGTACCATGGAAGACGGCTATATTGCGCTGCGCGGCGTCAGAGTTAACAACCTGAAAAATATTGATGTGGATATTCCACGCAACAGGCTTGTTGTGATAACCGGATTGTCAGGCTCCGGAAAGTCTTCTCTTGCATTTGATACCTTGTATGCAGACGGACAGCGCAGGTATGTAGAAAGCCTCAGCTCGTATGCACGGCAGTTTATGGGGCGTATCTCAAAACCGGATGTGGATTCAATAAAGGGCATACCGCCGGCCATCGCTATAGAACAGAAGGTTATTTCACGGAATCCTCGCTCAACAGTTGGCACAACTACGGAAATCTATGAGTATTTGAAACTTCTGTTCGCAAAAGCAGGCAGAACCTTTTCACCGGTGAGTGGTGAGGAGGTGCGCCGCGACCGTGTAGAGAATGTCTTTTCTCTGATACATGATCTTGAGCCTGATTCAAAAGTGTTTGTGCTTGCACCGGTGCGGATTGTATCGGGACGTACTTTGCAAGAACAATTGGAAGTGCTTAAGAAACAGGGGTATAGTCGTGTGACAAAAGCCGGTGAACTGCAATATATTGATGATTTGCTCGCAGGTAAGGGAAAATTTGAAGAAGATGGGATTTTTGTGCTTATCGACCGTTTCCGTGCAAGTATGGCGACTGAAAACAGTGTCAGGGTTACAGGTTCGGTCGAAACGGCGTTTTACGAAGGCAAGGGAGTCTGTGCCGTGCAGGTTGAAAATGCGCAAGGCCGAACTGTGCATCAATTCAGCAATAGGTTTGAGCGGGACGGTATCGTTTTTGAAGAGCCGTCCGTCAATTTGTTCAGTTTCAACAATCCGTACGGGGCGTGTCCCACTTGTGGCGGGCTGGGTATGGTTGAAGGTATTGATATGGACATGGTCATTCCCGACAGGACGCTTTCAGTCTTTGAAGGGGCTGTGGCTTGCTGGCGCGGCGAGAAACTTGGAGAGTGGAGGAATTGGTTCGTGAAGAATGCCGCTAAAGTCGGCTTCCCGATACACCGTGCGGTTGAAGACCTTAGCGAACAGGAGTACGAACTGCTCTGTAATGGCGACCCCGCTGCAAATGTTTACGGGGTCAAGCAGTTTTTTGAATACGTTGAAGAGAATATCTATAAGATACAATACCGTGTTATACAGTCGCGCTATCGTGGGCGGACGTTGTGCCCCGATTGCAAGGGAACGCGAATCAGGAAAGATGCAAATTATGTTAAAATTGGCGGCAAATCTATCTCAGATCTGATATTGATGCCTGTTGACACGCTCTATGATTTTCTGACTAATGTCGAGTTTGAGACAGAACAGGAAAAGATGGTTTCGCAAAGGGTTATGACAGAGCTTGTTAACAGAATCGGCTTTTTGAAGGATGTCGGTCTTGGCTACCTTACGCTTAACCGTTTGAGCAGGACTTTGTCGGGCGGTGAGTCTCAGCGCATAAATTTGGCGACTTCGTTAGGCAGCAGTTTGGTGGGGTCGCTTTATATTTTGGACGAACCGAGTATTGGGCTCCATCCGCGTGATACGGAGAACCTGATTCGTGTGTTGAAGCGGCTACGGGATATTTGTAATACCGTGGTGGTGGTGGAGCACGATGAGGAGATTATAAGAAGCGCAGATTATATTGTTGATATAGGTCCTAAAGCTGGACGTTTGGGAGGCGAGGTGGTCTTTAAGGGCACGGTCGAAGAGCTGTTGAAAGATGAGCATAGTCTTACCGCTGCCTATTTGCGGGGAATGTCGTCACCGTCTTCTGCTAATGCAATGTCTGTGCCGTTGCCGGCGAAAAGGCGCAAATGGAGGAACTATATAGAGATTACTGGGGCTAATGAGCATAATCTGAAAAATGTAAATGTCAAGATCCCGCTTGAGGTTTTGGTGGTGGTTACCGGTGTCAGTGGGTCGGGAAAGAGCACGCTTGTGAAAGACATTCTTTCTCCTGCGCTTGGGCGTATTTTGCACGAGACCGCTGAAAAGCCCGGACGTTATCGCCGTATAGATGCCGATTTCTCCAAAATATCAGATGTCGTTGTCGTTGACCAGTCTCCGATAGGCCGCTCCACGCGTTCTAATCCGGTTACCTACGTCAAGGCGTATGATGATATTCGCGAGCTTTTCTCTATGCAGCCTCTTGCCAAACAGCGCAACTACAAGGCCGGTTTTTTCTCGTTTAACATTCCTGGCGGACGTTGCGAAGAGTGTGAGGGGGAGGGCGTTATTCGAATCGGAATGCAGTTTATGGCCGATGTCGAACTCGTCTGCAGCGAGTGTGGCGGCAAGCGTTTTAAAGATGAAGTCCTTGATGTGAAAGTGAATGGACAGACTATTACAGATTTGCTTGATATGACTGTAAATCAAGCTGTTGTTTTTTTTGAAAACCTGCCGCAGCCAAATAAAACCGTGATGAATATTATCGGCAAACTTAAGCCGCTGCAGGATGTCGGACTCGGTTATCTGAAACTTGGACAGACATCGTCAACTTTGTCAGGTGGAGAGGCCCAGCGCGTGAAACTCGCCTATTATCTTGCACGAGGCACCGAAAACCAGCATACACTTTTCATTTTTGATGAGCCGACTACAGGTCTCCATTTTCACGACATTGGTAAGCTATACCATTCTTTTGACAGGCTGATTGAAAAAGGGAATTCGATTATTGTCATTGAACATAATCTTGAAATAATAAAGTGTGCGGATTGGATTATTGACCTTGGACCTGATGGTGGCGAAAGGGGAGGGCAGGTTGTTTGTGAAGGCACGCCTGAACAGATTGTCGGTTCGGAAAAATCTTATACGGGGCAGTATCTCAAACCCAAATTGTCAGTTTGATTTTATCTTATTTTTATGAAAGAATTATATCCTGATTATATAACTTCAGGCGATACAATAGGCTTTGTGGCGCCGTCACGGAAAATCACGCATGAAGAGTTGGAGTTTTCTGTTGATTTTTTTAATGCGAGAGGTTTTAAGGTTAAGTTAGGAAAGAATGTCTTCGCGGCAGAAAACCAGTTTGCCGGTTCGGATGCTGTGCGCGCCGCTGATTTTCAGGAGATGCTTGATGATGATGATGTTAAGGCGGTGTTGGCAGTGCGGGGAGGCTATGGTGCTGTGAGAATTGTTGACCGTGTGGATTTTTCACGCTTCCGTAAAAAGCCGAAATGGCTTTGCGGTTATAGTGATTTTACTGTATTTCATTCACAATCAGCGTGCTATAATATTCCGACAATTCATTCTACAATGCCTGTGAATATTTCTGACAACCCAATTGAGGTGTCTAATGCGGAGTCTTTGCTTGATGCGTTGACCGGAAAGCCGCTGAGTTACGATACAAAGCCTCATTCACTGAATAGGGCGGGTAGTGCGCGGGCAAAGGTCGTGGGGGGGAATCTCTCTATTTTGTATTCTCTAATGGGGTCTGAATCAGAGATTTCTACTGACGGAAAAATACTTTTTATTGAAGATTTGGATGAATATCTCTATCATATAGACAGAATGATGATGAATTTGAAACGTGCTGGAAAATTGGCGCGGCTTGCTGGATTGATAGTCGGCGATTTGTCTGATATACACGACAATACGGTCCCGTTCGGGAAAAATGCGGAGGAGATTGTTGCAGATTGTTGTGCTGAGTATGATTATCCTGTATGTTTTAATTTCCCGGCAGGACACGCTTCTATCAAAAAAGCTCTCCGTCTTGGTATGGAGTTGGATATGATGCCCAAAGCTGACGGCGGTTTTGTTTTGTCGTCATTATAAATGGGCAATGTCCAGTGTTGATGGCAAGTCCCATCGCACTTCCTACACACGCCGTTAGGATTGCGGAAAAATTCGTTTTAGGTTATATATTAATGGTAGTCAATACATTATTATTGTGTTTATTCATTAGATAATCTTATATTTATAAAATATTTCAAATTATTTTCTTAAATATTAATTTTTATATAAAAATTATATTATCTTTGCAGCAGATTTGATAAAGTAATACTACCACAACTAAAAAAAACGCAATTATGACAGAAAGGAATAAATTTGAAAAAAGCAAACCCCAGAACATCAATCTGCTGACGGACTTCGGATTCAAGCGCTTCTTCGGGACGG
>JAGCRI010000165.1 GCA_017964755.1 Bacteroidales bacterium | reverse complement strand
TTGGAAAAAGGTCTTATTTCGCATCTTCAGGAGTTTATGGTGGAGTTAGGACGAGGTTTCGCGTTTGTTGCCCGCCAACAGTACATTTTCACAGATGTAGGGGAGTTCTATATAGATCTCGTTTTCTATAATTACTTGCTAAAATGTTTCGTCCTCATTGACTTGAAGAAAGGTCGTATCACACATCAGGATGTGGGACAAATGGATATGTATGTGCGAATGTATGATGAATTAAAAAGGACAGAAGGTGACAATCCGACCGTAGGAATTGTGTTATGCAGCGAAACCAGCAAGGATATAGCACGATATTCTGTGCTTAATGACAGTGCGCAGCTTTTCGCAGCAAAATATATGCCCTTAATGCCTACTGAAGAAGAACTACGCCGCGAAATTGAACAACAAAAAGAATTATACAAATTACAAAAAGGATTATTAACTTAATATCACTGAAATAAAAGAATAACGAACTGAAAACATATTATTAACCATAGCGTTTGCTACCTATTCGGCACTACCTTGAAACGTCGGAAATTTCAAAAACAGTGTTAATCGCGAATAAGTCTGTGATCGCCCGTGTAAAAGCGCGGGTGTGGACTTATCGATTGACACGGGCTTCCGACGGCCTCAAGGCGTGGATAAGAAAACTCCGCGCTTCTTTTGTGCCCGTTTGTAAAGCCCGTAGCCGAGATAAGTTCCAACCGCTAACAAAACCGCACGGACAATGAGTACGATAAAAGACGGGCTGCTTGCCGAACTCGACCGCAGAGTTACGGACAAAATTTTGGAACCTACCAACGCCGAACTTCTTAAAAAGCTGATTAAGGATGCCAATAGCGACAACGAGGCGATGATGATCGCCGAACTCGGCACAACCTACAAACGCACGGGGCTGCACTTCGACAAGCGTTTGGAGAAGATGACCAACGACATCCGATATTTCAAGAAAAACAAGAAGCTGAGTTTCCACACCGATGACAGCAAACCCACCCACAAACTTATAATAGGCGACAACTATGAGGCGTTGCAAAACCTGCTTATCCAATACAAAGGAATGATAGATGTGATTTACATTGACCCGCCTTACGGGAAAGACAGCATGGGCGAGTTCGCACAAACCAACTACGAAAACGCCATCACCCGCGACAATCTGCTCTCAATGCTATACCCCCGACTCATGCTCGCTAAAATGCTGCTCAGCGATAACGGTGTGATTTTCTGCTCAATAGACGATAAAAATCAGGCGTATGTAAAATGTCTGTTTGATGAGGTTTTTGGAGAAAAAAATTTCATAAGTACTTCTATAATAATGAATAACCGAGGAGGACGTGATTATGGAGGTATTGCTATTCAACACGAATATTTACTGATTTTCTCTAAAAATATATATGAATACGAACTTAATCCAATAGAAGATCCTGATAGGCAATTCCAATATACTGATGAAAAAGGAGGATTCAATCTGATGGAATTAAGAAACCGTAATGTAAAATTCAATAATAGGAATCGTCCCAATCTTTTTTATCCGTTCTTCCTTAATCCAAATAAACAAGACTCAAATGGATTATTTGCAATTGCATTAGAAGAATCTGAAGCTTTTAATGTTAAAGTGCTTCCTGCTATATCTCAAGGCATACAAACTGTATGGAGATGGGGAAAGGAAGAAAAATCAAGGGAAAATCTAAATAAAGAAATTTTTGGTAAAGCAAATCAAAATGGAGGTTACATGATTGTCCAAAAATATAGAAAGACTACTAAAATGCAAAGAAGTATTTGGGATGAGAAAGAATTTGTGAACGAAAGAGGGACAGAAGCTGTAAAAGATATTATAGGGAAAGGTATTTTTGATTATCCAAAATCCGTTTCCCTATTGAAAAGAATTGTTGAATTATCATCAAAAAATGATTCCATTATTCTGGATTTCTTTGCAGGAAGTGGAAGTTTAGGTCACGCCGTGCTTGACATTAACAGAAATGAAGCTAAAGAAGGTAATTTAATTGAAGAAGCAATTTCTGAAGGCAACCGCTCCTTTATTCTCTGCCAACTCAACGAGATCACCGACACCACGCCGCAGGGCATCGCATACGATGTCACAGCAAAACGACTCAAACGCATCATGACAGGCGAATGCTACGACGGCACAAAGGATTTTGAATGGATAAAGAAAAACAAACCTTACGGCGGCAATCTTGATGTATATGAAATAGCCTCTGTAGCCAATTTTGAAACCACAAAAAACAAAACCCCGTTTGATGTGATTGACGAAACGCTGTATGGCAAAAAGAAATTCACGACATTGCAGGAAAAAATCGAATGGGTTTGCGGAAATTTCAGCAATGCACAGAAAACAATGGAATAAAAACGACAAAATATGTTACAATCCGCAATTGATTTACAACAAAATGCCGTGACCGAATTGATCGTTAAAACCGGCACAAAAAACGAATTGACTTTCCGCGCGCCCACAGGCAGCGGCAAAACCCGCATGATGGCGGATTTCATGAACCGAATCCTGCAATCAAACCCGAATATTGTGTTTTTGGTCTCCACACTGTCAAAAGGCAATCTGGCCCGGCAGAATTACAACGTGTTTGCGGAGATGGCACGCAACACGGCAACACACAACGGCAGCGCATTCCCCCATATCAACCCATACCTGATTTCGTCAGAATCGGCAGGCGAGGAACGGCTCTTCATTCCCGAAGGATTCAACGTTTATGTGCTGCCCCGCGATCTCTACAAAGACAGGTCGAAGCTGAAAGACGAAGGCACTTTGGTCAATTTTCTGGAACAAACCACTTTCAGCCTCTCTGCAAATGGCGCGAAAAAATCTGTCTGGCTTATCAGAGACGAATGCCATCAGGCCACAAACAACCTGAACGACATTGCCCCAAGTTTTTTTGAAAAGATTATCAACTTTTCAGCCACACCAAACCTCAGACGCGGACAAAATCCGGATGTGGAAATAACCGATGAGGCGGCGATGAATGCAAAACTGATAAAATCTGTGGAATGGGGTGCAGAGGACGACACTGTGGAAACCGCAATCCGCAAATTCGAGGAAATCCGTGAAAGCTACGTCAATCTCTTGGGCGTGAACCCTTGCCTCATCATTCAGATTTCAAATAAAGATAAAGCGGAAGAAGAGTGGGCGGAAATTGAAGAGATTTTAAACAAGGCTGAGCACCAGCACCTAAAATGGATGTCGATTGTGGATAAGAAAGAACGGTGCAAAACCAACGACAAAGTGGGCAAACTGCCCGTTGAACGCTGGAAAGACTATGCAAAGGAGAACGCATCCACCATAGATATCATCGTATTCAAAATGGTGATTAGCGAAGGCTGGGACATACCGCGGGCGTGTATGCTCTATCAGGTGCGCGACACCAAAAGCAAGCAGTTGGATGAGCAGGTGATGGGGCGGGTGCGCCGTAACCCGCGCCTGACTGATTTTGAAACGCTTTCCCCTGAAGCGCAGAACCTCGCCATGACAGCATGGGTGTGGGGCATTGAGCCGCAAGGTGCAAAAAAGTCGCGGCAGGTGCGGCTCTACGGCAGCGAAAACGACATACCTCAGGCCATAAAGATAAAAACCACCCGTCTGAAGCCACTCACACAACGCCGTGACTTCAACGTGGCGCGCTTCATCAAGGCTAAATCACAAAACGATGTGGCTCACAGCAGCATTTTCGACCTTTACGCCAAGTTGCAGCGGTGTGAAAACGACGTGCGGAATCTCTGCTACCAATACGCCTCAGATGTGCAGAAGTGGTGGAAATTCTGCGAACATATAGACGCTATCCGCAAAGAATACGACAAATTCATCTGCGACTACGACAAAAGCATGGAAATTGTAAAAGACGATGACGGCAAAGACCGCGAAGTATCGTTTCCACTCACCTCAATATATGTTGACAACGAAAACTACCAGAACATCAGCGACTGGGTGTGGCGGCGGAAAGACGGCAGCGACAAGTTCTCGTTCGACAGCGAGGCTGAACGAGAATGGGCATCAATACTGAAAGACCTTTCACGAAATGAAATGGAAGAGGTGGAAGTCGGCGAACCAAATCCGCTGCACGGGCAACTGCGAACTGACAAGACTCCTGAGCCGGCACGACTGACTGATGAATGCAAATATCTGTGGGGCAAGAACTTCATCGCAAATTCTGAAATCAAATTCGAGTACTATCTGAACGGGGTCCACGCCTCATACCCCGATTTCGTGATGAAAGAGCGGCAGGGCTGGATTCATCTGTTCGAGGTGAAAAGCGTGAACGTGGCAAATGCCGCACAATTTGATTCTGAAGAATACAAAACAAAAATCCTTGCACTGAAAAAATGCTACAAACGCTGCTCAGAACTAACCGATTATTTCTTCTATCTGCCTGTATTAAAAGACGATGTATGGCAAATCACACGTTTTTTCAAAGGAAAGGAAGAGACCATCAGCAGGGAGAAGTTCGCCGAATCGCTTAAAAAGCCGGCGGTGACGAGATAAGAATCAAATCACAAAAACTCCGCGGCAAACTCGTCCGGTGTCATCAGGCGCATTTCAGGATCACGCTTGAACCACGTCATTTGGCGTTTCGAATAATGGCGCGTGTTTGTTTTTATTTTTTCAACCGCCTCCTCAAGTGTAAAACTATTGTCCATATATCCGAACAGTTCCTTGTACCCAACTGTATTTAAAGAATTCAGATGTCTGTATGGATAGAGTGACGCGGCTTCATCGAGCCACCCGTTGGCAATCATGCTGTCTGTCCGGGCATTAATGCGCGCAAACAACTCCTCGCGCGGACGCACCAGACAAACTTTCACTATATCAAACGGGCGGGACTGGCGTTTTCTCAGCAGTCTTTGCGAGTATGGTTTTCCCGTTTGCAGACATACCTCCAGAGCCCGCACCATGCGCTTATGGTTAGCCATATCATTGGTCTGATAAAAGAGCGGATCCAGTACCTGAAGGCGTCTTCGCAAGCCTTCAATCCCCTCCTCGCGCCACAGAGCCATAACCGATTCGCGAATCTTCATATCAGGGTCCGGAATGTCATCTATGCCTTGGCAGACAGCATCAATATAGAGTCCGCTGCCACCGGTCATTATCACAATATTGTTTTTTTCAAAAAGAGTCGGGAGAAGCGCAAGCACATCTTGCTCAAACTTATAGACATTGTAATAATCTGAAATTGAAAGATTTCCGATGAAATAATGCGGCACACCGTCCATCTCTTCAGCAGTCGGGGCGGCCGTTCCTATCTTCATCTCCCGGTAAAACTGCCGCGAATCGGCCGAGATGACTGACGTTCCTAACTTTTTCGCAAGTTTTATTGTTGCTGCCGTCTTTCCGACTGCTGTCGCACCGGCAATGACAAGCAGAGTCGGATGGCTAAAATTCGTTAAATCCATCTATCTGGTCCATGCCCATTTGGTCTTCTATATTGTACCCGTCTTCAAAATCCCCAAAATCATCATCAAAATCCTCTTCCTCCTTCAAAATATCCTCCATATAGTTATCATCAGGGTCTTTCAGAGGTTTTACCTTCTTGGGAAGTTCTTTCTCCTTGAAAGTGCAGCGCGGGAAATCGCTTCCGTCTTCAGTTGTCAAGGTTTTAAGAAGCTCAATATAAAAGACTTTCGGATTCAGGAAATCGTACTCGTACATCAGATGCTGGTGAGGATCAACTATAAAATCCCTGATTATGGAATCTGCCATGACAAACTTCGGAAGATTCGACCTCGTCGAGAAATTGTCAGAGTCCTCGTATTCAGCTTCCTGTTCCTCAACATCATCCTGCATATCCATAAGCGTGAACTCCTTCTGCTTGTTCCATTTCGCGTCACAAATGGAAATCACAGCCAACTCATTGCCTGTCAATCCTATAGAAGAGTACAGAATTTTATGGAACGATTCAAAATTATCAGAAGCCAAGATTTCAATATCCCTAACAAAATCTTCTATCTCATCGTAATAAACACGGAATTTATAGTAATACATAACTTTTGGTCTTAATAAATTTTGTTCAAGAAAATGCTAAACAAACAAATGAATTATCTGAAAATCAATGAATTAAGCCATATTATGGAAGACATTGGTAACATCATCATCTTCCTCTATCCTCTCAAGGAGTTTTTCCACATCTTCACGTTCCTCATCTGTGAGTTCCTTAACATCATTCGGAATCCTTTCAAACTTGAACTCCTTGATTTCAAAGTTATTATCTTCCAGATATTTTTGAATTGGACCAAAATTCTGAAATTCTGCGTAGATAACCACTGTGCCGTCTTCCTCATCTTCAAAGACTTCATCAACGCCATAGTCAATCAGCTCAAGTTCAAACTCTTCAATATCAAGGCCATCTTTCTTAGCCACTGTAAAACGGCATTTTCTCTCAAAGAGGAAATCAAGCATTCCGGAAGTGCCTAACGTACCGCCTAACTTATTAAGGTAGCTTCTGATATTTGCCACAGTACGCATGTGGTTGTCAGTAGCGGTTTCAATGACGAGTGCGATGCCATGTGGGGCGTAGGCCTCATAGATAACTTCCTTATAATCAGATGTATCTTTTTCAAAGGCGCGCTTGATAGCTCTTTCCACATTCTCTTTTGGCATATTTTCCGAACGCGCATTCTGAATCAGAAGTCTCAATTTTGCATTACCCGAAGGGTCGGCGCCGCCAGCTTTTGCCGCCATAGTGATTTCCTTGCCCAAACGGGTGAATGTCTTAGCCATATTCCCCCATCTCTTAAATTTTCTTGCTTTTCTGTATTCAAATGCTCTTCCCATAGTTAATGTTTTTTATGTTTACTTTTCAAAGGTGCAAAGATATAAAAAAGATGTAAAAAATTGTTCTGTTGTCTTCAAAAAAATCAAACAAATGTTACTCGAAAAAAGAAATCACCTGCCAATAATTTTCAGAATATCCTCAATGGAAACAGCTTCACACCCTTCAATTTGCCTCGCTTGCCTGAAGATGTCGGCAGCCGCTTCCCGCTCACCTTTCATCAGCAATTCTATACCACTTATTATCAACGTATTGCAATCCGGCTGAGTCTCTATTTGAAGCTCCTCCTCCACCCTATTTTCAGTTTCAGCCACAGGAACTTCAATTTTGATTTCCTCCTGCAACGGCTCATCAACTGCCAGACCGACAGCCACAGTGTCTTCCACCACAACCGGTTCATCATCAAATAGTTCGTTATTCTCCTTATATTCCTCAGCGTATTTCAAGAACTGTTCCTCAATTTCCTTGTTCCCACGCTGGCGCGCGACTTCTGCAATTTTTAAAAATGATTTATAAACCCCTGATTTTGAAAGCATTATAGCTTTATAATAATCATCATTGCAATATGCAGTCGGCATATTTTTGCAGAAAGTCTCCAAAGATGTGAAAATGTCAAGTGCCTCAGCCTCCCGTCCGGCATGTAACAATGAATCACCTGTATAATACAGCACCTCATATAACTTCAGAGTATAATCAGAAACCGCCATTTCCTGTTCGCGGTTCAAAGTGACGTCGTTATAAAGTTTGTGGACAATATCAATACATTCGTCATACTGTTCCTCTTCAAGCAAGAGTTCCGCTTTTGCAATAAGCGCATCTGCCTGCAAATGATTGTACTGCAAAGCTTTATCCAGAAAATAATGGGTACTGTCGCGTTTCCCGAAAAGCAGCATCTCTTCAGCTTTCCTGTAAAAAATCATATCTACGTGCTCTTTCTGATATTTCAATTGTTCAGCCAGATTCCGCGCTTTGAAAGAAAGGTCATCGTATTTGTTTGCAAACTGCTGGAAATCAATTTCAGGGCAATCCCTAAGTTTCTGCAAACTATTCTTCTCGAACGAGGCCATCTCATTCCGAATGTCAGAAACAAAAAAATAGTGGAGCGGTATCAGCTCCGGATCGACCGTATTGATTTTCCCGAGTCTTTCCGACCAGTTCAGGAGTTTTTTTCCCGCATTGTCGCACACGCCGTCCTGTGCAGAAAGCGCTGTTGGCACAACTGTCAGCAACAAAATCAGCAAAGCGTTGGCAGGCCTGAACATAATATTCTGTTATTCGTTGAGTAACAGTTCGTTAATAGCTTTTATATAATCCTCTTTCGGATGTGCCCCGACAATTTTGGCAGGCTGCGAATTAGGTTTGAAAAAGAATAATGAAGGTATGCCTGTGATGTTCAAGGCACTCGAAACACGTGCAGCCCTGTCAACATTAAGTTTGTAAAAAATCACCCTTCCCTCGTATTCTTGTGCCAGTTCGACTAGTATCGGATTAATGGCGTGGCACGGGCGGCACCAATCAGCATAGCAATCAACAACAGCCGGCACTGACCCGCGATATTGGAATCCTTTATCATTCTCGACATCGGTCACCAAAGCAATGAATTGGTCTTCGCTGATAACATTTACCTCTCCCGGCTTTATGTCAACGGTTGCTGCAGCCGTTTCCCCGTTTTTTGCCGCTGCAGCGTCCTGCGGCTGCTCCGCCGTCTGCGAGCCATTTTGTGTGCTATTGCAGGCAACCGCAACAACCATAGTTATTGCAACCACCAATGCCGTGTAAAATAGACGTTTCATTATCAAAATATTTTAATGGTGTAAAAATACAAAAAAAGCCCCGCAAAAATTACGAAGCTTTCTTCCCATTATGAAAACACAATTTATTAGAGTTTATTTATTTTCTTCATAAGACCTGACTTCAGGTTGGCAGCTTTATTCTTGTGAATAATACCTTTCTTCGCCAACTTGTCAATTATTGAAACAACATCCGGCAGCTTGCTTGTGGCTTCCGCCTTATCGGATACCAAACGGATATCTTTCAGCTTGGTACGCATTGTTTTCATGAAATATCTGTTTTCCAGTCTCTTTCTGTTGTTTGCTCTGATTCGCTTTAACGCTGATTTGTGATTTGTCATTTTATAATGTTTTAATTTTTTTATTTGCTTCTAAAATTCAGGGTGCAAAAATACAATTTTTTTCAATATAAATAATACTGTTTGAAAAAAACGTAAAAAATTATTTGCACCACGGGAACGGATTGATTTTTTTTGTAATTTTGCAGCCGAGTTCGTACCGATGTGGACGATTTTGCCCAGGTGGCGGAATAGGTAGACGCGTCGGTCTCAAAAACCGATGAGGTAACACTCGTGCCGGTTCGATCCCGGCCCCGGGTACGAACAAAAAAAGAGGGGTTTTCACTCCTCTTTTTTTGTACAATAAAGTTGGTTTGCCAATTACGCCTTCATAGCTTCACGCACCTTGGCTTCAAGTTCGTCACACAGTTCGGGATTGTCTGCAAGAAGCTGTTTTACCGCATCGCGGCCCTGAGCGAGCTTGCTGTCGCCATAGTAGAAATATGAGCCCGATTTCTTGATTATATTCTTCTCCACACCGAGGTCAATTATCTCTCCAATTTTTGAGATGCCCTCACCGAACAGGATGTCAAACTCAGCTGTGCGGAATGGCGGCGCCACTTTGTTTTTGATAACTTTGACTTTCACCCTGTTGCCGGCGGCCGTGTCACCATCTTTGAGCTGCGACTGTCTGCGGATGTCCAAACGGACAGAAGCATAGAACTTCAAGGCATTGCCGCCAGTGGTTGTCTCCGGATTGCCGAACACGATACCGATTTTGTCGCGCAACTGGTTTATAAAAATACAGCAGCAGCCTGTTTTACTGATAGTTGCTGTAAGTTTGCGCAAGGCTTGCGACATCAGGCGCGCCTGCAAACCCATCTTGGATTCGCCCATATCACCTTCAATTTCGCTTTTCGGTGTCAATGCAGCGACAGAGTCAATGACAATAATGTCAATTGCGCCTGAGCGAATCAGATTGTCTGCTATTTCGAGTGCCTGTTCACCATTATCCGGTTGTGAGACAAGCAGTTCGGCGGTATTGACACCCAATTTTTCAGCATAGAACCTGTCAAATGCGTGCTCCGCATCAATGAATGCCGCAATGCCGCCCTGCTTCTGCGCCTCTGCAATGGCATGAATAGCCAATGTCGTCTTACCTGATGACTCGGGACCGTATATTTCAATAATTCTCCCTTTCGGCAGCCCGCCAACACCAAGCGCAGCATCAAGACCAATGGAACCTGTGGAAATCACATCAATACCTTCTATCGCCGTGTCCCCCAATTTCATTATGGCGCCCTTGCCAAACGTCTTTTCCAACTTCTCAAGTGTGCTGCTGAGTACTTTAAGTTTTTCCTGATTTGTCTTTTCTTTATCTTCCATAATATGTTTTTTAGTTATAAATAATGTTGCAAATATATATTTTTTTCCTTTTCAAAGAATAGTTTTTTTGAAATAAATTTAAAAATTTATTAACAATTTAATGTTGATTTAATAGAGGAAATTATTGTACGGATAAATCTGAATGTGCAGTTTCTTAATCTCATCGTATAAAACCGACTTCATTTCATCTATATTCTCCTTATTTTTAGCCGAAATAAAAATGGTGCGCTGTTTGGTTTTAGCCATCCAAGTCGCTTTAAGCTCATCAAGAGAAATATTGCATTTTTCCTTCGGCGTAAGGTCATCAGGCTCCTTTTCCACCCATTTGTAATTATCTATCTTGTTGAATATTATAATCATAGGCTTCCCGCCAGCATCAATTTCGGAAAGAGTACGGTTCACAATTTCAATCTGCTCTTCAAAATCGGGATGGCTGATGTCAACCACATGCAAAAGCAGGTCTGTTTCACGAATTTCATCCAAAGTTGACTTGAAAGACTCTACGAGAGTGTGCGGAAGTTTTCTGATAAAGCCCACAGTATCAGACAAAAGGAACGGCAGGTTGTCGAATACCACCTTTCTGACTGTGGTGTCGAGTGTGGCAAAAAGCTTGTTTTCAGCGAAAACGTCAGATTTGCTCAACAGGTTCATAATCGTAGATTTGCCTACATTGGTATATCCAACTAACGCCACACGCACATATTTCTCCCTATTTCCCCTCTGCGTGGATTTCTGCTTGTCGATTTCCTGCAATTTGGCTTTAAGGAGCGAAATCCTGTCGCGGATAATACGGCGGTCTGTCTCAATCTCCTTTTCACCGGGACCGCGCATTCCGATGCCGCCACGCTGCTTTTCCAAGTGCGTCCACATTCTGGTAAGGCGCGGCAAAAGATACTGGTACTGCGCAAGCTCCACCTGCACCTTCGCGTGGGCGGTCTGAGCCCGCTTCGAGAAAATATCCAGAATCAGATGCGTTCTGTCAAGCACCTTACATTTCAAAACCTGCTCGATATTTCGTATTTGCGAGGGCGACAGTTCGTCATCAAAAACCGCAAGCGAAATGTCATTCTCCGAAATATAGGCACCCACCTCGTCCAATTTCCCTGAGCCGAGATAAGTCCTGGAATCGGGATATGGCAGATTCTGAACAAATTTCTTCACAGGAACTCCGCCGGCAGTTTCAACCAAGAAAGCCAATTCAGTGAGATACTCATTCACTTTTTCGTATCCTGTTGAAGGGGTTGAGACACCAACGAGCACCGCTTTTTCGGCTTCTATTTCTGTTTTTATCGGTTGGCTTGGCATAGTTATAAGTTTCGATTTAGAGAATTATTCATTAGAAAACAATCAGTCGGCAAGTTCCCTACCCCACGCATCAACGTCAATTCCGCCAAAGTTACCGGAACTCATAAGAAGGAAGACAGTATTATAATTATTCTCGTTCAAAAGCCTCGTTTTCAACTTATTGGAATCATCAAAGACCTCCATTTTGTCATTATCAAACGCCTTGGAAACGGCCTCGGCATGCAGCGGCGGCAATTTTTTATGGGCTACCGCATGCGGGTCAAAGAAAACGATAGGAATATCAGCGCAATCCATACAGCCTGCATACTGCTTCAAGAATTCTTCAGTGAGGCTGCTGAATGTGTGAAGCTCCATGCACGCCACCAGCTTGTGCTCCGGATACTGTTCGCGCACCGCAGAAATAGTTGCCTTCAACTTTGACGGAGAATGGGCAAAATCCTTATAAACCAAGCAGTTATCATTATCATTACGGGCAATGAGTTCCAACCGTTTTGAAGCGCCCTTGAAAGTTGAAATTGCCTTATAGAAACCTGATTCTGAGACGCCGACAGCGAGTACAGCCGCTTTAGCCGCATTGAGGTTAGCCAAATTATGACGGCCGAAAATCTGCAACGGCACATCGCCAAAATCTGTCAGGAGATATGTAACACCACCAGCTATACGATGCGGATGCACACTATAAGGAACTTTTGACGGCACATTGATTTTCGCACTCATTTCGCGAAGCACATCGTCATCGTTACAATAAATATATGTACCGTTCTCAGGCACCATGCCGGCAAAAATCTCAAACTGCTTCACATAAATTTCAAAAGTCGGGAAAACATTTACGTGATCCCACGCGATACCACTGATAATTGCCACATCAGGGCGGTAGAGGTGAAATTTAGGGCGGCGGTCAATAGGAGAAGTGAGGTATTCGTCACCTTCAATAACCATGACCGGGGCTGTCTCCGACAATTTCACCATGACCTCGAAGCCGGCGAGCTGCGCCCCTACCATATAATCACAATCAATGCCGTTTTGCTGCAAGACATGGATAATCATTGAAGTTATAGTGGTTTTGCCATGGCTGCCACCGACTACGATACGGGTTTTGTTTTTGCTCTGTTCATACAGATATTCGGGATACGAATATATTTTTATACCCAACTCTTTGGCTTTCAGCAGTTCCGGATTGTCTTCGCGGGCATGCATACCCAAAATAACCGCATCAAGATCCGGCGTTATTCTGTCAGGTTCCCACCCGATTGTTTCAGGCAGGATTCCGTATTTCGCCAATCGGTCGTGTGCGGGATTAAAAATTTCGTCGTCAGACCCGGTAACCTCATAACCTTTCAAACGCAGGGCGATTGCCAAATTGTGCATCGCGCTGCCTCCTATCGCTATAAAATGGACTTTCATATATTATCAGTTATCTGTCAGTTAATTATCTTTAATAGCAGTATCTCCGGCTTCAACTATAGCCACGAAATCCGCAGCTTTGAGAGAGGCTCCGCCGATAAGGCCTCCATCAACATCCTGCTGGGAGAAAAGGTCAAGAGCGTTCTTAGGATTACAGCTGCCACCATATAAAATATATGTGTTATAAGCGACCTCAGCCCCATACTGCTTTTCAACAAGAGAGCGGATAAAGGCATGTATCTCTTCAGCCTGCTCCGGAGTCGCTGTTTCACCGGTACCGATAGCCCAAACCGGTTCGTAGGCGATAACCACATGTTCAAAATGATTTGCAGGAAGATGGAAAAGTGCATTTTTTATCTGACGTTCAACAACCTCAAAATGCTTACCTGCCTTACGTTCCTCAAGCAGCTCGCCGCAACACACAACAGGAATGATATTCTGCTCTATAAGCCGGTTGACCTTTTCAGCCACAATCTCATCGGTCTCACCAAAATATTTGCGTCTTTCCGAGTGCCCGACAATGCAAAACTCCACTTCCAATTCTGAAAGCATTTCAGCTGAAATCTCACCTGTGTATGCCCCGTTATTGAACTGGCTGCAGTTCTGCGCCCCCACCCTGAAATTACTATCTTCAGCGTCAGCATAGTCTGTTGCGAGCTCCAGATAGATTGACGGCGGGCAAATCACAACTTCAGTATTCTTATGGAATCCCTTAAGCAGGTCAAAAATATCACCGATAAGGTCATCAGCCTGCTCAAACGTATTGTTCATCTTCCAGTTTCCGATAACAAGTTTCTCTTTCATAATCTAAAATTTTAATATTTGACAAATTTCTCTTTATAAGCACTATTTATTACTATGTATATCAATAAAATAGACACCATGTTTCAAATCAGCCCCATCAATGACTGCATTAAAATTTGGGTTTTGTTTTTAAACTTGCAAATTTACAAAAAAAGTTCTGTTGTAAAACAGACAATAGAATATGTAGTTTCTTTTTACAAAAAAAAAAGACAGAAGCCAAACATGCTACTGTCTTATGACATATTGTGCGGAGGAGGGGACTCGAACCCCTACGCCTTACGGCATTAGATCCTAAGTCTAACGCGGCTACCAATTACGCCACTTCCGCAAAAGGGAGTGCAAAAATACAAATTTTTTCAAAAACGCCCATAATGCCAACGAAAAAAAGTGTATCTTTGCCGCGGAAAGTTGCCAGAGTGGACGATCGGGGCAGACTCGAAATCTGTTGACCTCTTCGGGGGTCCGGGGGTTCGAATCCCTCACTTTCCGCACTTTTAATCTCATAAGTCATTGTAAAGTGAACTTGTGAGATTTTTTATTTCAAAAAATGCCCCAAGTTAATAAAGGGTTGCAAAATAGAGTATCCACAATAAACAAAAAAAGAGCTACGGCACACCGCAGCTCTTTTTTTCACTTGCTAATAAAAGAGTATTACACTTTTATTTTATACCCAATTTCTTTTTGATATCTTTCGGCACAGCATCCTTATGAACTATGATATTCATTGTCTTATATCTTGCAAAAGCCTTGCTCACATAAAACATTCCATTATATTTGCCGTAATCGCCCCACGAATTTTTGACCAGATAATACTCATTTCCAATCTGGTCGGTGGCAGTGCCATAGATAAGCATACCGTGGTCATCAGTCGTTTCCCAATTGTCGTACGCAACCTGGCGTTCCTCTTGTGAAACGATTCTCTGCGGGGTAGGTTTGCTCTGAGACTCCTTTTTACGGTCAGAGACAGAAAGGCCTGTCCAGTGTGCCATGTCGCTTCCAGCTGCGGCTTTAGCTTCAAGGTCGGGCAGGACACAAAAACCGTTCTTTATATTGCTGCGGAACCCCTCTTCACTCACGTCAGAGCCCCAAGCGACAGTATATCCGTTCTCAATGGCGTTGTCGAACACCTGCATCATTTCGTCCAAAGGCAGATTGTAGCATTGTGCCCAGCGCCAGTTGTCCTGAATCTCCAACACGAATTTTTCATAAAAAGGATGATGCGTATAAGATGTTATTGAAACATAGTCGTCAGCATTCAGTCCGAGAGATTCATAGAAACTTTTTGGAGTGTATGACACACCGTTATAGACAAATTTTTCAGGACATTCGCCCAAATATGCAGAGTGGATGGCCTTAATAGCCTTTTCCCAAAGCATTACACCATCTTTGTCGGTCTGCAGTTTTTTAAGGTCACCTTTTGAAATTGCCTTGACAACAGCATCAGAGACTGCCGACAGTTCAGTATGGTCTGACAGAGTGTCGCCGTATGCAGCGCCCGGACGCATTTCAGATTCCGGAACAAGGCCGAAAGTCTTCATGCCATAAATCACATCATAGAAAGAGCCGCCCTGAGAGAACGAGATGTCGCCGTGGGTGCGGACTGCAGCGCGGGCACGGTCAAGGTA
>JAGCRI010000164.1 GCA_017964755.1 Bacteroidales bacterium | reverse complement strand
CGAACAATGATGCCCCGTGAGTGCTGTCGGCATATAGCATGGCATGGTTAAAAACCTCAGGCACGCCTATTTCAGCGCCGGCAGGGACGGAGAGCGGCCAATTCCCTTTCACTTCGAACTCGTCAAAAGTCCATGCGGCAAGCACTTCGCGCGGTTGGCTGCAAGTGTACCAAGAATTGTAATCGCCATATCTGAAAGGCACTGAATTTGCCTTCACAAACAATCCGTCAGATGATTTCACGCCGTTGCAATAGACATGATAGCGTGTATTACGCACAAACTTTCCGCTGATAGTAAGGGTTACGGTCTGACCGGAGCAGGACGCTGATTCTATGCAAATGCCTTTTGTGACAGAGTAGTTGTTCACATCTTCAGCTGAAGCGGCATCAAGTGTTTTTGAGAATGTAATCACAATTTGGTTTGAAGTGCATGATATGGCTGTAACTGCCGGGCGCTCAGCATCTTGAGCACTGACATTTCCGAAAGTGTCATACAGCGAATCCACACCCCAGATAAGTTCCACGAGTTCCGGATGGTCAATCAGCGGATTTCTGTTGAACTGGTAAAAGGAGTAGATTTTGTCATTACGCGTTCTTTCTTTCTCGCTAACGGGGTCAAGTGCATGCCATTTCTTAAGCATTTCAAGAGCCCACGGTTTGAATTGTGAACGGTAAGTCATATCTGATGTGTCGGCAAAGTTTTCATCCAAAAACATGTAACGTATTGATATGTAAAGCAATGCACGGGCTACATCACCTTTAAACTCATTAACTGGCTCAAAAAACGGTTTTAAAGCGATATTTGTGTCGGCAAAGCATGCTGCGTTAGTGTAACCCCATTGTGTGCCGTTTTGGGAAATTTTACGCGGAAGTGCGACTTCACCGTATGGAGAGTTATTGTGATAAGAAGAGTTCACATAGTGGTCGGTCGGGAAAACATGGTGAAGGTCGGAGCATACAGGGAACGGATTGTGATCGTTCACATTGTAAACGCCGTTAGGGTTAAACCAATTCTGGCAGAAAATATGCTCAAAGCTATATTTGGTGCACTGTTCGTTTGTTGCTGTACCGAAATGTGCTATGTTACAACAAGGGTACGAATAAATGTCATAAATATAACCTTCTTCAGTCTGGTCCATAAAGCGGGCGGCGTCAGTACTACCATAGTCAATAACAAAAGCGTTATTTGAAATAATGGCATTGAGGGCCTTTTGGAGTTCATAACCGCTTTTGCCTTTGGCTGCGTCATAATATCCTTCCGGAATCTGTGCGAAACTTGTCAAAAAAGTGGCAAAAGCCAATAAAAATGTCAAAAATGTTGTTCTCTTCATCATAAAAAAAATTTTTTTAATTAAAACCTGCAAAAATACAAAAAAAAGAGAAAACTATCAATTTGTTTCCTCTTTTGGTGCAATAATGGCTAAAAAAGCCAATAATAGTGATTTCCTCGATTTATGACATTAAAGAAAAGCTATCCCCTATCCTATTACAACTCCTTGATGTAGCTTCTTGCGCGCTTGTGCAGTTTGTACTCAAACCGGTTCCACAGGTTACGCACTTGCAGATTGTCCTCCCACTGGCGCGTGCTCTCTATCGTGGTGAAACCGTTGTCGTGCATCTGCTGCCATAACCTGCTGAACATCATAGCTGTTATACCTTTGTTCTGATATTCCGTAGCCACGGCCACCAAAAGTGAATCTATTGTGTCATTCTTCCTTAAAGCTCCAAGTATGTGCATAAAACCAAACGGATACATGCTGCCATTGGCTTTTTGCAACGCTTTTGAAAGAGATGGGAGACATATTGCGAAACCTATGACCTCATCATCCTTGTCAATGACAATGGTTACAAACTTCAAGTTCAAAAGCGGGATGAACTGTTTTTTCAAGTCATCAATCTGTCCTTGCGACAATTGCGTGTACCCGTGGACTCGTTCATACTGGCGGTTCATGAGTTTGAAAATCTTGTCACAATATTTGTTTACAAGTTCTTTTTTATTATCAAACTGAAGCAACTTCACATTATAGCGTACGGCAATCTTTTCAGACATTTCTATAACATTTTCCGGAAACTTGTCAGGAATTTTTATCTGATACTCAACCCAATCCACCTCTTTTTTATAACCAAGTCCTTCAATGTATGTGGCATAGTACGGAGCGTTATATTTTCCGTATGCAGTCGGCAGTTGGTCGAAGCCCTCAACTAAAACGCCGGAAACGTCAAATTCGAGGAATCCGACAGGCCCGCATACATAACGGGCATTTTTAGTTTTTGCCCACGCCTCAACCGTTGCGACAAGCGCTTCAGCAACTTCCTTATTATCAACAAAATCAAGCCATCCGAATCGCACATAAACCGCACCATTGCGCTGGTTGTAATCATGGTTGATTATCCCTGCAATACGACCTGCGATCTTCCCGTCTGAATACGCGAGCCAATATTTCCCTTCACAAACATCGAAAGCATGGTTCTTTTCAGGCGTGAGCGTATCTATCTCAGCCTGTACAAGTTGCGGGACGTAATAAGGATTATTCTTATACAATTTATTGGGGAAAGTTACGAATTGCCGCAGTTCGCGCTTCGTAGCAACCTCTTTTACAACAATTTTCATTTCGCGTTGTTTTTCGCAGCCTCTTTTTCAGCGTCTTCTATCTCTTTTTTAAGATTTTTCGGCAGATTGTCAACGCAGTGGTGACATTTCATTTCAAGCGTGTACATACGGCCGATGCAGTAGTTGGAATGGCCGCATCCGTTTTCCTCTGCCCCGGCTTTCATCTTGTTGACAAAATCAGGGTCGTGGACAAGGGCTCGCGCCATTTGCACCGCTATAAAACCCGAATCAAGGACCTCATCAATTTTGCTGCGTGACGTAAGACCTCCGACATATATAAGCGGCAGCTTCACTGCTTCGCGGAATTTCTTGGCATCATCAAGGAAATAGGCATCTTTGTATGGGACTGTTGGTATCAGCAGCCGTCCTGCAATGGCAAGGCCTATGCGCAGCCACCCGAAGCGGAGCCAGTCCATATAGTGTGCAAGAGTCTTCAACGGCATTGCGCCATGCATGACAGCCATCGGCGCCTTGCTCACAAATCCGGCAGTGAGGACGAGCGCGTGTACTCCGAGGCGTTCGAGCTCTTTCGCCACCTCAAGACATTCGTCAATCTGCATACCACCCTTGAAACCATCGTACATATTTGTCTTGACCATAACGGCGATATCATCCCCAGCCGCTTCCATCACCTCTTTCATCACAAGCTGCATAAAACGCATCCTGTTTTCGAGGCTGCCGCCGAATTTGTCGCGTCTGCGGTTGGTGTATGGGGAGAGAAACTGACTTATAAGATAACCGTGGCCTGCGTGTATTTCCACCCCGTCGAAACCAGCCTTGCGAGCCAATCTCACAGCATTGCCAAAATCCTTGACCAAATCGTAGATTTCCTGTTCTTTCAATCCGCGGGCATACGTTGGAGAGTAGAGATTTATGCCTGATGACGCCCCCACCGGAATCTGCTTGCAGGTATAGAAATGTGTCATATTTCCACAATGCCCCAATTGTATTGATGCTTTTGCGCCTTCGGCATGTATTGCGTCTGTCAGTTTTTTCAAATCAGGAATAATCTCCTCCCTCATCCACAGCTGTCCGTCAAAAGAGACCCCGCTGCGGTTCACTGCGGCGTATGCTATGTTTGTCATCCCAATGCCGCCTTTGGCCACGGAGACGTGATAATTGAACAGGTCTTCGCTCGGCTTGTTATGGTAGCACATATTCTCGAATGCGGAAGCTCTGATAGTTCTGTTTCTTAAAGTTATGGGACCAATCTGGCAAGGGGTAAACAGTTTTGACTCGCTCATTTCTCTACTTGTTTTTTGTGTTGAAGTTATTATTTTTCTTGTTTTTCTGATTTTTCTGAAGTGCGTTTTACTGCTGTTTCGAGTGTGGACTGTTCGATAATTTTTGTCATATCCACACCTGTCGCATCTGCTACCGTATCCATAGTCTGCTTGATGACAGTGGGCACTTGTCCCGAAATCTGGGCAATACCTTCACCGCTGTTCCCATAGATGCGAACATCGTTGATACAGCTTATTGGCTCTGCCACGGAGCGGGCGATTTCAGGAAGTTTCTCTATCACCATTTGCGCCTTGGCCGCGTCTCCATATTCTTTGAAAGCCTCCGCTTTTTTGCGCATTGCTTCGGCTTCAGCGATACCCTTCTTTTGGATGGCTGCAGCTTCTGCCAATCCTTTCTGCTCTATGGCGTATGCTTCCGCATCGGCGATTTTCTTCTTACCAATAGCTTCCTGCTCCATTCTGAACTGTTCGGCTTCGGCCTGAGCCTTCACCGCACGGGCACGCTGCTCGGCTTCGTATGCTTCGGCTTCAGCCTTACGCTTACGCTGCTCCAGTTCGGCGGCCGCTGAAATTTCAAGATTGTATTTATCAGCATCGGCTTTCTTCTGCACTTCGCCTTCCAATCTGTTCTGCTGAATCTTAACCTGCTCTGATGTAAGTTCCTGCTCCTTGCGGGCTTTTTCTGTCTCGGCTTCCACCGCGGCGGCGTTGATCTCTTTTTGGCGCTCTTGCGTCAGCAGGGCTTTTGTGGCCTCAGCGTCCACCGTCTTTTCATTCACGGTCTTCTGCTGTTCCTGCTTCTGTATTTCGTATGCGGCATCAGCTTTCGCCTTCTGAGTATCCTCCACAACTTTCAGATTAGCCTTTTTTACAGCAAGTTCATTATTCTTTTCCGCTATAATAGTTTCATTTTGAACGCGTGCATCGTTGGCCTCCTTGGCAGCCTCCGACTCAGCAATAGCTATGTCGCGCTCAGCCTGAGCTTTGGTGATGGCAGCCTCTTTGCGAATCTTAAATGTGTTGTCGGCACCAAGGTTCTTTATAAGACCTTCATTATCAGTAATATTCTGAATATTACAAGAAATTATCTCTATACCAAGCTTTGCCATATCTGGAGTGGCTTTCTTGGCAATCTGGTCAGAAAAACCGTCACGGTCGATATTCAATGATTTGAGGTCAAGAGTACCGATAATTTCACGCATGTTGCCTTCAAGTGAATCTTTTACTTGGAGTGCTATGTCCTTTTCAGTCATATTGAGAAAGTTCTTGGCAGCCAAGCGGATACCGTCAGGATTGTTGATAACGCGGATTTTAGCCACTGCGTCAACCATCACAGAGATAAAGTCGTTGGTGGGGACAGGCGTGGAGGTTTTTATGTCAACGGAAGTCTGTCCGAGAAACACCTTGTCAACGCGCTCAAGTCCGGGGATACGCAGGCCGCCCTTGCCTATGAGAATGCGCGGCTGACGAGAGAGCCCCGATATAATATACGCATCCTTTGGCGGTGCTTTCACATAACATATAGTCAGGAAAACTACTAAAACGATAAGTAAAAATACGACTAAAGATATTATTGATTCTACTGGCATAATTTTATAAATTTAACTGTTAATTAATATTGCAAATATCAAATTGCGTTGCAAAAGTAATAAATTTTCCAACATATATTCTGACTATATTATTATAACTTTTCACTGAATCTATGCTTATCATTTTTCAGAAAAGGAATTGTCTTCTTTTTTAATTATCTTTGCGCCATAAATAATTCGCTAATCAAAAAAAATTGCTATGGCTAATGTTGACGACAAGAAGATAATTTTTTCGATGGTTAATGTGAGCAAGATCTATCCGCCACAGAAACAGGTTCTGAAAAATATCTACCTTTCATTTTTTTATGGTGCAAAAATTGGTGTCTTGGGATTGAACGGTGCAGGAAAATCCACACTGCTGAAGATTATAGCGGGACTCGACAAGTCTTTTCAGGGCGAAGTTGTCTTTTCGCCCGGCTATAGTGTCGGATACCTGCCACAGGAACCTTTTTTGGATAACGCCCTTACTGTGAAGGACGTGGTGATGGAAGGCGTGAAAGAGGTCGCCGACATTTTAGCCGAATATGAGCAGGTGAATATGCGCTTCGCCGAAGAGTTGTCTGATGATGAGATGAACAAGCTCATAGAACGGCAGGGCGAACTCACGGAGCTGATTGAGCAGCACGACGGCTGGGAACTCGACTCGAAGATAGAGCGTGCCATGGATGCGCTCCGCTGCCCCGAAGGCAACACCCCTGTAAAGAACCTATCTGGCGGAGAACGCCGCCGCGTGGCACTATGCCGCCTCCTGCTCTCCGAACCGGATATTCTGCTCCTCGACGAGCCAACAAACCACTTGGACGCCGAATCGGTGCAGTGGCTCGAAATGCACTTGCAGCAATATAAAGGGACAGTCATCGCTGTTACCCACGACCGCTATTTTCTCGACAACGTGGCAGGCTGGATTCTCGAACTCGACCGAGGCGAAGGCATCCCGTGGAAAGGCAACTACTCCTCTTGGCTTGAACAGAAGACCAACCGCCTTGCAATGGAGGAAAAACAGGAGTCGAAGCGGCGCAAAACTCTCGAACACGAGCTGGAATGGGTGCGAATGTCCCCAAAAGCACGACAGGCAAAAGGCAAGGCGCGTCTGAACGCATACGACAAGCTGCTGAATGAGAGCACAAAAGAGAAAGAGGAGAAAGTGCAGATTTTCATACCTAATGGTCCACGCCTCGGCGACAATGTTATTGAAGCGGTTGACGTTTCGAAAGCCTTTGGCGACAAAGTGCTATTCGAGCACCTCAATTTCAATCTGCCGCCTAACGGCATTGTGGGAGTGATTGGACCTAACGGAGCCGGCAAGACGACATTGTTCCGGATGATAATGGGGCTCGAAAAGCCTGACGCAGGAAGTTTCAAAGTGGGCGAAACGGTAGTGCTCGGCTATGTTGACCAGCAGCACTCTGAAATTGACCCCGAAAAGACGATATGGGAAATAGTCTCCGGCGGCGAGGAACAGATGATGCTCGGCGGCCGGCTCGTCAACTCACGCGCATACGTTTCGCGATTCAACTTCAACGGCACCGACCAGAACAAGAAGGCAGGGCTGCTCTCCGGCGGCGAGCGCAACCGTCTCCATTTGGCTCTTGCCCTCAAAAGCGAAGCAAATGTGCTCCTCCTCGACGAGCCGACCAATGATATTGATGTCAACACGCTAATGGCTCTGGAAGAAGGTCTTGACAATTTCGCCGGCTGCGCTGTCATCATCTCGCACGACCGTTGGTTCCTCGACAGAATATGCACACATATCCTTGCCTTTGAGGGCGATTCGCAGGTATATTTCTTCGAGGGTTCTTTCACCGAATATGAGGAAAACCGGAAAAAACGCGTAGGAGACATAACACCGAAACGCATTCATTATAAGAAGTTGATGAAATGATAGGAGACAGGAGATAGGAGTTAGGAAATAGTAGAGCCGTGTCATGACACGGCTCATATTTGTTTATTTTATGAATGATGGTATTGTAGCCGCGGCACGCCACGGCGCATATTTGTTTTTATAATTCATTATCCCATTAACAATCAATCATTTACATTTAATAAGTGAAAAAATTTTTCATAAATAATGATTTTAATTAAAAAAAGTGTATTTTTGCAAACTGAAAAATGACCAATGGTGTAATGGTAGCACTACAGTTTTTGGTACTGTCTGTCTTGGTTCGAATCCAGGTTGGTCAACTCGGAAAACTCTCACTTCTTCAGTGGGAGTTTTTTCTTATACGACATAAAAATTTAAAAACAAAATAAAAATAAGAAAAATGGTAGAAAATTTAAAGTTAATTGACACCTTTTCAGATTTTAAAGATGTTAAAAACATTGATAGGGAGACGCTTATGCGTATTTTGGAAGATGTTTTCCGTTCAGGGCTTGCTAAGAAATACGGCACTGACGCCAATTTTGACATCATTGTCAATGTTGACCGTGGAGACCTCGAAATACAGCGTTACCGCGAGATTGTGGAAGACGGCGAAGTTGAGAACCCGTTCACCCAGATAGCCATCAGCGACGCT
>JAGCRI010000163.1 GCA_017964755.1 Bacteroidales bacterium | reverse complement strand
CTATAAGTCTTTCCTGTTCCAGGAGGTCCGTAAAGGATTTGGTTTAAAGGAATTTCATTAGTGCTTAAAGCATGCTTTTGTTGGTGGCTTGACGCACTAGCAGAAAGTGTCGCATTGACAGTATATTCATATCCTACCGGCAGAACCACCTTATAGAAATCCACATCATTTGACACGTGGAAATTCGCCACCGCCGAAACCTGTGCGGAATTGTTGTTTACAGTTGTGAGAGTATATGCCGTTGCCACCGAGTTATTGTTTTCATATTGGTCCGGGTTGATAGACGGGGTTGATTGTGTCCTCTGCACCTGAATTTTCAGTTGGTAGGTGCCCAATTCGCCGATTGTATATGGCAGAACTCTGAAAAAGAGGACTGCGCTGCCAGAAAGCGACATTTCAGGCATTTGCGTACCGTAATTGTTCGACCATGATACGCCGTCTGTAGATGTCGCAAACTTTGCATCAGCCGTGTAAGTTGTGCTGTTATAACTTGTATAGATAATGGCATTCACCTTATAATCATATCCGGCAGGCAATATTATTTTATAGAAGTCCTCATCGCTCTCGATATGGAAATTGGCATCCGCAGTAATTGTTTGTGAAGCAGAATTGACCGTGGCAAGTGTATATGCTGACATCTCAGAATCGTTCTCTTCATATTTGTCTGGCAAAATTGTCTCCCACCGGAAAACATTAATAGTCATCCTATATGTTCCAATATCACCAGATGTATATGGCAAAACCCTGAAATATAAAACACTGTCTCCCAAAACAGTTAGTGAGTCTAAAATATTATCATAATCATTCGACCAATTAACACCATCTTTAGAAACAGCAAATACCCCATCAACCGAAAACATACTGCTCCCTATATTATAACTATCGTAAATTGCTGCTTTAAATTCATATTCGTAACCTGTAGGCAACGATATTTTATAGTAATCTTTATCAGATGAATTATGAAAATTGGCATCAATATCAAAACACTCATAATCCAAACTCATAGTGCCAAGATTATATGCTGTAGCAACACTATTGTCCGCCTCATACATATCAGGCGAAGGCTGCCCTTGCACATAAATGCGTACAGGATTGGAATAATACGAACTTCCTGCATAATACCAACTTGATGAACCTGAAGGCTTGAATATAAGCATAAGAAAATGTTCCCCTGCTGTTACCGACAATGTACTGCTCAAACTTAAAGTATAAGTACCATTCGCTGACAAATTTGAAATACTTTTTTGTCCTATATATTGTTCAATATTCCCGGATAAATCAGCAATAGCGAGAGCCACGGTGCCGGTAAAAGCGCTGTTATCATCATTCTTCAGCTTCACACTGACAGTGGCAGTCTGCCCTGCATAAAGTACAGAAGTTGAAAATGTGGAATACGCTTCTATAGAAGTTCCATATTGTACCTCAATCAATGCAAAATTCTGGTGGGAAGCATCGTCCCTCACAAGTTGCATTGTGTTAATATCATCTTTATCGGTCATGGATAATGCAGTTATGTAATATTCCCCCGGTACAAGCGGAGCATATCCATAAAATGTTACCGAATTGGTCTTCACACCATTTGCAGGTATTGTAACATAATTCAATCTATAATCGACAATATTATCCGACATATCGCATAACATTATCTTAATATACCCGCTAAAAGTTCCTGTACCACTGTTTTTTATGGAAGATGTAGCAATAACATCCTCACCAAAGCTATATGTGGAAGCATCTGTTGAAAGAGTTGAGTTCATAACCAAATCATAAGCAGGTTGAGCCACAGGGTGCGCCGGCTCTATGCCGATAACCGCTTGTTGATTAGTAGTATAATTATCACCAGGCGCTAATGCACTTAAAAAATAATAACCGTCAGCATTACCAGCCCAGCCCCAATTAAAATGGAATTTATTACTATTGTCGAACCCATCACAGACAAAAGCATGACCGCCTGAATTAGGATCAGTCCCTGCATATAAAATAGGACGCCCACTATTCAGCTCATTCTTTAAGATATTCTTCCAAGTGGTATTAGTGTAATCATCTTTCATTGCAAATGTAGCATTAGACGAATAATCAAAATTATTAACCAACGCATTTGGAACTTTCATTGGCACAGCACCACTGCCATTAACACCATAATTCATATCAACGCTAACACCACAAAGCCGCATAAGTTTTGCCACTGAAAATATTTGCATGATAGAACTTGAAGCATCAAGACTATTCGGCATATTGTTCCAAAAGAGATTGGTCTCAAAATTCGTATATTGCGGGCCAAAGTCATCGTCAACATAAAAATGGCTTCCGTTGCCCATTGCAGGATATTCCCAATATTTCATAATCTGAGCCATAGCAGTTGCCACACAGCCTGTAACAGCATAATTCCCATTATTGTCTTGAGGACATGCCATATTATAATATGGATTTTGAGACCATTTTGTTTGAATAAGTGGGGAAACACTCTGCGTGTTTCTAATCGGGAGGGATTGGCCCGCGCGCAACGCCGCCCACTCTTCCTTGGTCTCTTCATCTGCAATCACATCATTTTCAATGGCATAGGCAATCTCACGCTCATACTCGCCAAGCCACCATCTGAAATTATCAGGCAAACTGTCAACATTTATAAAACCATTGTCAGAATAGCCGAGTACAGGCACCGCACGGTCATCAGCCGAGACTATCACAAAACCGCCGTCATCGGCATTGAAAATGTAAAAATTCCTGAAAGTTGTGGCAGACGTAATGTTCCGGAAATTTTTATCCGGCTTTGCCTCCCGCAAGGGCACACCGTTCACGACACTGACAGCATTATTCTGCTTATAGAAATTCTGTGCGATTTTTGCCGCCTCCGCAGAATCAACCGGCGCCGCCTGAAGCAGCTGCACAAAAAACAGGGACAATAAAAAGGAAATTATTTTTTTCATACCTTGGTTGTTTTTTTAATGTAAAAATAGATACTAAAGAAAGTTTTTGCAATACATTATCACAAAAGCCCAAATAATTGCATTAAAACACCAAAAGTTTGTAATGAAATCCGAAAATAATGTAGCAAGACCAAGAAAATCCACACTCTGAACAAATCCTTTCACAAGATATGAAACAGAGACAATAGCAACTTTTATAACTTTAATGAAAGAAATAAACGGCATTCCATAGTATAGGAAACTATTTCACCCACTTGCGAATTACAACACTCTTGCCGGCAACAATCCTGACAAAATAGATACCGCTTGGCAAATCACTGACATTAATTGAACTGACTTCTCCATAATATTTGCGAATCAACTTTCCGTCAATTGCAAGCAAATCCAAAGTATATGATTCCACGGCATCTGGTGCTGAGATGTTCAGCACAGCTGTTGCCGGATTTGGATAAAGAGTCCATCCGGCGGCATTTTCAGTTTCACTAATACCCACACCTTTGCGCTGCACTGAGATTACCAGTTTATAAATTCCCAGTTCATAAGAATTAAGAAACACATGGAAATAGACCGTATCCCCATCACTGACAGTCATTTCCGGCATTTGCGAGTCATAATTCTCCGACCAGTTCACACCGTCATCTGATGTTGCGAACTTTGCATCCACGGTATAGCTTGAATTGTAGCTCGTGTATAGGGTTGCGTTCACAGTATAATCGTATCCAGCGGGCAGAATTATCTCGTAATAATCCTCATCACTCACAGTGTGAAAAGTGGCCTTTACAACGATTGCAGTGTCATCTGAATTTACCGTGCCTAACGTGTATGCGGTCATTTCTGTATTGTTCTCCTCATAATTGTCTGGCTGGACAGCTCGGAGTATTTCAATATTAAATCTGTATGTTCCAATATCACCTGTTGCATACGGTAAAACACGGAAGTATAGGACGCTGTCACCATAGGCTACTATAGTTCTTGCACTGTCATATTCAGAAGTCCACGCATTTCCATCTGCTGAGATGGCAAATTTGGCATTAACCGAAAACAAATCGCTCCCAAAATTACCATTATCAAAAACTACCATACTGACAATATGAGCATACCCATCTGGCAATGAAATTTTATAATAATCCTTATCTGTTGAATTATGGAAATTAGCGTCAATGTCTAACCTGATGTAATCCACATTGCCAAAGCCAAAATCATATGCGGCAGAGGCATCATCATTCGCTTCATATTTGTCTGGATAAGGCGTACCATTCACATAGATGCGGACCGGATTATCATAATACGAATTTCCGGCATAAAGCCAGCCTGAGGAGCCCGATGGTTCGTATACCAACATGAGCAAATGCGCACCTGAACTTACAGTTATTGTATTTGTGTAACTTAGCGTATATGTGCTGAACGCTGCCAAATCTGAAATGCTCTCCTGCCCGATATATTGCTCAATATTGCCGTACAAATCGGCTATAGCAAGAGCTACCGTTCCATTAAAAACGCTATCAGTATTATTTTCCAGTTCCACACTGACTGTGGCTGACTTTCCCGAATCAAGGGCAGAACATGTGAATGGCGAATATGTTTCAATAGAGCCAGTGTTTTGTATTTCAATCTGGGCAAAATTCTGGTGTGACTTATCGTCTCGCACAAGACGCAAAGTGCTAATATCGTCCTTATCTGTCATTGAACACACCATTATATAATAATTACCCGGGACAAGCGGAGCGTAACCATTAAATGTCACAGAAGATGAATGTGTGCCATTGGCAGGTATTGTAACATAATCCAATTTAGAATCAACAATGTTGTCATTCATATCACGCAACATTATTTTAACATATCCGTTAAAAGCGGTTGTCCCACTATTTTTTATGTCTCTTGTAACAATAACATTTTCACCAAAAGAATATGTGGAAGAATCAGTTGAAAGCGTTGAGTTCATCACCAGATCGTAAGTGGGTTTTGCTATGGGATGCGCTGGCTCAATGCCAATAACCGCAGAGAGCTTTGTTGAAAAATCACAATCATCGGGATTTAACGCATTGATTGCGAAATAGCCGTCCGAACTGCCTCTCCACCCCCAATTAAAATGAAAGTCATTACTATTGTTAACGCCATCACAAACAAAAGCATGTCCACCATTATTCGGATCAGTTCCGCTATAAAGTACAGGTCTTCCATTATTCAACTCATTTTTAAGAATATCCTGCCATGCGGAATTAGAATAATAATCCTGGAATAAAATTTTCGTATTTGGTGAATAATCGAAATAGCCAATCAAGGCATTCGGCACATACGAAGGTGAAGCGCCACTGCCGCCATTATCGGGAATACCATACCCCATATCAACACCAACACCGCAAAGCCGCATCAGTTTTGCCACAGAATAGACCTGCATAAAAGAACTTGACGTGTCAAGCTGGTTTGGCATATTGTTCCAAAACAGGTTAGTCGCAAAATCAGCATACTGTGTGCCGAAATTATTATCAAAATAAATATGACTTCCTTGCCCCACTGCAGGATACTCCCAATATTTCATAATCTGTGCCATTGCAGTAGCGACACAGCCAGTAACAGTGTACTCTTCAGCTATAGCATCATACGGGCATAAAACATTATAGTACGGGTCCTGCCCCCAATGTGTTTGCAACAGCGGTGCGACACCCTTCGCTTCCCTAAGCGTAATTGGCTGCCCCGCGCGCAACGCCGCCCACTCTTCCTTGGTAACCTCATCTGCAGCAAGGTCATTCACAATAGCATAATCTATCTCTCGCTCATACTCGCCAAGCCACCATTTGAAATTTTCAGGCAAATTGCCAGCATTTATAAATCCATTGTCAGAATAACCGAGCACGGGCACCGCACGGTCATCAGCCGAGACTATCACAAACCCGCCATCATCGGCATTGAAAATGTAAAAATTCTTGAAAGTCGTGGCAGACGTAATGTTCCGGAAATTTTTCTCCGGCTTTGCCTCTCTCACAGGCAGCCCATTCACGACATTGGCCACATTATTTTGCTTATAGAAATTCAGCGCGATTTTGGCGGCTTCCGCAGAATCGACAGGCGCCGCCTGAATTATCTGCATAATGACTAACAGACAGAAAAGAGAAAATAGCTTTTGCATTTCATTATTTTTAAAATGCAAATTTATATGAAATTTTAAATTAATACGATATAAAATAATGAAACTGAGTTTTTTTCATTATAGCGCAAAGCAATCTGTAACAGGCCCCATATTTTATGGGAAGAAATTACATCGGACGTCCCGACACCGGCACTGTAAATGACAATGTGCTGCCGCCTTCGGCATTTCGCTCAGCCCAAAACTTGCCATGGTTTTCTGTGACAAACGCCCTGCAAATGAGCAGTCCCAAGCCTGTACCGGCTTCACCATTGGTGCCTTTGGTTGTGAAACTCTTGTTGTCTCTCATCATCATG
The DNA here is from genome assembly GCA_017964755.1 of Bacteroidales bacterium. GTDB lineage: Bacteria > Bacteroidota > Bacteroidia > Bacteroidales > WCHB1-69 > RUG11942. The sequence continues at coordinate 12,426 of JAGCRI010000163.1, read as the reverse complement.
TCGAACTTTTCAAGATCAATTCCCACACCACTGTCCTTCACTCTCACCTGAAACATTCCACCTTCCATAACATCTCCAGAAACTTCCACACTACCGCCATTCGGAGTGAACTTGAGAGCATTGCCTATAAGATTATTCATCACATTGTATATCATGTCGTAATCAGCATACACTTCCTGCTGTTCAGAAATAAGATTCTTCAATTTTATGTCCTTGTCAAAGCTGTGTCCTTCGTTCATACCGAGCGTTTCTGAAACAAGGCGCGATATATTGAACACTTTTGGATCCGGACTGCTCAAGTTGCTGTTCACCCTACTTATGCACAGCATTTCCCACAAATAGTTTGTTAGCGTATAACAGCCTTCGCTTATCTTTCCAACTAACATTTTTCTTTTTGCCTCAGAGATTCCTTCAGTATTCAGCAGTTCAGCGTATGAGTTTACCGTTGTAAACTGGTTTTTGAGATTGTGCAGCGCATTCGTCCAAAAAATCCATTGGCTGCTGACAAAAAGTTGCAGTTTTTTGAGTTCCCGCTGTAAGTCTTCAACTTCTTTGTTCTTCTTTTCACTCATATAGTAATATCAATTAAATTCAAGTTAACACATACATCAATACAATTCTATCCACTCGTATTTATTGCCACAATTATCTAAAAAACGGATAAAATCCTGTCTTGAAACAATTAGAGAGGCTGTATTTTCACACGGATGGAAACTTAACTTGTCAGCTTTCTGCAATGTATTATCAATAAATACAATAACAGAATGGTCGGCATCATTAATAAGTCCAAAAGGGGTTACGGAGCCGGGGCGGACACCCAAATGGCGCATAAGCCTTTCTTCCGAAGCAAAACTTAGCTTCCCCTGATGCAGCTGCTTTTCAATGGAATGGATATCCATGTACTTGTCGCAGTTCAAAATGACAAGATAATGTTTGTTTCCCTTATGGTTTCTGAAAAAAAGATTTTTGCAATGCTGCGCGGCGTGCCCTGCCCAATACTGCTTGGCAATTTCAATGGTGGGAGCAGCAGGATGCTCAATGTATTCATAACTTATCCCTAACTGGTCCAGCAATGCGTATAATTGGGGCGAACCGTTCATATCACTATAATTTCATCAGTTTATAACTTCCTATAACGGCATTCCCGTCAACAATTCTGAGCATATACATGCCTTTGCCCACACCGCTGATGTCAACCACATCGTCATCTCCGCCAAGCATCTTCTCATAAACAAGTTTACCGTAAATATCATATACGAAAACTTTAAAGGGCTCAGTCCCATACGAGATTCTATATATCCCGTTGCTTGGATTCGGATAAATGTTAACCGAGGATGAATTTTCTGAAATGAAATCAGAAGTGCCTGTTACTGTAAGATAAAGGGTTACGATACTGTCACAATTATTGTCGGCGGCAAAGACCTGCGTATAAGTACCTGACACAGAATAAATACTGTCATTCCAAGTATATTCACCCTCACTCGTTACAAAAATATTGGAATATGAAGGATAATTGACCGTGAGAGTTACAGAATTGGTAGCAGTACAGCCAAATGCCGTACTTCCCATAACATAATATGTCCCTGGGACAGATGTTTCAAGCGTTTGAGCTGTCGTGGCGTTCGACCAAGTGTATGAATGTGCTCCGCCGGCAACGATCTGGGCATTTTCACCATAGCAGAAATCAGTCTTGCCGCTGACAGTTACGACAGGCTCCGTCTCTACAACAAGTGTCAATGAGACTACAGAATCACAACCGAACGATGATGTGTAACTTTTCGTGTAAGTTCCACCTGTACTTAGCTCCTGTCCGTCAAAGTCGTATGTGTCGCCTTTACAAATAGTGTCATTGAAGCCCACTAAAATTTTAGATGATACTTTAAGATTAAGAGACACAACAGAATCGCAACCTGTAGCAGTTGTGAATTTTTCTGTATAAACTCCAGAACTGTCAAAATCTTTGCCATTAAAATTATATGCATCACCTTGGCAGATTTCATGAGAAACTGAAATGGAATATACAGGATAAACGACCAACGTACTGGTTACAATCGAATCCACGCCACTCTCCGCAGTTAGCGAATCGACATGAGTATAAGTTCCTGCTACTGAGATATTTTGATTGAAAAATGGATAGGCTGTCCCCTCGCAAGAATTATAGTTGAGGTGTGTGTAGATTGGCTGCGGACCTATCGGTACAGACAATTTCACGAATTTTGTCTCATAATTCTGTGCAGAAACAGCGAGTTCGATATTGGTAAAATCGCTAATAGCTGAAAAGGAAAGGGTTGCGTCACCGTTAGCGTCAGCGAATGCTGCTGCAAGAAGCGTTAGGCTGTCGGTCAAGGCCACGTATGAGTATGGCACGGCGTGCACCTGCAACGAGGTCATTCCGATATATGGATTTTCAGTTGTAACTATCATTGTATCAGGCTGTGTGAGCCAAGTCATCACTGACGGGTCCCCGTCCAAACTATATATTTCCCAATAATAAGTTTTCATATCCGCATCAGAAGATGAGGACTGCACCGCCATATTGCCAGCCATAATCATGCTTCCGAAAGTGGTGTACCACTCGCCGAAACTCTCGCTGTGGGTGTGGAAAAGCCTGTCGTAAGCTCCAAGGTTCGCCGCCTGATAGCTGAACGTAGTCGGTGAATTGCTTGAGGTTGATATTGTGGTGCGGCAGCCTACTGCCCAATAGACATCCTCATCCCAGTAGGTTGAATTTGTCCCACCAATATAGCCTACAGCCCCTTTCTTGTCAGCCCTGAGCAAAGTCTCACCAAATGATGTCTCGTCAAATTTGTTGGAAAGACAGCAGTTGCCAATCATCAGCCCATACTTGCCCTCATTGGTCATGGAAGAGACATCTGAGGCATTGAATTGCGGTTTGTACCACATTGTAACATCACCGTGCGCGGTATAGTTTATCAGCCCCGCCCCCTGCTTGATAAGGTTCTTGATAGTTGTTGTCGCAGTTGAGGCGTGCGGGTTTTTAAAAACGCTGACCGTTGAATAGCCGTATGTTGTGTTAACATAATAGTCGTTTGCGTATTTTATCGCAGTATTTGCATGGGTATAGCCGAATGCAGGCTGTGACCAACCTCCGTTTTCAATGCCGGCTATAAGTATCGCCTCATCGAGGTAACTCGGATCCGGCATCGTAACCTGCTCATACATAAGCGTTTTTTCAATCTGCGGGGTAAGTTCAGTTACTTTTGTCGCAGAAAAACGCCCAAAGAAGCAGTCCGGAATGTCATCACCGGTCCAGTCAAAATAGCGCATATCAGAAGGATGTGAGCCGTAAGAACTTGAAACCGACTGTGTTGGAATCTCCGACACATCACCGACCAAAAGCACGAAAGTCGGTGCGGGATTTGACGGTGTTGCATTGGTGTACTGCGTTTTAATATAAGCTTTTATGGAATTGTAAGTCGTTCCCACCGAAGGATTGTCAGTATAGACATCATCTACCAAAAAGCCCTTGCGTCTCTTCCATGCGACAAAATCATCGAGATAGCCTTTGAACATAGAATTTGCGACAATGAGATATTTCACAGGTGCTGAATAGTTGTCTTTCGTATCAATTTCCAAGTGGTTTACAGTGAATTTTTCAATAGGCAGGAATTTGCTTGAATGAAGTGCCTTCATCTGCTTCGTAGCAACGACATCAGCATTGTCAAAAGTAATATTTACCTGAATATTACGATAAACTTTAAATTTGTTTGTAACAGGATTATATTGCACAGGTGAGACATAAAGTGTGGCTAAGTTCACACTGCGCAGAATACCGTTTTTCTCCACTCTGACAGCCGGCATGGAATAATAAGCATCGGTCTTATACACTTCTTCGTCTTTCACAAATTCATGTTTCAGCGTGTCGTTCTTCGGGTACGCAGGCTGTGCCGGCGCAATCTGGCTCACAATTCCCAAATCCTCGCCGTCATAAACCACCGCCTCACCAAGATCATAATTGACTATGACATTGTCGCAGAGGGGTATTTCGAGCATTTTCACCAACAGCGGAAGAGCCGGTTTGCCCACTTCACGTGAGGCGAACATACCGTCAACCGACAAAGCGGCATACTCCCCAGCCTTTTCCGCCTTCAGTTCTCCGCATGAAACGGTCAGACTGATTTTATCATAATCACTTGATTTAAGCACGACATTCTGCGCAAAAGATGTGATGCCCGCGAATGTCAGCAAAAGTGCAGTTAACAAATATCCTGTTTTTTTCATCTGTTCAAATTTTCTATATTCAAAAGATAAAAAAGGGCGACATCAGCCACCCTTATATATTTTTCTTATTAATATCATTTATGCTTCATAGAGTCTAACGGTTTTTCATTTCAGACTTTTTACCAGTAGCATAGTTGATTTTCAAAGCGTTATTTTTACGAAGTTCAGCCTTGATAGTATTCACATAACGCATCTGCACATTCTTATCGACTTTAAGCGAAAACGTCAGTTTGTGTTTGTCGGCTTCGCTGCGTGACTCTCTTTCGGTACCGATAAAATCCCTGACATCTTTAACGAGGTCTTCGGCTTTCACTGTCTGGTCGTTGAGCTGCACAGAGACTTTTCCTGGCGGGAGTGTGTTCTCGTTTTTACCGATAGGCGCACCAATATAGATGGTAGCCACGAGAGACTTCTTCTCCAACTTCTGGATCTCGGTCGCCTGAGGTGGTGTGAACTTCACTTTAAGTTCCGCCTCACGCATATTGGTAATGACCATGAAGAAGAAGAGGAGCATAAAGATAATATCTGACATCGAACCGGTGTTCAGTTCCGGAACCGATTTTTTTCCTTCTTTTTTAAAACGTCCCATAAACAATTATTTAATTTAGTGGCACAATTTTTACTCTGCCTTACTGTAATCAATTGGCGGGGCTTCAGAAATATTCATCGGGATAGCCTTTTGGACAGCCTTGCGTGAGGCGGTATCCAATACGCTGTATTTTTTGCCGAAATATTGAGTCGCCACTTGGTCGCGCAGTTCGTTTACAGCCTTCTCCAACTCATTCTGGACTTGAACATAGACGTCGTAACTTGTACTCTGGTCGTTGGTGAGGGAAATAACCCCTTTCGACACAGCGAACTCACCGAGATTGTCGATATGTATGACATTCTTTTCAGGGAGTTTCGGCGAATTGGTCGGGTTGGCGAGGAACTCTTTGGCTTTCTCTTTCAGGTCAGAAAGCATCAGCGGCTCGCCGTTCACCATAACCGCATCGTTATAGTTTACAATCACGTTCAGCACATTGCGTTGGTTAATATCAACTATCTCATCTTTGGCGTTCTCCTCTTTTGGGGGCGGAAGACGTCTCGGAATACCTTGCTCCGTGTTGATAGATGAGGTCAGCAAGAAAAAGGTAAGGAGCAGAAATGAAATGTCTGCCATAGAACTCGAGTTAATTCCCGGTACTTTTTTCTTTCCCATTTCTTTTATTTTTTAAACAGGTTAATAATCCACGTTGCAACTATTGACACCAGTGCTCCGATAAAGACTGTGTAGCATGTGATGATTCCGGCATTAATCCATTTCAGCTCTGAAACGGTGTGCTGCATCTTGATTGCTGAAGGAGTCATCTCAGGTGTGAATACAGAATATAATATTAAAATGTATGCACAGGCAGCTACAATGACAATCAAAACTTTGTAAGATGTCTTGAAATTTTTCACAAGCTGGAAAATTGCGAAGCAAACCATCATGCCGATTGCTATGAAGAACAACGCATAAAGGAGTCCGGTCGCACAGTTAATCAGAACCGCCGACTTAGTGCAGCTTTTCACTGCATCCTGAAGCTCGGCAAGTTTTGTCTCCTGTTTTGAAGCGCTCACGTTATCAAGGACCAAAGTGGCACGTCCCACAAGACCATTGACAGACTTCACATAATTTTTCTCCACCAGATAATCCTGACGCATAGGAGCATACTCATCTTCAAGTTTTGTTATATAGCGCTGGAGCGACTCAAAGTCAGCTACATTGTTAAAGCCGTCAATATATTCCTGTTTTTTGTCGCAAGCAGCAAAAAGCACAGATGAATAATGCGGGAAGTCAGCTTTGAACGCCTCGAAATTGTCGGCATCAACTTCCTTCAAATTGGAAATATAGGTATAAAGAATATCTTTAGGCAGCTGCTGTTCCTTCAGCTCTGCGTTCAGATTTGCCGCCTTTTCCTGAACTGTGGCGACGTACTGCGGAAGAGTCTCAGGTGTTACGGCAAGGAACTCGTCAATCATCTCAGGCGATTTTTCCTTTATCGCCCCCACTTGGTTGTAGAGCGACTCGTCATCATTATAGACCCCAACGAAGAGGACTGACAACAAGGCGACTACGAGGGCTGCCGCAAAAACAATAATATTTACAATTCTTCTCATTTCTATCTTAAATTTTTAGGTAAGTAATTAATCATTTTGTGAAAATTCTGATTCACAAACGCTTACTGTTTATTTTTAAGAAGGATATCCATGAAAGATATAGTGGCATCTTCCATATCGTTGACGATGGCGTCAATTTTTGAAAGGAGATAGTTGTAGAAAACCTGAAGGATGATAGCGGTAACCAAACCGAAGACGGTTGTCAAAAGGGCGACCTTCATACCTCCTGCTACGATGGTTGGGGAAATATCACCGGCTGTTTCGATATCATCGAATGCCTGGACCATACCAACGACAGTACCCATAAATCCGAGAGACGGTCCCAAAGCCATGAAAAGTCCGATCCAGCTGAGGTTTGTCTCGAGCTTGCTCATCTGCACGCCGCCGTATGAAACGACTGCCTTTTCTACAGAATCCATACCTTCATTGTAACGGTCAAGGCCCTGGTAAAACACACTTGCCAAAGGCCCTTTAGTATTACGGCAGAGTTCCTTAGCTTTTTCAATACCGCCAGTCTGTAAAGCCTCTTCAACTTTGCTTAAAAGTTTCTTTGAATTGACAGTAGCCATATTCAGATAAAAAATTCTTTCGATGACGAAAGCGAGACCTAACACGAGGACGATGAGCACGGGGGTCATCCAGAACGCGCCGCCCTGAATAAATTTCTCTTTCAGAACATAGTGAAGGCTCTTTTCGGCAACCTCGTCTTCATCTTCAACGAGTTGGGCTGTTTCTGCGGGGGCCGCTTCGGGAGCTTCTACAGTTTCCTCAGTGGCAGCAGCCGCATTCTTGTCATTCTTTTGTGCAAACGTTGCGTTTGCAATACCAAAGGTCAACAGACCGCCAATGGCAAATAAAGCAATTAGTTTTTTCATAAATCTTTATTTTTTTTAATTGTTTTGTTTTTGTTCTTTTTCACGTTAAAAAAATAAGCGGAGAGAAAGGGATTCGAACCCTTGAAACGCTTTCGGCGTTTACACACTTTCCAGGCGTGCGCCTTCGACCACTCGGCCATCTCTCCATGCCTACTATTTGCAGGGGGCAAAATTACAAAAATTTCAAAATGTAATCAATATTTTTTTCATTTTTTGCTCAATTTTCTTTTTGAAATTCTTTATTTGTTTAATATTCATTGTTTTACGGAATAATTCCTTTTTTTGGGGAAAAGCTCACGGAATGATTTTAGTGACATATTTGATGTATTGGCGATCCTTGCAGTTGTTTGCACGGGGCTACTAAAATAATGTCGCTTCGCGACAAAAAAACAAATATGAATAGTATGTGTTTTCATTTAGTCAAAATTCATATACTCTAACCTTAATGGCAAATAATGTGAAAAATGCACATTACAATCCCGCCCAGAAAAAACGTAGAGACGCACAACCGTGCGTCTCTACATCAATTACGATTATCATATTTTCCCCACAATTTCGCCAGCCTGCTGGCAGGCTGGCGAAATCTCAATCTACCCATTAATCACGGACACAACGGACGGAAGCCCCAATGGCTTTCGACGAGTTACCGTCCATATTCACGCCTGGATTATCCTGGTTCAATGTCCTAGAATCCGCGGTCTTTTTATTGGTATTAGTAGAAGTCCAGAAGTCGGCGTTGTCACCCTCGCCGCTGAACGAGTCACTGAAGCTGCCAGCAGGCAGAGCGGAAAAACCGCTGCTGTTTCGCTCCGCATTGGCATAATTGCCAGCAGCATTGGCAGTGCTGCTGCTTGTCCAGTCACAGCCCGTGGAGAGCTTGCCCGCATGAGTGCCGCGATAGCCTGTGGTTCCCGACACATCGGTACCGTTCACCACCAGCTCCATCGCGCTCCACTCCGCATCGGTCGGCAAATGCCAGCCAACAGGACAGACGCCCTGATGGGGGAACGAAATAGTATTTAAGTTGAAGTCATTATTGGCGCTGGCTGTCGCCACTTCGGGACTGCCCGATTTGGCCGTGTCCATGGCCGCACACCAGTTGTAGAGAAGACCATAACGTGTGGCACTATACGTGCTCTGGTCGTCATTATACCATGCTGCCATCTTGCTGACTGTGTTACTCACTGCTGTGACCACAATGTTGCTCCCCGACTTGGGAGAGTGCGAGCACCGCAGGTTCTCGGCCAACCAGCACTGGCTGCCGATCTGCACCACTGGATACTCATTGCCGTCGTAGTCAGTCACTGAGGTGACTTGGCCGGAGCCATTGACGGTTTCCAAGCCGTGGTTTGCACTATTATAGCCATTACTCATGTATGCGCTTCCTGTCTGTGCCGCGTGGCTGGCGGGGTCAACGGTGCAAGGATTCACCGTGCGTTCGGCCACCGTGGAAGCGATGGTTACTGTCATCGTACGGCTGAAGGTGCAGCCATCAGCGCTTGAGGCGGTGATGGTGACACTGTGTTGACCATTACCGATAAGGGTGGCAGTATAATCGTGCGTAGTGGAAGAGGTTATGATACTGTCGGTTTGTGTGTCACCCCAGTCAATATAGTTGGGATTTCCGCTCACGTCATTCACCATCATAATGCCATCTGTTTCACACATGTCGATAATTACAGGATTGTTACTCAGCGTTACACTTTTCATGGCATCCATGGTGTAACCCTCGGTGGTGTTCGTGGCGGTGACGGTAACGTTGTGCGTGCCGGCAGAAGTGAAGGAATAGATGGCGGTGTCGCCATTCGTGTAAATAGGCGTGCCACCCCAGCTATATGTGTAGCTGTCGTTGTTGCTCGGTGTGACGATGAAGGTGACATCCACAGATGGTGCCCCACACATCTTTATAGTGTCGTCACCAGTCCTGGTGATGGACAGGAGGACGGCATCCCTGACACAACGCACGGAGTACCCAGAGTGCTTGTGATACGCGGCCTGATACATAGTCATATCTTCTGTTCTATAGTGCCAAATAAGGTCGTTTTGGTTTTTGTTGTCACTGGGGTCATCAGTAGAAGACCAGTAGGTGGCTTCTATGCCCGCATCAGCGTAGCTTCCATTGTGGTACCAGCCAGAAGGCACGGCGGAAAAACCTGACGCGTTTCTATTTGGGTCATCGAGGATTGAAACATCCCAATCACAACCATAGGAAAGGGCTACCGCACCACCCACTGTGGAGGCACCTGTGACGGTGGCCATCTCGTTCCACTCCGCATCGGTCGGAATATGCCACCCCGTCGGACAGATACCCTGATGGATATCCGCATGAGTGAAGGTGAATGTATTGTTGTTTTTATCAGTCATGACCTCCTGATAGTTAGACGGGTTGGCCGTGTCCATGGCCGCACACCAGTTGTAGAGAAGGCCGTAACGTTTGGGGTCATACGTAGCCTGGTCGTTATTGTACCATGCTGCCATCTTGTTGCTATAGCTAGCATTCCCGGTGGCCACAACCACAATGTTGGTCCCCGTCTTGGGCGAGTGCATACACCGCATGTTCTCGGCCAACCAGCACTGGCTGCCGATCTGTACTACTGTATATTCGTTGCCGTCGTAATCCGTCACTGAGATGATGTTGCCGTCAGCGTCGGTGGTTTCCAAACCGTGGTTTGCAGCATTGTAACCATTACCCGTGTACTCATCGCCCGTCTGTGCCGGGTGGCTGCCAGCGATGCATGGATTGGGGCTGTAGTTGCCGAGGACAGTCCGCCTTGTGATAGAGCAGCCATCGCTATTCACGCCGGTCACGGTGTACACTCCGGCAGGAATTGCATAGCTCTCCACCAATGAGTCCATATCGGTGCTAACCTCCACATCAGATGAGTTTTTCCATGAAAGCGAGGTGCAGTTGTTATCTACCACAAGCACCTTGTTAGTGCCCGGATCCTCACAAAGTACCAGCGTGGGCACCACGCCGCTGGCATTCAACGTTACACTGGTCGTAGCGGTCAACGTGTAGTTCGGGTTGGTGCGTGTGGCGGTGACGGTAACCGGGTATGTGCCCGCCACATTGTAGCTTACCGTGTCCTTATCTGTTGTGCTGGTGCCGGCACTCCATGTAAAGGTGTAGTTGCTGGCATCGTCGTCGTTAATCGTGGCGGTGTAGGAGACAGGCTTTACGCTATCACCACAAAAGGCTATCGTTGCGCTGCCGTCGTTGGTAAGGGAAATAGATGGTGCAACGCCAGTGGTCACGCTGTAAGGACCATAGATAGTGGTACTGTCTTCATTGCTCACTTTCACAATGACACAGTATTCAGTTTCTGCCAAAAGTCCGGTTTGAGAAAAGGTAGTACCGTCACCAGTGGCTACGACCACAGTATCGCTGCAAGTGCTGTAGGAAGAAGACTCCTTCGCAGGGCAGTCGCCCACACCTTTTTGCACATAACACATCTCAACAATGGCTACAGGCGACTCTTTCGCGTCAACATTATTCACATCTATACTGAAGCCGGCGAGGTTGATGGCAACGGGGTTAGATACGTCGGCGGTGGGGGCATGAGGTCGAGTGCTCTCTTGTACAATCGGCGAAATGGCGGTGCCGTTGGAATTGGTGGCAGTGTACTGCACGTAGTAGTTTGTCTTCGGTGTGAGGCCGGTGAAGGTGTAGTTGTCAGAGTCGGAGGCTTGCACGGTATGGCAGGTGGCACTGCTCATGTCGCTGTTGGTAGATATACATATCTCGTAGGAGGTGATTGGGTCGGTAGAGGTGGCATTGGCTTTCACATTCATGGATGTGAAAGTAATATTGTTCACTGTAGGAGCGTTGGCCGTTATGACACTCTTCAAAGCCGCAAGTTCATCATTCAGACGCTGAAGGCTGTCGAACATGCTGTTGATGCGACGGTTCAGACTGTCGAACACGGCGAGAAGGTCACACAGGCTTACGGCCTCTTGGGTGCACGGGGAAGACAATACTGTGGCAAGATCGGGAGTGATGGCATTGGGTACAGTAACGGAGCTAGCTCCAGTAAAATCGTGGTCGCCTGTGAACGTATTGCCATCCCTCAGCGCCACGTTGTTGCAACTGTTTTCAATGGTGTTGCAGAGGTTGTTTTCTGTCACATAGTGGTTGTTGGTCAGGCTGTCGTGAATCTGATCGCCAATGTTAGCAATGCTGTCGTGAATCCAACCCGTCACACAGGGCTTCACGCTGTCGCAGACGTGCGTGTTGAAGGTGTTCACGCGGTCGGTCAAAACCGTCAGATTGTTGCTGATGCCCACAATGGAGTCGTGAATCTGGGGAGCCACGCAGGTCTTCACATCGTCGCAGTTCTTGATCTCATAGTCGCTCAGTGCGTTCGTAAGGCTGTCGTGGATGGCGCTGCCGGTGATGTTGTTCACAATAGTATCGATAGCATGATTAATATCAGAGTTGCCGTCCGCGATGGCATTGCTGACGTTGTTGAGCACCACGGTGTCAATTGCTTGGTTGATTTCGGATCTACCGTCTGCAATGGCAGTGGTCACACAGGCCTTCACATCGTCGCAGTTCTTGATTTCATAGTCATCCAATGCGTTCGTGAGGCTGTCGTGAATCTGTTCGCTGATAGTATTATTAATATTGTAAACGAGCGAGTCATGGATTTGGCTGCTGATGTTGTCCGAAATGTTGGCAATACTGTCATGAATCCAGTCCGTCACACAGTCCTTCACGCTGTCGCAGACGTGTGTGTTGAAGGTGTTCACACGGTCAATCAGTTCAGTCAGGTCGCTGATGCCCGAGATATTGGCAATGCTGTCGTGAATCCAGCCCGTCACACAGTCCTTCACACTGTCGCAGACGTGCGTGTTGAAGGTGTTCACGCGGTCAGTCAAAACCGTAAGGTCACTGATGATGTCCGAAATTGAGTCATGAATAGCGCTGCCGGCGATGTTGTTCACAATAGTGTCGATAGCGTGGTTGATTTCGGAGGTAGCATCCGCAATGGAGGTGGTAACGCAGTTGTTCACATCGTCGCAGTTTTTGATTTCATAGTCGTCCAATGCGTTCGTGAGGCTGTCGTGAATCTGCTCGCTGATAGTATTATTAATATTGTAAACAAGCGAATCGTGAATCTGCTCGCTGATGTTGTCCGCAATGTTGGCGAGGCTGTCGTGAATCTGG
>JAGCRI010000162.1 GCA_017964755.1 Bacteroidales bacterium | reverse complement strand
CGAAGACGAGACGCTTCTCACTTTCACGTAGGCCGAGTTGCTCCGTAGGCAAATATCTGATGTCTTTGACCGGTCCGATGTATTGACCGAGGAATGCGTTGAGGAAATGAATCAGATTCTTCTTGTATTGTTCCGTACCGAAGAAGCGCTTGAATCCGAAGTCTGTCAGCAGATTGATGTTTTGAGGTTTTTCTTTTGTAGTCATATTTGTTATTTTAGCGTTTTTAGATTTTTTTATCTGCTGCAAAGATAATATAATTTTTAATATAAAATTAATATTTAAGAAAATAATTTAAAATATTTTTATAAATATGAGGCGATTTTATGGATAAATCCAATATAATATATTGATAGTCATTAATATATTAACCACAATAGAATGCCCGCAGGTCTACTGCCTTATATGTTGGGCGATTAAGAAATAAAAGTCTTACCTCAGCCCCCAGCACCTTATGAGACACAAATATATAAATGAGTTAAAAGCTTCTCCAGAATGTAGTAAAAATTGTTAACAAAAGTTAACGAGATGCATAGATTCCTTTTTTTGGCTTATTTTTGCACCCCCAAATCACAAGGAAACTTTTTGTGTGTAAAACGTTTCTTTAAAATTTGACCAAGGATATGAAAGAGTCGAAATATTCTGAAAAAGAGGAACTTGTAAAAGCCGTTTCAGTATTGTTTCTGAAGTACGGCTTGAGAAGCACCTCAATGGACGATGTGGCGGCGCGGCTCAATATTTCCAAGAAAAGCATCTACAAGTATTTTGAAAACAAAACGGAACTTGTAAATTCGGTAATGCGGTTCCGTGAGGCGGAGATTATGCGCAAATGGGAACAGTTGGCTTCTGGCAAGTGCGACGTGCTCCAGCTTGCATACGCAAAGATGAAAATATTCCCAAAATTTTTCATAGAAAGCACAAAAAGCAACTATTATGACATAAAAAAGTACTATCCTGAACTTTATGCTGAATTTCTGCAACGCCGCAATGAGAATCTCAACACCCAAGTCGCCGATTTTGTGCGGCGCGGCTCCGAACAAGGCCTTTTCCGCCAAGTGGACAACTGCGGGGTTATGGTTATGATTTTCGTCAAAATGCTGCAAGTTTTCTCAAGTCCGGAACATCAGGACTTCGATCCGTACACCGTTGACGATATTGTCACAGGCATATTCAACCTCTTTATCCGTTCCATTGCAACAGATAAAGGTATAGAAACTTGGGAAAAACTTCTCCGCGACAACCCTGACGAAGATACTATCCTGAATATGTTCCCTTGTATCAATACAGCATGCGACACAGGAAAAATTTAATTTTTGACTTCAAATATCTGAAAGACAAGACTTTATTATGAAAATTAAAAAATATAGAAAAACAGAAAACAGATTAATGAAAAAATATCTCTTACCGCTGGCTCTCACGTTTGCGTTTTTTATACCTTCATCTCTCTTCTCTGCCGACAGTGTAAAGGTTAATTTACAGAAAGCCATTGAGATAGCTCTTTCAGAAAGTCCGACAATGCGCATTGCTGACCGCGACGTGCAGACAAAAAAATATTATAAAAGCGAGCAGATAGCCACATTCTTTCCTGACGTTTCACTTTCGGCAAGCTATCAGCGGACTTTGAAAAAGCAGGTTATGACAATGGCTATGGGCGGTCAGGATATGAGCATTGAGGTCGGAACATCAAACAATTACGTTGCCGGTCTGAATTTCTCGCTGCCGCTTGTAATGCCCACGATGTGGTATAACATGAAAATCACGAATATTGATGTCGAACTTGCGTTGGAAAATGCACGCTCTTCAAAAATATCACTCATAAATGAAGTCAAAAAGGCCTTTTACGGTGTGCTTATGGCACAGGAATCTTACGATGTGCTGATGAAGAACTACAGGAATGTGGAACTTACAAACCAGAACATCAACGAAAAATATGAGCGTGGGATGGCTTCAGAGTTCGACAAATTGCGCTCTGACGTGCAGCTGAAGAACCAGAAACCAAATATCACAGCCGCCGAAAACGGGCTGAAACTTGCGACTATGATGTTGAAAGTTCTTATCGGCGTGGATATTAACGAGCCCATGTCCTTTGACGGGAAACTGTCGGATTTTGAAGATGAGGTGGTTAATGCCTCAATACCGGACTTGCAGTCGCTAAACCTCAGCAACAACTCAAGTTTGAAGCAGCTCGAATACTCAAAACGCGAGCTCGAACTGAGCAGGAAAATTGTGGTTTCGTCTGCATGCCCCACTTTGGCGATGGCCGGCACATACCAATATATGGCCATGAGCAACGACTTCAAATTTTCGAATTACAATTGGGTGCCATATTCGTACATCGGCTTTTCGCTTAATGTTCCGATAATATCGTGGGCTGGTACATCTTACAAGATAAAGCAGACAGATCTTTCCATACAAAGCCTTGAAGACCAGCGCGCCACACTCGAAAAGAACCTTTGGGTCAGTGCCACCAACAGTCTTAACAGCCTCACCAAGGCAAGTGACGAACTCGTTTCAAACAAAGAAACCATGCTTCAGGCTGAAAAGGCCTATTCCATAGTTAAAAAACAATACGAGCTCGGTATGGCCACATGGCTTGACCTCAATTCGGCAGAACTTGCAATGATAAGTTCACAATTGGCTTATTATCAATCAATTTACGATTATATTTCTGCGTCAGCAGATCTTGATGCAGTTTTAGGAAAAGAATAATTTTACGAAGAAATATTTAAAGACAGAAAAATGAAAAAGTTAACGTCCATCTTACTCTTGAGTTTGATTTTACTCACAATTTCGTGTAACAGGAATAAAAAAGAACAGCAGACAGCCGCCATCGACAATATCAAAGTCCGTGTGGAGCAGGTTGCCGCGCAAGATGTGGGACAACTTTATGTTTATACGGCAATAGTGCAGGCTGAAGCCGTCAACAACATTGCCCCGACAATGGCAGGGCGCATTGACCAGATTTTTGTCGAGGTCGGCGATTTTGTGAAAAAAGGACAGAAACTGGTGCAAATGGACGCCAGCAACCTCACACAAGCCAAGAGTCAATTGGACAACCTGCAGCTGACTTTCGACCGCATTGACGGGCTCTATAAGGTCGGCGGCGTGTCAAAAGCCGAATGGGACGCGCAAAAGACAGCCCTTGATGTGGCAAAAACATCATACAACAATTTGCTGGAAAACACCCAACTGCTCAGCCCGCTTGACGGTGTGATAACAATGCGCAACTACGACAGCGGTGATATTTATGCCGGCAACCCAGTGCTGCAGGTCCAGCAAATCAAGCCGGTGAAAATGAATATCAATGTGTCGGAAAAACAATATACGCAGGTGAAAAAGGGACAGACCGCAAAAGTTAAAATTGATGTTTTTGAAGATGAGGAGTTTACAGGGAAAATAAATTTGGTATATCCTACAATTGATTCACGCACACACACCTTCCCCGTTGAGGTTGTGCTGCAAAACGCGAACCAGAAGGTGCGTCCGGGAATGTATGCCCGCGTAACCATGAACTACGGCGTTGCCAAACACGTTGTCGTCCCAGACAAGGCTATCGTAAAACAACAGGGTTCAGGCGACAGGTATATTTATGTGTATCACGAAGACGGCACCGTATCGTACAACAAAGTTGAAATCGGCAGGCGCATGGACGACAAATATGAGCTTATTTCAGGGGTCGAAGACGGCGATTTTGTAGTTATCACCGGTCAGTCGAAGCTGAATAATGGTATGAAGGTCGAGGTTGTGGAGTAAGTTTTATTTGTTACATTTGTGCAGCTGTCGCACAAAACTCCCTCAGGCCGCAAGTGTCGCATTTCGGGTTACGGGCTGTGCAGACATAACGTCCGTGCAAAAGCAGCCAATGATGTGCTGTTGAGAGCCATTTTGCAGGAATATTCTTTGTGAGTTGCTGCTCCGTATCAAGCGGTGTCTTGGCATCGACAACCAAACCTATGCGCGCTGCGACACGGAACACATGCGTATCGACAGGCATTGCGGGCTTCCCAAACGCCACTGCCATCATCACATTTGCGGTCTTACGCCCGACACCGGGCAACTGCTGGAGCTCCTCCATCGTGCGCGGCACAACGCCTCCGAAATCAGAGACGATTTTTTTCGACATCTCGCTCAAATGTTTCGCCTTGCTGTTAGGGTATGATATTGATTTTATGAGAGCCAATATATCATCAACTGCTGCATGCGACATGGCTTCGGCGGAGCCGTACCGCTGAAACAACGCCGGCGTCACCATATTCACCCGCTTGTCGGTACACTGCGCCGACAAAACCACCGCCACCAATAGCTGGAACTCGTTCTCATAGTTCAATTCCGATGAAGCATCAGGATTATTTTCAGCAAAATATTCAATGAGTTTTTTATACCGCTCCTTTATTTTTTTATCCATTTTCAGACTAATGTTTTGGAATGACTGTAGCTGCAACATCTTTATATTCAGGCATTGCCTCACCGACCGGCGCACCGATATATGTCGGATCGCAGATAATGTAGTTTTTGCCTTTGTATTTTACATAATCACCTGTAACGTTCTCGTTAAAACGCACCGCTGTAGCCACATGGTCAGGATAATCAAGCAGAACAACGTTCAGATTCAACAATTTGCGCACCAAGTATGCGAAAAGGATACTTCTGTCTTCACAATCGCTGTTATTGTAATAGAGAAGCTCATCGGGGAAGAAGTACTTTTCGTAACCGAACTGCTCTTCGTCGGTAGCATAGACAAAAGATTTCTGCACAAAAGAGAGCAGCAGCGCCGCAGCATCTTTTTCAGATTTGCCTGCCACAAACGGACGAAGCGCGTTCATCAGTTTCGTGCTGACAAGTTCGTCAATTTCTGAAGAGGTGTATGTGCCCAAATCAGACATCGGCATGGTACTGTAGAAATCGAGGGCGTTTTTGTTACACAGCACGCTTATCTCCTTCGGCAAAACATTCTTCCCGTATGTTTTCGTTACATTGTTCTGCGGCAGCCATATCGGATTCTTGATGTCGAGGTCGCACTTCGCCCTATTTGTACCGAGGTCGAAACTGTAGCTGTAAAACTTCTGGGGCTTGTTCCCGTTGCAGCCCATAAGATAGTATTTCGTATTCTTGAAAGTGTAGTATGGAAGTTTATAAACATCTGTTTTAAAAGGTATTAAAATGATTATTTCATTGCCGAGCCTGCCAATTTTCGCTGCATAGCCAAGCTGGCTGTAAATGAAGACCTGAAATATACGTTTTTCGTTAACCCTGTTTTTCGAGAAAATCTTGTCGCTTGTGTTTGCAATCAGCTGGAAGAGAGCCCAATCGTTAAGGTGAAGCTGGGTTTCGAGCTGCTGAAGCTGGTTGACGAGTTTCATATATTGGGTGCCGCTCAGCCACTGCCACGCCATGGAGACGCTGCCCTCCGAGTTGTCGCGCATTGATATTGCAAAATCATTATCGTAAAACATATCAAGGTAATATCCGAAGAAATCGGCAGTAACTGTCTTCCCTTCAATTTTTTCCTGCTTAAACTCACTCATGGAAAGCTCGTCTGGCGACATACTGTTTCCCTGAACTGTTTTTTTCTGCTGTGTATTTTCAAGAATCATTTCCGAAGCGTTATCCTCAATAACTTTCTGGACTTTTATCTCCTTGAAAGTGTTTGTTGATGGGGCTATGTTGTATTGCGGCTGCACTTTAGGAGTGGGCTTGTTGGGGCGTTCAATCCCTTGGTGCGCCTCAAACTCTTCCCACGCCTGCTGCAGCTGTTTGGCAAATGCCCTGTTCAAGCTGTCGCGTTGTTTGCTGAACTGAGCAAAGTCATCGTTCATTTTTTGCTGAAATTCAGCCTGCTGGCGCTTAAACTCCTCCAAAGCCTGCTTTTCCGAGCCTGGCTGAGCGTGCCCGCATAGCACAGCGGCACATACAAAAAACACCGCTAAAAATATCTGTTTCATGGTTAAAAAATATTTCTTGCTATTTCTTGTTTCAAACTTCTTTCAATGGCCTTGCATATCTCGTCAACACCTTGCGCCTGCATGACCTTGCGGTCGGTGCCGCTAATCTCCTTCTGGAATTTTTTCCTGTAAACTATCTCTTTTTTAGTGTTATAAATAACAAAATCGGCAACGACATTTGCAAAAAGTGTTTTCCCCTGCTCAGTGAAAGTTATATTTTTTGTTATTGAGATTTCAAAATCAGCGTTTTCCTGAGTGATTTCAAAAAGAGGGGTGAGATTTTCGCGTGCGCATCCGGCTATGATGTCGTCTTTACAGTTCACGGATAATTTCGGATTAATCAGATTGATGTCAACAGTTGTAACCGCCGGCTTGAAATTCTTCACAAGCATACGGATCTGCTCGTCAGTGATTTCACGTGCCAGCGAAGAGACGTCAACCGAGAAGGTCAGTTTCTCTTTGCTGTTTGACGATTTAATACGTTTGATGGGGCAGGCAAACACACCGTCCTGTCCTGTTGTTGCTGTCGGCCTATTTAGTCCTGACGCTGAGAAGAAAATTTTTATAGGAATATTTTTAAGAGGGATGCCATCTTCCGAAATAACCTTAAACGACAACTCATCCCCATTAATGTCAATACCGTGTTTCAAAGCGACACCATTTTCAGGAATGACAATCGTACTATTCAGTATATCAGTTATTTTTGAATAAATAAGGATTCCAATATCGGTTTCCGAGCCATCTTTCAATGTGCAAAAAGTACTTTCGCCCAAATAAGGTTTAAGCATAGCCAAGGCGCCGCAATAGAGCATGAGGGCAGTTCGCCCTGAGCCGGATGACAGCATTTTGGCAGCTTGTTCCACATCATCGCGAGCCTTTAGAATGGCAATTCGCTTTTTCTCTGCGCGCTTCGCCGAATAGACCGCACGCGAAAGCCTGTAATAGACCCAGTAGTTGTTGTCGTCTTCCCATGTTCCCATAAGCTCATAGCCTTCGAGGTCAACGGTGGTGGCGGCTTTGATGTCGTTGGAGAAATTATAGCCGAACTGCTGTGTGTTTTCAAGAGTGTAGAGAGTGGATGAAGTCTCCATTTTTGTGCTAATGGCGGCAGCGAGGTCGGCAAGTGCGTTTTGCCGTGCGGCGGCCATATAAGCATCGGGGCTCTTTCCCTGCTTAACCGCCGAGCTAATGCCGATGTAATAGTCGCCGCCCTGTGGCTTGGCCGTAACCCATTCGGGCTTGGCACCATACCGCTTCATCGTCTTCTTGCGCGGCTGAGCGTTACCAACCACGAAGAGCGAGAAACATAACAACAATATAAGCGCACTTCTATTCATTCAACATATAATTTCTAACTGCATCAACAATTATTGGAATAGCAGGATATTGCACTTCAGCCAACATTGCATTATAACTTTTCAGCTCAGTTCTTCCTTTCAGCAAATTCTGCAGATTTTTGTAATTGTCATAGTCAATATAATCTTCCTTGTTGTTAAAGACAGACAAAATCCCTTTGTGCTTCCAGTATCCCGGATAAAGGTTTTCGCTATTGCCCGATCCATTGAGATATTTCGCATAGTGGACATAGTCAGACGATTGGAACAGTTTGGCGCCTTCCTTCAGGACTGCGTTGTTTTTGTAATTGTATATCCTGTAACGGATATTCAAATCGAGCGACCGGCTCTGTTCATATTCGTAATACTCCACTTTTTCCCAGTCATCCACCACTTCACCTAAAATATTCTTCTTTGTGCCGCGGTAAAGCCAGCCCTGTTTCGTATATTTTTTTAAAGAACCGGGAATATATCTGAAAGTCTGGAAAGCACATTCCAAATAGACGATTTGCGACTTTGTGTGGGCAGTCGGTCTTTGGTCGGTTATTTTCAGGAACTGGTTGTTAAGATTCTGCACCTGCCGTATCACTTCCGCCTGAAAACTCTGTGCGAAGACAGGATCTGAAGGATTAGAGATTTTAGGCACAACTATTATTACCGTTCCGCGTTCTTGACATTCATTTGTCAGCATTTCAGAGTTTTTGTATTCGCCATAGTTTCTGCGCATTGTGACGCACAAGTCGTATGCGGAACGATATTTTCTGTTTTGCATCAAGCTGTTTATGGAACGGTATTTCGGTTCCCAAATGGAGGCGTTCAGCCTTGCGCTCGCGTCCTTATAGTTCGGGTTAAACGCAATGACATTACGGAAGGCTGTTTCAGCCATACTGAACCTGTCTGTGTCAAAATATTTGCAGCCGGCGGCGTACTGTTCTTCAACGTACAGCTTTTTAGATTCAGAACAAAGTTCTGTAGCATCCTTATAACCTGAAATTTTACTGAAATTATCGTATGCTTCCTTATATTTCTTGCTTTTCAAACTCAATGTCCCTTGCCTATAGAATGGCTCATCTGTCGCTTCTCTCAGCTTTTGCTTGACATCCTTATAATTTGAAGTCAATGCCAAAATGTTGCGGAAGGCCGTTTCCGCCATGTTGAACCTGTCGGCCTCCAAATATTGGCAGCCGGCGGCGTATTGCTCATCAATGTAAGCATCCTTGGCCTCTATACGAAGAGTCGCAGCATCCTTATAGTTTGAGATTTCAGAAAATGTGTCGTAAGCTTCCTTATACTTCTGGCTTCCAAGTTGTGCCACACCGCGCCTATAAACCGGCTCATTGACAGCTTCCCTTAATCTCTGCTTGACATCTTTATAATTAGGATATTGTGCATTTATCTCTTTGAAAATTGACTCGGCGGCGGCGTAATTTTTCGCTTCAAGCAGGCTGCAGGCTTTATAGTATCTCTCTTCAATGTATGCCGCCTTAACTTCATCGTAATAGTTTTTATAATAAGACGGAAATTCGAGTTGCACACCGCGATTGTGTATTTTGTTGTAATAGGCGAGAGCTGTCTGGTAGAGGTTTTGGGCGGCAAGGTTTTCGCCTTTCGTATAGGCTTCCTTGAAAGCGGCTAATTTTGCATCAAGCTGTTCCTGCCCCAATCTCTTCACGCCGAGTTTTGCGTCTATATTCTCGTCATCTTTTTCCAAAGCTTCGCAATACAGTTCAAGAGCTTCTGATTTGAAGCCTGATATCTCATACTCAAAAGCCTTTTTCACTAACTTCTTGGCCGCACAACCGCAGAGCATAACGACCACAAGCAGCAATACAAACAGTTTGTTGCCTCTTTTCATATCACCTGTAATGCTGGAAAGAAGAAGGGATTATTTCCCTTCTTCAAATTTCTTCATCTCCTCGTCGAAAATCTTCTTGAACTGATATTCATCAAAATCCAACTGTGTTTTGGCATCTTTCGAGAGTTTTTCTGCCATTGCTTTCTGGACAGCGTCCTTCGGCATCTCAATTGCCACATAGTAAGTGAATTTGCCGTCAGAGCCCTTGAACACTTTCTCGTTAAGGAGTCGTACATCATTCATGGTCTGTTGTGCCACTGTGCGTGTGTAGTCGTTGAATTTCTGCTCAAACTCCTGAACATCAGCAATCTGTTTTTGGTTTGTGTATTGATCAGAAACGCTTTTCAACAGGACTTGGACAGCTTGCGCAATGTCTCTCTGCGCATTCAGCATCGCCATTTTTTTCGCTGTTGACATATCCATGCTCTTGCCGCTATTGTTAGCACGGAAGCACTTGTCATCAGACTGATACTCCTTGCCTGTGAACGGCAACGCAATTTCCACATCCCCTGTAGCCTGACTGACTGTTGCAGCTTTTTCTTTCGTTTTGCAAGAAACAGCCAATAAACCAATAGTAATGACACTGATTAAAATTAAAGTAATTCTTTTCATAGCTTTGTTTTTTTTATGATTTAATAATCGAACAAACCATAAATGACAAAATCAAAACAGATGTGACATTTTTTTTAATGGTTTTCCCGAAAAATTTTAAGACGTTTTTCCAAAGCGGGGAACATGCTGCGCGGCACTAAAGAGACGCACGCCCTGAGACCGTCTGTGCGCTCGCTGCCGGTAATGCCGAGAGATATTGCGCTGATGCCGTAATACATGAACTCGGCAAGAAGTTCGTCGCTTGTCATTCCCGGGTATGCTACTGTAAAGTAGAAGCCGTCAGAAACAGGCTGGTCAATATCCTTGTCATATACGATATAAAAGCCGTTATCGGTAAAGAGACGTTTCATTATCGCTGCTTTTTCCGAATACTCTTTAATATCGTCAATATAATTGTAAGTGCCGTCGTTGCAGCCTTTGAGGATTGCGGCGAGGGCGTACTGTGCCGAGTGGGACGTGCCGGAGCTGATTGCATAGACAGCGCCATAGATGATAGCCCTGCCCAACTGTTTTGTGCCAAAATAGGGGACAAGGTCATCAAACTCTTTGTGATACAGATGGTTGGAAAGAACCAACATTCCGATACGCTCGCCGGCGTAGCTGAAAGCCTTTGAGCCGGAAATGAGCAGTGCGTAGTTTTCGGTGTATTTGCCCACTGAAGCCTGATACGGAGGCACGCCGGGCTTTGAAATGTTCTTGCGCAGATCCATGCCGAAATAGGCAAGGTCTTCAAAAACACAGATGTCGTATTTGTTAGCCAAGTCGCCGATAATTTTGAGCTCTTGTTCTGTGAAACAAATCCATGACGGGTTGTTGGGGTTGGAATATATGACAGAATGTATATTGCCTTTTTTCAGATAGCTTTCGAGTTTGTCTTTCAGTTTTTCGCCGCGGTAGTTATACACGTCAAAGGTTTCATATTTGAGGCCGAGCACGCGATGCTGCTGTTTCTGCACCGGGAAACCGGGGTCGATAAAGAGGGTGGTGTCGCGTTCCTTGCGGGTGCGGGCGAAGGTCATGAAGCCAGCCATACCGCCCATCATCGAGCCGACAGTGGGGATGCAGCATTCGGGGTTCACATCAAGATCTATGAAATTCTTGACAAAGCGCGCCATTTCTGTTTTCAGTGCCGGAATACCTTCAATGTCAGGATAGATGGAAGCGCAGCCGTTTTTGAGTGCTTCGATTTGGGCGTCAACGCCGAGTTTGCATGGCGGCAGTCCGGGAATCCCCATCTCCATCCTAACAAACTTCTCACCGCTTGCAGCATCAATTTCGTTTATCAGCCGCTTCACCACCCTTATTGAGGCTTTCCCGACAGAGGTAATGCCGCTTTTGCCTATTACTTCATCAACAATTTCGTGTGGAATTGGTGTGTTTTGTCTCATATCTGATTTTTGATTATGTTAGTTTATTAACGAAAATTTGTGCAAATGTACGCTTTTTTCTTCAAACTTACGGCACATTCCGGTAAACAATTTTTGTGCACTTTTGAGTTAAAAATGCAACGGTAAAAAGAGACCGTTCACAATAACGTGCAGCCCTCACCAAATGGTGACAATGTGCTATTATAGAAATTAATGGGTTTTGTTTTCACGGTGTGTGTTTCAAAGATTACTATTTATCCTTTTTTGGAGTTAACTTTCTGTCTGAATTTTTGGGGACATTATATACAAAGCCTTATTTCTATAACTACTTTTTTTATTGATAACGTGATTAACCGTTGGAGTTTTCCACGATTTGGTGATATCATCCCAGTCGAATTGTTTATAAAGTTTGTTGTTCTTTTGCTCATAAATCCATGCGCCAATTATTTGATTATAAGGCATGAATTCAATATCAATCAAAACTTTTTTATTATGAAAGATGCCCAAAAAAGAAATATACCAAGGACTCCCATCACAAAAATACGAGACATGAATGCGACGATAGACCTTAAAACCATATAGGTAGCAATATTTCCCGTAATCAATAGGGAAGGATTCTGTTTTTGCATTCACGGTTCCTTTGTTAGCTATTTGTTCTACAAAAATTTGTCCGTTAGAGTAGTATTCACGATTAATTTTACAATTCCCTTTCACGAACCATTGTTCGTAACATAGAGCACCATTTGGATAAAAAACAAATTTTATTGAATCCATCCCCAAAGTATCTAATACAATGCGTTGGTGACTTTGATTACGCAGGTCTCTGTTATCTCCATAAAGAATAGCATATAACTCGTCTATTGACTTCGATGTGTTACATTTTTTAGTGTTGTCTATATTTTCGTTTTGCCCAACACAATAGATTAAGGAACAAAAACATGTGAATAGTACTATAATTTTTTTTATTACCATTCTTCTATTTTTCCATTTTCCCATATTCTTGAATATTTTGCCAGACTCATCTCCATGAGCACTATAATCATTTAATGACTTGTCGCTTTTTCCGCAAACAAAGCATTAAATAGGAGCAAGCATCATATTAATTTAAAAATATACTGCGCCGAAGAAAAATTATGTCCTTGCATAACAAATTTTTTGCATTGCCAAATATAATATTTTTATTATTCCATTGCGCAATGGCAAAAATTATTTTGCAACTTTCACTTTTGATGTATATTATTGTATTCCAGATTGTTATAATGTATCACCTGTAAAATTCGGAGCAGAACCCATAATTTTTTTGAACATTTTTGCAACGTTGCATACACAAATCGAGCCAAAAGCACGTGATTTACCTCTGCAATTCAGCCCGCACGCCTACAGCGTGCGCGACAACCGGTATGCCCCACCCTTCTACCAAACCCCGCAGACCTGACGGCCTGCGGGAATTCTCGGCAATGTGCAATGTTTCCCTACACCTTTGCCAACCGCAGGAAATTTTGCAGTCCAAAGGACTGCATGGCACCTGTAGGGCTGCCATACTATGACAGCCCTACAATGGTTATATTATGACAGCCCTACAATGACCGTTGCAAAATCCATTCGCAGACCTGACGGTCTGCGGGCTGGTTTTTATGAATTATCCTATATCGAACTCACGTTATATTAATCAGATTCTTTTTCATATTTCACAAATATTTCAGAAAAAAATTAAGATTACGGAACCATGATGGGAAGTCCTTGAAACTTATATCTTCTTAAACAGTTTAAGGTTTTCTTTGTCAATCATAATTCTGCAATTAAAATCCACTCCTATAGGTTCTTTTAGTGACCTGACCTCAATGTTTTCATCATCAACCATATAACTCCATTTTGATAAAACATCATATATCTCAGACTCCAGTAAATTTATGGTTATGCATTCAGGGGTCATTAAAGAGTCATAACATGGTGGGACATAATAGTGTGTTACAATTGAATTAGTTTCAAAAAAAATGGCAATTATTCTTACAGCATGCACAAACAATTCCCTTGATGAACCATCATCATTAACGGAACATGTGACAGCAAGAATAAGCGAAGACTGGAGAGTATCCCCTGTCGCGCTAAAATGAAAAACATTCCGCCTTTCATTTCCATTTGTCAAGATGTTAATATCTTCCCCATCTGCTGTATAAAATTGCCTGATTGTTTGACAAAAAGAATGAGTTTGAACGCTCATATATAATAAAATTGTTATTAGGGAGAAATATTTTTTCATTTGGAATATAAAGGATAAAAATATTCTATAGCTTGGTCTCCATAAAGGACTGTCGCAGATATTTTTACGATTTTCTGTGTGACTTATGATTTATCAAATAAAAGTTTGATTTCATAATACTTCTTTCTCTTATTGCTGGTTAGAACCTGTAAATAACAAGTATTGCTATCTGCCCATTTAACAGATAAAATGTTCTTGTTTGTTATTAGATTATTGTTAATCGGAATAAATTGACCATTGTTATTGGTAAACAATCTGACAAAAGGTGTGAAAGGCTCATAAAACAGATTCCCTCCATAATTGACAAAGTATTTCCCGTTTGGTGAAAAGCTAATATTGCCTTCCAACGTAATGGTATCTTTTGACTCAGTATTTACCATAAATATTCCGCCATATTCATAGTAATGTATATTAAACACTATGATGTGATTTTCAACATTTCTCCCAGCGTAAGTGAAATATACATTAGACGGGTTATCGTCAACGACATTGCGATTCTTGCTATTTTGAATTCCTAATTGTTCAAATAGACTATCATATAAAGATACAACGCTTGATGAATCGTTATTATTCCATTTGAGAGATGAATCGACGATGTTGAAATATTTAAATCTTGACACTTTTTGGATTTGAATAGAGCAAAAAGATATGTCAGTGTTCACAGCAAAAACACGTAAAACACTTATACAAAGAAATAACAATATTGTTATAGCACTTTGTTTAAAAGGATTGATTTTCATTTCGAGTGAATAATGCTTGTATTAAATTTTTGAAGATGCATATGATGCTTATGATGGAACGCTCCATTTCCATTAACAAAAATAGAGTGTTCTAAAGCCCTTCCTGTCCCGCTCCCATTTTCTGTTAAGATACTTCCCGTAGGGGAATTAAAACCAAATTTGTAAAAAGCATCAGCTAATTTTTGGCTATTTAATTTGTCAAAATTGTCGCTGTATGTCCAAACTGGCTGTTTGTTTTCAAATCCGTTTTTCCCCGCATACCTTACATCTGCATTTGTTCCCTTCCCGGAATGAGAGCTGTGCCCTCCTTCAGAATTGTTTAACTGAGTGATTATCACCTTGCGTCCCGTTTCTTTTTTATATTGATATGCTGCACCTAAAAAGCCAGCAGCAACATCACCGTCCATATAGGTGCGTCCTTGAGAATAATTAACTTGTTCATAGTTGTCGTTATTTTGATCAAGTTGTACTAAGGAGCCTGTCTTGTTATAGGTTCCTAGGTCATGACGTTCTCCATTTTCAATAAATGTATATGTGTTTGTTTTATTTTCATTACGTGTTACGTTGATTTCCGCGTTTCCTCCTTTATTAATAAAAATTTCGTAATCATCCATACCACTTGGATCCACCAAAATAATCGGATTATTCCTGCAATACGCGTATGAAGAGGTACTCGGATACTTATCAACCATCGGATCCACACTCAGCCAAATGGAGAGGTCGGAGTTGTAGTACCGTGCCGAAAGGGAGGGATTTTGTCCTTGCATAACAAATTTTTTGCATTGCCAAATATAGTATTTTTATTATTTGGTTACGTTAAGGCAAAATTTATTTCGTAACTCCCCTTTTTAATT
>JAGCRI010000161.1 GCA_017964755.1 Bacteroidales bacterium | reverse complement strand
TATGACGGGTAGTTGCCTTCTTTCAAAGAAGAGAAGAGTACTATATTGTCAAATGAGAATTGTATGTGGTTTGTGTTAGATGAGTATTCCACTTTTACAGGGACAGAGACATTGGTGAGAATGTTTTTCAGTTGTGTCAAAGGTTTCTTCGGCAATATGAAAGAAGCGAAGTCATCTGCATGTGTGCTGAAATTCCTGTAGCGGACGAGTTTGTGACCGTCTGTGGCGACAAAAGTGACATTGTCGGCTGCAAGTTCACAGAGCACGCCTGTCATATTCGGGCGCAGTTCGTCGTTGCTGGTGGCGAACAGGGTTTTGCCGATAGCCCTTTGGAGGACGTTTGCCCCAATCTCAAATGATTTGGCTTCTGACATCACCGGCAGTGCGGGATATTCTTCGCCCGGGTAGCAGGTGGCTGCGTACTCGCCTTTGTCAACGTTGAAGTTCAAGGTGCGGTTTTCGACATCAATGTTGAAAACAATCGGCATGTCAGCTGTCAGTTTCAGGGTGTCGAGCAATATTTTTGAAGGTATTGCCACCGAACCCTCGCCCTCGGCCTCTATCAGCTCGATTGACGCGCTGATTGTGGAATCGAGGTCTGAAGCCGTCACTGTCAACATATTCCCTGATATTGTAAAAAGGAAATTGTCGAGAATTGGCATCGTGTTGTTTGTGCTGAGAACGCCGCTGACGGCACTCAAATTTTTCAAAAGAACGTCACGTGAGACAATGAATTTCATATTTTTTCTATTTTATTATTAAAATGCAAATATACATTTTTGTTTTTATTCCATTTAACTTTTTACGAATTTTAATAAAAAAAGTTACAAAGTGGGTCTGACTTCGACCTCCTCATAACCTTCAACAATATCACCGACTTGAATATCATTGTAGCTTTCGATATTCAGACCGCAGTCCTGACCTGCAACAACCTCTTTGACATCATCTTTGAAACGTCTGAGTGAGCCAAGTTTGCCTGTATGGATAACGATACCATCGCGGATGACATGCACTCGGGTTGATTTCTGCAATTTGCCGTCAAGAACTATACAGCCGGCGATATTCCCAACCTTCGAGATATGATACACCTCCTTGATTTCCAGATTGCAGACGATTTTCTCCTGAATCTCAGGAGAGTGCATACCTGCTATAGCGTCTTTGATTTCGCTGATTGCATTATAGATGATGGAATAGGTGCGAATGTCAATCTGCTCTTGTTCGGCGAGCTTGCGGGAGCTTGCTGACGGACGGACCTGGAATGCGACAATGATGGCATTTGATGCTGAAGCCAAAAGTACGTCAGAGTCGGTTACCTGTCCTACAGATTTGTGAATAACATTCACTTGAACCTGTTCAGTAGAGAGTTTCAGCAACTCATCGGTGAGGGCTTCGGCTGAGCCGTCAACGTCGGCTTTGACGATGATGTTAAGCTCTTTGAAGTCGCCGATAGCCAGTCTGCGTCCGATTTCGTCCAAGGTGATGTGCTTTTGGGTGCGGAGTCCCATTTCGCGGACGAGCTGGGTGCGTTTGTTGGCGGCGATACGCGCTTCATGGTCGCTTTCGCATACCTTGCAGATGTCGCCTGCCTGTGGCGCACCGTTCAAGCCGAGCAGAAGCACCGGTGTTGCCGGCCCCGCCTCTTTCACCAGCTGGTTACGTTCATTATACATGGCTCTGATTTTGCCGAAGCAGGTGCCTGCCAAAATCGGGTCGCCGACACGCATTGTTCCGTTCTGAACCAAAACTTTTGCCACATATCCCTTGCCTTTGTCAAGCGAGGATTCGATAACTGTACCGACTCCTGGCCTGTCCGGATTAGCCTTGAGGTCAAGGAGCTCAGCCTCAAGCAGCACTTTGTCCAGCAATTCGTTGACATTGGTACCGTGTTTTGCGTCAATTTCCTGGCACTGGTATTTACCGCCCCATTCCTCCACAAGGATGTTCATATTAGCGAGCCCTTCCCTGATTTTATCTGGATTGGCCTGAGGCTTGTCTATCTTGGTAATAGCGAATACCATAGGGACTCCGGCTGCCTGTGCGTGGTTGATGGCCTCGACTGTCTGCGGCATTATGGCGTCATCGGCTGCGATGACAATGATACAGAGGTCGGTGACTTTTGCTCCGCGGGCACGCATTGCCGTAAACGCCTCGTGTCCCGGTGTGTCAAGGAATGTGATTTTTCTGCCGTCAGCCAGCTGCACCTCGTATGCACCTATGTGCTGGGTGATTCCGCCCGCCTCACCGGCTATGACGTTTGTCTTTCTGATATAGTCAAGCAAAGATGTCTTACCGTGGTCAACGTGTCCCATGACAGTGATGATTGGGTGGCGCGGCTTGAGGTCTTCCGGAGCATCCTCGCCGAAAGCGTTGGCTTCGTCTGTATCAACGCCCGCAAATTCAACCTGAAATCCGAACTCTTCGGCAAGAAGAGAGATTGTCTCAGCATCAAGTCTCTGGTTTATAGAGACAAACAAGCCAATTGACATACAGGTTGATATGATCTGGTTCACGGAAATGTTCATCAGCGTTGAGAGCTCGTTCGCGGTGATGAACTCCGTAACCTTCAGTATTTTCTTTTCGGCTTCTTCCCTCAATTCGTTTTCAAGCATCTCCTCCTGCATTGCTTTACGCTTCTCTTTCTTGTATTTTGAGGTTTTTGTCTTGCCGATAGGGTTCATGCGCATCATAGTCTCCTTCATCTGTCGGGCGACCTCCTCGCTTGAGATTTCTTTCTTCGGCTGCTCCTGCTTCTTATGCTGGTGGAGTGTGTTGTCCTGACTTGAGTTGGCGACAGGCTTGAGTATTCTCTTGCGCTTTTTGTTAGCTTTCTTCTTGTCTTCCTGTTTGGCCTCTTTCTTGGACTCTTTCTTTTCTACAGGAAGTTCTATTTTCCCAAGAATTTTCGGACCTTCGAGGTGTTCCACGACAGTCTCAATATGCTCCACTTTCTTCTCTTCGGGCTGCG
>JAGCRI010000160.1 GCA_017964755.1 Bacteroidales bacterium | reverse complement strand
GTGAGGTAATTCTTCAAACTGTCTTTCACCAACCTCTGTATGCTGTCTGATGTGAGAAATTCCGCTATACTGTCTCTTACTAATATTTGAATACTGTCCGATGTGAGAAACATTCGGGCACTATCCTGCAACATTCTGATTATCACACAATTGGAGACACTGTCACACAAACCGGATATGGTGAGGTAATTTGACAAACTGTCCTTCACCAACCGCTGTATGCTGTCTGATGTGAGGAAATCCGCGATACTATCTCTTACTAACATTTGTATGCTGTCTGATGTCAGAAACATTCGCGCGCTGTCCTGCAACGTTCTGATTATCTCGCAATTGGAGACACTGTCACACAAACCGGATATGGTGAGGTAATTCGACAAACTGTCTTTCACCAACCGCTGGATGCTGTCCGATGTGAGAAAATCCGCTATACTGTCTCTTACCAAGATTTGTATGCTATCCGAGGTCAGAAACATTCGTGCACTGTCTTGCAATGTTTTGATTACCTCGCAATTTGAAACGCTGTCGCACAATCCGGCAATGGTGAGGTATTTTGACAAACTGTCCTTCACCAACCTCTGTATGCTGTCTGATGTGAGAAATTCCGCTATACTATCTCTTACCAACATTTGTATGCTATCCGAGGTCAGAAACATGCGAGCGCTATCTTGTAACGTTCTGATTATTTCGCAATTGGAAACGCTGTCGCACAATCCGGCAATGGTGAGGTAATTCTTCAAACTGTCTTTCACCAACCTCTGTATGCTGTCTGATGTGAGAAAATCCGCTATACTGTCTCTTACCAAGATTTGTATGCTGTCCGATGTCAGAAACATTCGTGCGCTGTCCTGCAATGTTCTAATTATCGCGCAATTGGAAACGCTGTCGCACAATCCGGCAATGGTGAGGTAATTCGCCAAATTGTCCTTCACCAATTGCTGGATGCTGTCCGATGTGAGGAAATCCGCTATACTATCTCTTACCAACATTTGTATGCTATCCGAGGTCAGAAACATTCGTGCACTGTCTTGCAATGTTCTGATTATCTCGCAATTGGAGACGCTGTCGCACAATCCGGATATGGTGAGGTGGTTTGAAATATCGGCAATAGACATATTTATATTCTGTACTATTGAATCAAAATTATTCTGAAGATTCTCCGCATTTGCCGAGTACAAAGCATACGGAACCGCTGAAATAGTCTCAATACTGAGCAAATCATAAACTCCGTTTGTGTCAATATCATATTCGGCACGCATTTGAGACATATCCCATCTTATTGAAAAAAAATCTCCTTTTATCGCAGTTCCGCACCCGATTTTCAAGGTTACCAATCCTTGCGTGTTTGTCGTTGTCCGGTGTATTTCCTGATAATACTCATTTGTGCCCGATGTATCCATCAGCGTTATTAGAATGTCTATAGTTTTAGTTGCCACCAACCTGTTTGTTGAGTCACGAACAACAGCCTGATAATTAATACATTGTGTTGAATTTTGAGAAAACACATCGAGGCCTTGTACAAAAATTCCAAAACCAAGCATCAATGCCAATAAATTTCTTTTTTTCATCATTCTTCTCTATTTAGTTATTTTAAATTTGAGCTATATTCAGTCACAATTATATTCTTTTATTAAATTTTAATTAATGCGGCAAAGATAATATTATTTTTTTACATTATTCTATTAAGAAGAAAAAATTTCTAAAATTATTTTTCGCGTCATCTATCTGCCTTAAACGGTAATTTCTAAAAAAAGCGACATCTGTTATACATCACAACGAATTAATGTATTTTTGCATTTATAAGAATAAGATTACAAAAAAATTAAAGCTTATGAAAAAGCACATCATCACACTAATAATAATATTGTCAGCTATGAATATTTATCCGCAAGAAAAATTTGAGGGAATAGAGAATAATCCTTTAGTGAAAGAATGGGCAACTCCTTTTGAAACACCGCCGTTTTCCGAAATCAAGAATGAGGATTATCTGCCTGCATTCAAGTATGCCATGGAGAAAGGCAGGCGCGAAATATATCATCTGAAGCAGGTGAAACAAAAACCGAATTTCAAAAACACGATAGTTGCTTTGGAAAACACCGGTGCTCTGCTAAACCGCATTTCAGGCGTCTTCTACAATATGATTTACTGCAATTCGACACCAGAACTCCAAAAGATAGCCCAAGAGGTGGCACCTCTTATGACTGAATACGAAAATGACATTTCGCTTGACAAGGCTCTTTTCGAGAGGGTGAAAGCTGTGTATGAAAATCCGGGCGAACTGACCGGTGAAGAGCGTATGCTCTTAGAAAAGACATACAAGTCGTTTGTGCGTAGCGGCGCCAATCTGTCGGACGCAGACAAGGAGACGTACAGGAAGCTCACGACAGAACTTTCCACCCTCACGTTAAAGTTTTCGGAGAATGTGCTCGCCGCGACAAACGCATACACTAAAGTTGTAACTGACAAAGAGTTGCTAAAAGGGATTCCTGAAAACGCATTAGCGATAGCACGGGAGAAGGCAAAGAAAAAAGGGACTGACGGCTGGCTCTTCGACCTGTCGCAACCGAGCTACCTCGCAATTCTCACTGACGCCGACAACCGAGACCTGCGTAAAGAATTTTATCTGAAATACAATACCAAAGCTTATAAAGATAATTTTGATAACCAAAAGATAATCAAGCAGATATTAAAAGACCGCTACGAACTTGCGAAGCTGTTGGGATATGAGAATTACGCTGCGTATGCCTTGGAGGAGCGCATGGCTGAAAACACAAGACGAGTTTATGAACTTGAAAATGAGCTGCTTAAATACTCGCTGCCGGCAATGGAAAAAGAAATTGCCGACCTTACCGCCTTCGCCCATTCCACTGGTTTTGAAGGCAAAATTGAACGGTGGGATTTCTCATACTATTCAAACAAGCACAAAATCAGCTTATACGATGTGAACGATGAGATGCTGAAGCCTTATTTCAAGTTGGAGAATGTAATTGACGGGGTGTTCAGCCTTGCGGAAACCCTTTTCGGTCTGAAGTTCGTAAGCAATTCTGAAATAGATATTTACCATAAAGATGTGAAAGTCTATGAAGTATATAGGAATGGCAAATTCATGGCTGTGCTCTATCTTGACTTTTATCCGCGCGACACGAAAAAGGGAGGGGCGTGGATGACCACATTCCGCGACCAGAAGAAGACCGCCAACGGCGAAGTGCGCCCGTTAGTGTCGCTTGTCATGAACTTTACGCCCTCCACGGAGGACAAGCCGTCACTGCTGACATTTGATGAGGTCAGGACTTTCATGCACGAGTTCGGCCACGCCACACACGCGATGATGTCAGATGTAACCTACTCATCATTGTCAGGCACCAGCGTACCAAGAGATTTTGTGGAACTTCCCTCACAGCTGCTTGAGAACTGGGCAACCGAGAAGGAATTTCTCGACAAGTTCGCTTTCCACTACGAAACAGGCGAGACTATCCCCGACACGCTGATAGAGAAAATACGGAAAGCCGACAACTACCACGCCGGATACGCTTCGTGCCGGCAAATCAGCTTCGGGCTTCTCGACATGATGTGGCACACTACAGAACCTGAAAAAATCAAAAATATTCTGAAAGCCGAGCGGAGCGTTTTCGACAAAATGGAGGCAATGCCGGTTGTGAAAGGAACTTGTATGAGCACTTCGTTTTCGCATATTTTCGCCGGTGGATACGCCGCAGGATATTATGGCTATAAATGGGCGGAAGTTTTGGAGGCCGATATTTTTTCAGTTTTCAAAGAAAAAGGCATTTTCAACAAAGCTTTGGCAGATTCCTATATCAAGAATATATTGTCGAAAGGCGGAACCGCCAAGCCAATGGAACTGTACATCAATTTCTTGGGAAGAGAACCTAAGACAGACGCGCTGCTGAAAAGGAGCGGGCTGAAATAATCACACCGTTTCAGGTCTATACATATTTATATATAAACAAAAAAATGTAGAGGCGCTCAGCAGACGCCTCTACATTTTTAATCACATTTTTCAGTTACGTGTATATTCCTGATTATTATTCAGCAGGAACGATTTCCAACAGTTCAACCTCGAAAATGAGCGTTGCGCCGCCTTTGATTTCGGGGCTCATCTGTCTGTCGCCGTATGCAAGGTCTGAAGGAATATAGAATTTGAACTTTGAGCCGACTGGCATAAGCTGAAGACCTTCTGTCCAACCCTTAATAACGCCGTTCAATGGAAATTGTGCCGGTTCGCCTCTGTCAACGGAAGAGTCAAAAACTGTGCCGTCAATTGTCGTGCCGTGATAGTGGACTTTCACGACATCGGTGCTTGAAGGCTTGCTGCCGGTCCCCATAGTGATTACTTCATACTGCAAGCCGCTTTCCGTTTCAATCACACCTTTCTTTGTGCGGTTTTCGGCAAGGAATTTTTGACCTCTCTCCTTTTCTGCCTCAACATCTTTTTTCATCTTCTCTTCCATTTTCTGGTTCAAAGTCATAAAAATGGCTTGGAGTTCCTCCTGATTGAATTTTTCTTTTCCTGCAAAAGCATCGTGAATACCGTCAAGCAGCAGCTGTTCTGAAAACTCGAAGCCGAAATTCTTGAAATTCTGTCCTTCAGCGACACCTATGGCATACCAAATTTTTTGTTCGTCTGTCATCTCTTGTGATTTTAATGTGAAGCCCATTCCCAAAACAAACAGGCATAAAACTAATGTTACTTTTTTCATGATATTAAAAATTTAAATTACCTGATAATAACGTTTCTAATCCAATTTTAGTACAGCGAGGAATGCCGATTGCGGAACTTCCACATTTCCTATCTGACGCATACGCTTTTTGCCCTGTTTCTGTTTCTCAAGCAGCTTGCGCTTTCTGGTGATGTCGCCGCCATAGCACTTTGCCGTAACATCTTTGCGAACCGCCTTGATAGTCTCGCGGGCAATGATTTTGGTGCCGATAGCCGCCTGAATCGCAATATCGAACTGCTGGCGCGGGATGAGGTCTTTCAGTTTTTCGCATATTTTACGACCGAAAGGATAGGCATTGTCAAAATGAGTAAGGGAAGACAAAGCGTCAACAGAGTCACCATTCAGAAGAATATCGAGTTTCACAAGTTTCGCCGGCTTATAGCTTGAAATATGATAATCGAATGAAGCATAGCCTTTTGAAATGCTTTTTAATTTATCATAAAAATCGAAGACAATTTCGCCGAGAGGAAGGTCGAATGTCAACTCAACCCTATTTGCAGCAATATAGACCTGATTAAGCAGCGTCCCTCTTTTGTCGAGGCAGAGTTTTATAATGGGACCGATATAATCAGCCTTGCTGATAATCTGGGCACGTATATATGGTTCTTCCACATGTTCAATGACATTTGGTGAAGGCATTCCGGAAGGGTTATGCACCTCTATTGTCTCACCTTTCGTGGTAATCACCCTGTAAGAGACATTGGGGACTGTTGCAATGACATCCATATTGAACTCCCTGTCGAGCCGTTCCTGCACGATTTCCATGTGAAGAAGGCCGAGAAAACCGCAGCGGAAACCGAAGCCCAAAGCCGCCGATGACTCCGGAACGAAAGTCAGCGAAGCATCATTCAACTGCAATTTTTCCAGCGAGCTTCTTAACTCCTCATAATCGTCAGCTTCGGTAGGATAAATGCCCGCGAACAGCATCGACTTGACCTCCTCGAAGCCTTCCACCGCCTTGTCGCAAGGATTCTCAACATGCGTGATAGTATCCCCAACGCGCACCTCTTTCGATGTTTTTATTCCGGAAATAATATACCCGACATCGCCTGCAGAGAGTTGTGTGTGCGGTTCCTGCTGCATACGGAGCACCCCGATTTCATCAGCATTGTATTCTTTTCCTGTAGCCAGGAATTTCACAAAATCGTTTTGTCTGATAGTGCCGTTGAAAATCCGGAAATATGCGATGATACCTCTGTAAGGATTGAACACTGAATCGAAGATAAGTGCTTGCAGCGGTGCAGCGGGGTCACCTTTTGGGGCGGGGATCTTCTCAATGATAGCCGCCAGTATCTCTTCGACACCGGCGCCGGTCTTGCCGCTCGCCTCAATGATGTCGCTTTCGGGACAGCCAATAAGGTCAACAATCTGTTCTTTCACCTCATCGGGCATAGCCGCCGGCATATCCATTTTGTTAAGAATCGGGATTATTTCCAGATCATTGTCAATGGCAAGGTACAGATTTGAAATTGTCTGGGCCTGCACCCCCTGTGTTGCGTCAACAAGCAGGAGCGCACCCTCGCACGCCGCCAAAGATCTTGAAACCTCGTATGAGAAATCAACGTGCCCCGGTGTGTCAATCAGATTCAGGATATACTCCTCGCCCTTGTATTGGTAGTTCATCTGCACAGCATGACTTTTGATAGTTATACCGCGCTCCCGTTCCAAATCCATATCGTCGAGCACCTGATCCTGAAAATCGCGGTCGCTCACAGTATGTGTATGCTGCAAAAGCCTATCAGCTAAAGTGCTCTTGCCGTGGTCAATATGTGCAATAATGCAGAAATTCCTAATATTTTTCATAATTGGCGGCAAAGATACAAATTTTCTTTGACTACTCTTTTAATAAAATATGCAGAAATTCAACGGTAGAATCCGCTTTGTGGTT
>JAGCRI010000159.1 GCA_017964755.1 Bacteroidales bacterium | reverse complement strand
GCACCCGCAATTCCAGAAACAATTGGAAGAGGCCGCCTTCAAGCGCTTCGGGCCGCATTATCATTATGTCATGAATAATATGGGGTAGATTGTCTAAGTTCTCATTGCGGCAGCCGGCAAACAGGCTTACTGCCAAAATCTAAAAAAGTCTTCTTGTGTAACTGTAATTGAAAAGTATGTTTAGTGCATCAAACTGACAACATTTTACCGATTAGTGCAGTTTAGGCAACTAAAAACTTACCGATTAGTGCAGTTTAGACGACTAAAAACTTACCGATTAGTGCAGTTTGCAATTGTAATTTATTGAAAAAGTGTATCTTTGCAATAAATTTAAATATAGCAGATATGAATGAATTGGAAAGAGTTTTGCGCGACCAGCGTGAGGAACTGGAAAGCACCGATTTCAGTCAATTTGTCACACGTAGGGAAGAGTCTCAATTGGAGATAGACAGTCCTGTTGCTCAAATCGTTATCGGTGTGCGGCGTTGCGGAAAGTCAACCTTATGTCAGAAAGTGCTTAAGGAAAGCGGCGTGTCGTTCGCATACGCCAACTTTGATGATGCCGTGCTGGCTTCCCTGAAAGCCCCCGAAATGCACCTCCTAATGGAGAACCTTTATCGGATCTATGGGGACTTTGACTATCTTTTTCTTGATGAAGTGCAGAATATCGACAAATGGCCGTTGTTCGTCAACCGACTGTTACGGCAGAAGTTACATCTGATTCTTACTGGAAGTAACGCAAACCTGCTGGGTGACGACTTGAGTACGCATATTACCGGACGATACAACGAAATCCGTCTCTTTCCTTTCTCATACGAAGACTATTGTATGGCGAATAATGTTGATATTCAGGGGTTGACTACCAAAGCAGAGGGTTTGCGTCAACATGCACTTGACAACTATCTGATGTTAGGAGGGCTGCCCGAAACCTTCAACTTAAAAAATCAAAGCAAGTATGTCCGCGCTCTGCTTGATGCTATCATAAACAAGGACATCTGCAAAAGGTATAAGATTCGTTACAAGAAGACTTTACAGCAAATCGCCAACGGTCTCCTTGATCGTTTTTGTCAGGAGATTAATTATCAGGATATTCAAAAGACATACCGGTTGAACTCAATTCACACGACTAAAAATTACGTCAATTATATCGAAAAGTCCTACCTTATGCGTCTGATTCCGCGATATTCGTTCAAGAGCATTGAGCGGCAGAACTACCGTAAGGTATATGCTATTGATACGGCATTCGTCAGCGACCACTCTGATGTTCTCCAACCTGACAACTTGGGGTGGCGTCTGGAGAATGTGGTATGCGTGGAATTGCTCCGCCGCATGGAATACGCCACGCAAGAACTGTTTTACCTGCGAGAGAATCGCAGCTATGAGGTGGATTTCGCCATTGTGGACAAAGGACACGTCACTGAATTGGTGCAAGTCACATACGATTTCAGCAAACCGTCAACAAAACTCTACAACCGTGAAATCGGTGGTCTTTTGAAAGGTGCCGCCGCTACGCGGTGCAGAAACCTAACACTCATCATGATGCAAGGTGAACAGCGTGATATTCAGGTGGATGAATATACTATCCGATGCGTACCTATTACTGATTGGCTTCTGAAACATTAAGATATTAGCGATATGGGGCAACCGACATATCAGGAATTAATTTCCGAACGGAATTGGTTGAGAAATCGCGTCCGTGAACTTGAATATAATCTCTAAAGACTCTTTGAAAAACCCTGAATTTTTGCAAAAATACGAGCCATATAACGAATTAAATGTCAGATTTTCGCATTTGTTTTTTGAAGCTGAACAACGCAAGCCGCCATTAACATTTGACTCAACAATGATAGAACTATACCAAAATGGAGAAAAACAGCAAATAGAAGGAGCATTCAAAGTATATGCTATTGCCACAGATACGATTTTAGAATGTGAAACACAAGGCACATCTTTTATGATTCCAAAGGAATTGGATTCTTTATCGCATTATGATGTTATCTTAAAATACAATAAATACCTTTTTAGGGTTTATTGGGCTCGCCCTCTTCATCCTCAAAAAAGCACACTGCGAAAAGTGCATATAGACATAAATACGATGCCCCAACCAAAATCTTCCAAAAGCCGACTGTCGCATTCTAAAAGATATGTGCGTGTGGTTACACATTTTGTTTACAAATATTATTTTTATAGTTGCAATTATGCTAAAAAAAACAACCAGCAGCTTTACGAAGATCTCAAAACAGATTATAATAAAACTATAGTGGATAATTTTTTTAGTTTAATAGAATAAGACTGTGAAAAAGAGTTTGGAATATCTACTATAAAGGAGCGAAAGTCGATAGTTTTGACGGGCTGTCAAAACCTGTTTTCAAAAATCCGGAAAAACAATCCCAAAATATGAAAAAATTTATCAAAAAAGCGTATCTCTTATGAAAAAATGATAATTTTGTGACCTGAAAATAGGTATTTTCCTTTGTCTTCGCAACATTTAAAGCCAGATGATATGATCAAAAAAATTTGTCTTATTGTTTTCTGCACTATTGTCGCCGCCCTACATTTATGCGCACAAAACAAGACTTTTTGTGACAGTTGTATCGTGGTTGCGCAGAATTACATTTGGAAATACAGTTATGAAAAGGACAAGCTCTTGCTTGATTCCGCTATGCTAACGTTAGATATGGCTCGTCCTAACTGCACAGATCATCCGAATTTAATCCTTGAAAAATTAGAGGTTTACTCCCTTAAACGTCAATATGATACGGCAATATTTTTTCTTGAAGAAGTTCGTGATGAGTTTGTATCAGTGTCAGCAATGCCTTTCTACTGGACAAACTGTAAGAATAGGTTTTACGCCATGAAGTATGAGTATGAAGGAGACTTTAATAAAAGGGACAAGTATATCCGCCATATCGTTAAGGACATGCATGGTTATTTGAAAGCTAATCAACAGGCTTTAGACAGTATCTGTTCTGGCGATAATTTTATTGAAATTTCTATGAATACACTTGGATGGAGCCAGTGGCTTTATTTCTATTACCTTAGGGTTATTGAACGCAATAAGAATTTTCATCGAAAACTATACGCCTTGCTTAGAAAAGGATATAATCATGACTATATTGAAGAAATAAGGAAAACAACAATAGAGGATGATTTTCTCACATTCCCAGGGTATTAGGTATGATTTATGCGGAGCAAAGAGATGATGAAAATAAAAAATGATTGCGATGTTGGAATTTAGGGGAAATACACCCATTCAGCGTGTCATATGCTCTTCTTTCAGTCGTTTGTACTGGATTGGCGATGTCGCGTGCCTCCGCACGTTTCGCGGAAGCACCGTTGCAAAAATGTTCAAAAAGATTTACGATTTTGCCCCGATTTTTGCAGATAATACATTATAATAATCTGGAATACAATAATATACATCAAAAAGTGGGAGTTGCAAAATAATTTTTGCCATTGCGCAATGGAATAATAAAAATATTATATTTGGCAATGCAAAAAAATTGTTATGCAAAGACAAAATTTCCCTTCGGCACGGTACTACAACTCCGACCTCTCCATTTGGCTGAGTGTGGATCCGATAATAGTACACAAAACTGCCTATCGGCGCAAGGTAGAATTTTTGCGGCTTTTGGCATGAGAGATAAAATGGTATATTTGTACGATAATAATTCTTGTTATGGGAAATAGTTATTTGATAACTTTTTGAAAATCAAATAAATGAATACTATTAAAAGGTTCAAATATTTAATCATCACTATTGTCCTGCTATTTAACATTCAAATGATAAAAGGACAACAAAATATTGTGTATGATGCACCTCTTTTTGACGATGTTATACGTGAGATTTTGTCAACAAAAAATGATTCACTACACGACAAGGAATATTTTAACAGGAAACTACACTACTACACATTGTTTTATGATGCTTTGAGTGATTCAGTAAGAACTGAATTGTATGAAAATTCATGGCATTTGTGGACTACGCCTGAATTGCACCCTACAATTGATTCGGTCAAAAGAGCGGAGAAATTGGAATTTTGCGCGAACCTGTGTAATTTTTTTGAACGCATCATTTATACAAGAAAACAGCAGGAATTTTTGACCGAGTATAATGAATCAATAGGAGATTCAACACGCTTGAAATTCCGTATAGATAACAGACAAATACCTTTGAAAAAAATATCTGTCTATTGCATAACAAAAGATTCTGCAAATAATATCAGCAAAACTAAACTGAAAACAAGCTCTTTGGCTTTCCAACTACCTATTGAAAAGTCGGAAGACACATTATATCTTGTAGCAAAATATCGTAAAAAATACTTTGAGATAGTTTCAGGACAGCTTAAATATTATCTGCAACATACAATATATGTTGATGTCTTTATGAATGATATTGCAAATGTCGTTGACTGTAAAGAACTGGGTATATGGAATTTTAAAGTGACTGATGATACATGGGCTATTATCCACGTTGTATGGGAAAGATACGTCTATATGGTTCCAGAACAATGGCAGGTAATAGATGATTATAAGCAATATCGCAAAAAAATAAAGCACTAGAAGAGGCCGCCTTCAAGCGCTTCGGGCCGCATTATCATTATGTCATGAATAATATGGGGTAGCGGTGTAACTTTAGCGGTTAAACCGTTTTTTCAGGACTTCCAGCATATCAACAGTCATTGTCGGCAAGTCGTATTTCGGAGCCCAGCCCCACTCCTTCCGCGCAACGCTGTCGTCCATCTTATTCGGCCATGAATCAGCGATACCCTGTCTGAGTTCATCAAGCTGATAATCCATTGTGAATGATGGGATATGCTTCTTGATTTCCGCGGCTATCATCTCCGGCTCAAAGCTCATTGCAGTGATATTAAACGAGTTGCGGTGCACCAATTTTGACGGGTCTGCTTCCATGAGTTCGACAGTGGCGCGCAATGCGTCAGGCATATACATCATATCAAGGAAAGTACCAGGCTTCAACGGACACGAGAATTTACCCTCTTTTACTGCGGCGTAGTAGATATCAACAGCATAATCGGTGGTGCCGCCGCCAGGAAGAGTGACATTGGAAATCAGTCCTGGAAAACGTACCGAACGCGTATCAACGCCGAAGCGCTTGAAGTAGTAGTCGCTGATGAGCTCGCCCGTAACTTTAGTTACGCCATAAATGGTTTTCGGCCTCTGAATGGTATCCTGCGGTGTGTTGTCGTGCGGAGTATCAGGGCCGAACGCACCAATTGAACTCGGAGTGAAGAGAGCACAATGGTTTTCGCGTGCCACTTCAAGACAGTTGAGCACTGCACCAACACCAACACGCCATCCGAGCATCGGGTTGGCCTCAGCTTTTGCCGACAATATTGCAGCGAGATTATATATTGCGTCAATATTATACTTCTTCACAGCGTCTGCAATATCCTGAGCATTAGTTGCATCAATTTTGCAAGACGGACCGCTTTCAGCAAGATCACCTTTCAACGGATAGATGCAATCGGCAGCCACAACATGGTCGGTGCCATAAATATTACGCAAAAACGGGGTGAGTTCTGAACCGATTTGTCCACAAGCTCCAATTATCAAAATATTTTTCATGGTTTGTATTTGTTAAATTTATTGATATTCTAATGTAAGTCAGCTCCAATAAGATGCATAAACTCCTGTCTTGTATTGGTATTTTTCAGAAACGCTCCGGTAAACTCAGAAGTCGTCATCACTGCGTTCTGCTTCTGCACTCCGCGCATTGACATGCACAGGTGCTGTGCTTCGATAACCACCGCCACACCACGCGGATTCAGCACCCGCTGCAAACAATCTTTAATCTGCGTTGTGAGACGTTCCTGCAACTGTAGACGTCTTGCGTAGGCATCCACCACACGCGGGATCTTGCTTAACCCGACAATGGTGCCGTTAGGAATATATCCCACATGCGCCTTCCCGAAAAACGGCAGGACATGATGCTCACAAAGAGAGTAAATCTCAATATCCTTAACCACAACAATCTGCTGGTAATCCTCTTGAAACAGAGCACTTTTCAATATATCATCAGGATTAAGTTCGTAGCCGCGCGTCAAAAACTGGAACGCCTTAGCCGCACGATACGGAGTCTTAACAAGACCTTCCCTTCCCGCATCCTCATCAAGAAGTGAAATCATCTGACCGAAACAATCCGCCACCTTTTCTATTTTTTTCCCATTGTATTTGTCGAGGTCTGTTAAACCGTATTCCATAGCAAAACAGTTAATTGATTTTATTAAAAAAAGGATTATGCAACTTTTCGTCCAAAATAGTCGTATTTTCGCCGTGTCCGGAATAGACGACCGTATCATCGGGAAGCGTAAACAATTTCTTCCGGATACTTTCCAAAAGGAGCTCCGTATCGCCTGTGGGCAAATCTGTTCTGCCAATGCTGCCT
This sequence comes from Bacteroidales bacterium, assembly GCA_017964755.1. GTDB lineage: Bacteria > Bacteroidota > Bacteroidia > Bacteroidales > WCHB1-69 > RUG11942. The sequence goes on along the minus strand of JAGCRI010000159.1, from coordinate 1,327 downwards.
TTGAAAAGTGCATCACCGACAAATACTGAATGGCTTTCCGCATTGTAGAAAGAGACACAACCGGATGTATGTCCCGGAGTATAAAGCACTTGCAGCTTTTGCTCGCCGAAACATATTTCATCACCATCATTAAGGAAAGCATCCGGTTGGGGAAACTCCGGCGCATCCAATCCGAAAGCCACACAATAATGCGGCGCGAAACGATAGACACCAAGCCCGTTTTGATGCATCAGCAGCGGAGCCGCAAAACGCAACTTACAAAAAGCATTGCCCATTGCATGGTCAACATGCGGATGCGTGTTCAGAATATATTTGACTTTAAGATTCTCTTTCCCAATGAAAGCGGCTAACTCGTTATTTTCACTTTCACTATAATTCCCCGGGTCAATAATCACCGCCTCTTGTAAGCCGTCATACAGAAGATAACAGTTTTCAGCAATCGGATTAAAAACGAAAGTCTTGATAGTCAACATATTGCGCTTTACCGTTTTACAACCGCAAACTTACATAAAATTCTTGAATTTTATACCAAATAAAGAAAGAATCATTCACCTTTATATGGGAACAACGACAATCCGAAATTTGCCACGCCTTTCACATTTTCGGAACGCATCGCCTGCCTGACTTTAAACGTATAGACACCTTTTTCGGCGAAACGGACTTTTGATTTAAGCAGGAACTTGTTGTCTCTGAGCCTGCCTGTCCCCTTGCCGGTCCATTTGCCATGAGGGTCACACAAAATGCAGCCGAGCGTGTCCCGCGCACTATATCCGTCAGGGAAAACCGTTGTCATGAAAATATAGAAGTTCTGTGTCTCAAAATCGACCGTATTTCTGACATGGACATACATATTGAAATATTGCAGGGAATCGGTAATCTCAACCTGATATGTCAATACTGAATCTATATTCCACACCTCATCGGGGATATTGTCAATTTTCTCGTAATAAGCGTTATTGCAAGCAGCGAGCAACAACAGACAAAAGAGTAAAGGGAAAAGTCTTCGCATGCCAACTACTTGAAAATGATAAAATTATACTCTTCCTTTGAATAAGGCGGATATTTGGCTTGTTTTGCTTTAGCAATACACTCCTTCTGGATTGCGGCATTCGTTATAGTTGTTCCGCTTGGATCAATAACAGCCTCTTTCACAGATCCATCAGTACCTACAAGCACACGAACCTTAACAGTGCCATTTTCGCGAACAGGCATATCGGGGAGATAGACAGGTTTTCTGTTTCCATAGCCTATACCGCCGCCGCTACCGCCGCCTTCACCTGGCCCGAAACCGCTGCCGAAGCCGGTGCCGCTGCCCGTACCCGAACCT
>JAGCRI010000158.1 GCA_017964755.1 Bacteroidales bacterium | reverse complement strand
CTGAATATCTGTGGGGCGATTCCACAGATTATGTGTTTGAACCATATATTGCAACCTCTATAAATGACTATAAATCAATAACTTCTTATTATGTTTTCCCGAATCCTGCAAACGAGAGGTTCTCAATTTCAAATGCTGATATGCTTATCGAAAAAGTTGCTATTTTTAATGAAGTCGGACAACTGATTTTAACTACAGAAAATACTAACTCTCCAATTATCAGTTTTGAAACCAAAGATTTAAGATCAGGAATTTATTTTATAAGAATAACTGACATAAAACACACTGAAACACTGAAAATTATAATACAATAATCATGTCTGTTTTCCGTCTTACAAAAAAATTCTCATTTGAAATGGCGCATGCTCTGCCTGATTATCAGGGCAAGTGCCGAAACCTGCACGGGCATTCCTATAAATTGGAAGTAACTGTTAAGGGCAGTAATTCGGAATCTGGCAATGATATGGTGTTTGACTTTCATTTTCTGAAGGAACTTATTCAAAATGAGATAATTGCTAAGTTTGACCATGCCTTGGTGTTAAAAGAAGGTATTTACCCTAAAACTTTAACAGCAGAACTCGAAAAAGAATTTGAAAATGTAGTTTTTCTGCCGTTTGCTCCGACTTCTGAAAATATTCTTTCATTTTTTGCAGAAAAAATAAGAAAAATACTTCCTCACGCTGTTTTTCTTCATAATCTTAAATTGCAGGAAACAGAAAATTCTGTAGCAGAGTGGTTTGCTGATGACAATTTGCCGAATATCAAAAATATAATTTTCGACTTGGGCGGTGTAATCTACGACATAAGATACGAGAATATTGCAGATAAATTCAAGGAATACGGAATTTCTGATTTCGAGAAAAAATATTCGCAGGCTTCACAGACTGAAGATATTGACCTTTTTGAAGAAGGGAAAATTTCAGTAGAAGAATTCCGGAATTATATACGTTCTTTATCGCCTATACAACTTACTGACCAACAGATAGATGACGCTTGGAACGCAATAATTATTGATGTTCCGTCTGAACGGGTGGAAATGTTGCGGAATGCGAACAGCAATTACGGAATTTTCCTTTTCAGCAATACGAACCAGCTGAATTACGACAAATTCAAAGTTGATTTGAAAAAGAAATTCGGCTTCGATATTTTTGATGAACTATTCAAAAAGGCCTATTTTTCGCACATTCTGCATATTAAAAAACCTAAAATTGAAGCATTTAAAAAAATCATAGAAGAATCGCAGATTAATCCTTCAGAAACGCTTTTTATTGATGATTCCATACAGCATATAAACGGTGCACTTGAAACAGGCTTGTCGGCTTATCATCTGCAAAAAGGCGAAGAAGTTTCACAACTCTTTGATAATAAAGGAAATCTGACATCTGAAACAATGGCAAAAATCATTCACAAATAAATCAGGCATCATGAAAACATTAAAAAAACTTTTTTTCATTTTATTGGCAATAAGTGCAGTTTCTTGTGGAAACAGTCACAAAGGAATCACAGTAAAAACGCCGAATTTCTCAAATGGCAAGGCCGGTGAAATCATAGTTGTAGCAGACGAACCGTACTGGACCACAATGCAAGAGTACGTTACAATTTCTCTCACGCAGCCGCAACCAGCTATCAATCAGATAGAACCGCTTTTCGACATATTGCAATTCTCTTACAAAGACTTTTCGAAGCAATTCCAGCGCCACCGCAACATTGTACATTTCGATGTTAATCCGAATTACGTTGAAAACCAATACTATATAGAAACAGACAAATGGTCTGCGCCGCAGGTATATGTAAGAATCAAAAGTTTTGATGCCGACTCATGTCTCGCATTATTCAAAAAACATGAAGAAGAAATCGTCAAAGCATTGTATGACAATGACTTAAAAAGAAATCAGGCTTTTTATGCCAAAAATGTGGAAGCGGGAATACAGAAAAGAATAAAGCAGAAATTCGGGCTCCGGCTCACCGTTCCGAACACATATATCATCGCAAGTGACACTACAGATTTTATGTGGCTCAGATTTAGAACCGCCAGAAATGACAGATTCATAATGATTTACCGCTTGTCGTCAACCGAACTTACACGAGCTATTCTCATTAACCAGCGAAATGAAATAACAAAAGCCCATATTCCGGGCGCGGTGTTAGGCGCATATCCGATAGTCGCTGAAACTCTGGGCTTCCCGATTTCTGACTCGCTGACAATCAACGGCAAAGAAGGCGTGGAGATGCGCGGACTTTGGGAATGCGTGAACGACAAAATGGGCGGACCTTTCTATAGTTTTTCATATTTGTCACCTGATAACCAATATGTTATAACAATAGATGGATTTGTTTACGCACCTGAAGAAACCAAACGCGACTATTTGCGCGAAGTGGAATCAATTGTTAAAAGCGTGAAATAACAGCGATTTTGAAAACGGACGAAAAAGAACTGATTGAGGGCTGCCTGCGCAACGACCGCAAAAGCCAAAAACGGCTTTATGACCTCTATTCTCCGAAAATGCTCGGCGTCTGCTTTCGTTACACAAACTCTCAAGAAGAAGCTGAAGATGCTATGATTGAGGGTTTTACAAATGTTTTTGCCCATATCGGCACTTACCGTTTTGAATGCACTTTGGAGAATTGGATCAGGAAAATTATGGTCAACAGCGCACTCACGCACCTGCGACAAAACCGGAAATTCCAGAAAATATCATTCGAAGAGATAGTTGTTGAGGAGCAGGACACGACTATAATCAAGCCTGAAGAGAAGTTTGACGCCGCCGACATAATGAAACTTGTGCAGAAAATGCCTGACGGCTACAAGGTGGTTTTCAATCTTTTCGCTGTTGAAGGATACTCGCACAAAGAGATTGCTGAGCAGCTGAATATAAGTGAAAGCACATCAAAATCGCAGTTTTTCAGGGCAAGGAAGTGGTTAATGGACAGAATAAAAAATGAATGATTATGCAACTTTTTTTGACAAAAAGTCATCATAAAATGCTGTAAAAGGGAAAAAATGGAATTTGAAGAATTATTGGAGAATTTAAAAAACGCTGAGATAGAGCCGTCAGCCGGCTGCTGGGAAAGGTTGGAGCACAATCTTGCGGGCGGGGCAGGTGAGATGACGCCAGACGTGCCGGCGAAGGAGACCGCTGCAAAAGTGGCGGGCGCCTCGGCGGGCAAGGCCGCTGCCGTGATAACCGGTGCGGTTGCGGTGGCCGCCGCAGTTACTTTTTCAATACTTCAAATTACTGACAATCAACAGAATAATAATATTCCAACAACTACTGTAGAAGTTACTGAAGAAAAGAATGAAAATACTGCCGATACGCTTTTCATAGAACAGCAGACTGAGGAAAAAACAATTGAAGTTAAAACTGACGCGCTTGAAAAAACTTTCACCAAGTCTGTAGAAAATACTGAAAATAAGCAATTTACTGAAATAGACGCTGATGTCCCGTCAGAAATTGATACAAAACAGGACAAAGAAGAATATATAGCAGTTAATCAGCAACTTACATCAGTAGAGGAACAAATGCCGACTGAGCAGGCTACAGCGGGAGCCGCTGCCCAACCCACACAGCAAAGTCAAGAGCAATATGTATATAATAATGAGGAAGTTGCTACAACTGAAGACAACGAATTCAGTACTGACGATACAGAACTTTTCCTTGAAATTCCAAACGTCATCACACCAAACGGTGACGGAATCAATGATGTTTTCGTCATCAACGGATTGGAAAAATGTGAAAAATTCCATTTGATAATCAAGAACCAGTCGGGGCGGCAGGTACTCAGCACCCAAGTTTATCACAACGATTGGGGAGGTGGTGCGCAGGCTGGAACATACTTCTATTCAATATCGTACGAGTACAACGGCAAGCCCCAAATGCGAAATGGAGTTATAACGGTGGTGAAGTAATTTTACAATGTTTTTCCATAAAAAAATAACTTTGATGAAATCTTCATCAAAGTTATTTTATTGAAATAAAAAGAAATACAAGTATATTTGTCAAATAATCATTTCAATCAAATTACTGACAAATTCCGAAACTATTAGTGTTTCAGCACTTTCGCTGTACGTGTGCCGCACTGTACGAAATAGATTCCAGCAGGAACGTCTTGCAAATTCAGTTCGGTTTGTGCTGAAGTGGCGAGTTGGCGAATCAGCATACGGCCTTGTGCATCATAAAGGGTAACCATTTCGTTTTCAGTAGTTTCAACCATGATGTTATCGTGGCATGGGTTCGGATAGACAGACAGATGAGACTGTGCGAATTCTCTGTTTGCTATGGCAGAAGGTTTCCAGCCGTTGAGTACGCATACGCCGTCGAGGTCGAAGCCGCCCTGCTCAAAGTTTGTAGGATAAGGATCGTTGATGATGTGGCCGTTCTTGTCGAAAGTTGCATAAGTTGGGTCAATAGTACCGACAACGTCGATGACTTTGACATATCTTACATTGTTGATGTCGAGGAGGTCATTTCCGGCGAGTTCTTCAAGATCAAATGGAGTGCCCCAGCCCACGCGGTATTTTCCGGCGATATTGTGGAGGTGAGTAGGATCTACGCCGCCATTGTTGGTGATTTGGGTAGTAAGAGGAGTGTTTGAAACAGCAGGGAAACGGAAATAGTTTTCTCCATCAGAGCTGACTTCCACAAAAGCAAGTTCAAGGAAATTGTCAACGAGACCGTTTTCAAAGACGGCAAAATCGTAACCGTCACCGTTTTCAATAGGAATATCAAAAGTAAGGATAGCCACACCGCCGTCACCAAGGCTCACAACGTCACCGGTGTTTTCAGTAGCGGCGCCAATCCCGTCTGCATCAGTGCCGTAAGCTGCCCAAACATCAGGAATGGTGATGTCACGCAGACCTCTTGTAACTTTGCAGTCGGTAGCCCAACCAAGAATGGCGGGATCTTCGCAAAAAATGCCTTGGCAACCTGCAGAACCGGCAATACCGTCATATACATTTGTATCTACAGTGTTGATGAACGCAACAGGCTGAATTGGAGTTTCCCAAGTGGCTGTCCAGAACTCATCTAAATTTGCACAGCCATAACCGCCAAATTTCACATAATCGTTAGGATAAATGAATTCATTAGCAACGGCATTTGCGTATCCACCGTTATGGTTATACATGATGTAATCGGGAGCAATTGACAATGAATTTACACTATCTGTAAAAGTTATATCCGTAAGATAACCTCCGGCAATGGAATAATCCAAACGGGGATCTGTAGCAGCGATATGTTTCAGCATTGTTTCAACTGTCAGTGAATCCTTTGAAAAACGGTAGCCCCATGCGAGTGCAGTGTCAGGTGCACACCAGTTGATAATCATGACGACTTCGTTTTCACCTTCTCCAACCCAAAAATCAACATCATCGGCAGAAATGACGGCATCTTCATACACTACAGGATTAGGATCAGTTACAGGAACAATTTCTGTTTCCCATGCATAAATCCATGGCCAATCATACGGATCATCATAAATATAGTCTGCACATTCCGGATCACCCCACTTGATGAAGTCCCCATCACTGATAATTTGGTCAGCATAACCCCAATCAGCCAATGCTCCATTGATGTTGTACATCCAATAAGATCCTGTAAGAGCAAGAGATATGTTGCCATCTTGATACGTCATTTCATTTACTGTACTTGCAGCACCTTCGTAAGAAAAACGGCTGTCGTGGGCGGCAATTGAGTCCATCATCTCTTGCACGGTAACTTCGTCACCGTCAAAACGGAAACCCCATGCGAGAGCAGTATCAGGGTCGCACCAGTTAACTGCAAAAACCACGGAGTTTGCACCTTCTCCAATCCAATATTGGATTTGATCGGGGGTGATTACGGCATCATCGACTTGTGCCTTCAATTGGAATGAAAGCGCAAAAGCGATCATCAATAAAGTAATAATTTTTTTCATAATGTTTTGTTTTTGAATAATTTGATTAATGATATTTATAAAAATTTACGGTAAAATGACAAATTTGGAGGGGTTCATTCCTGTTTCAAAACTGAATTTTTTGTGGCCGTCTGCTCCGAAGCAATAGACATCTCCATTAGTCGAAAACTGATAAGCATCAGAAATATAGACATCTCCATTTTCAGGATTCACTCCTATGCCGTATGGAGTGTTTATTTGCGTATCGTCTTTTATAAAATGGTTATTTACAATGTTTTCTGTAAGGACATCCATAACTTCTATTTGCGACTGGTGTGTGTTATAGTCATAAAAATAAAAGTATAGAAAATCATTGCAAATTGTGAAATTGCTAATCTCGAAATCATACGTTTGTACAACTTCATCATTCTGTGAGTCAATGCGTTGCAATGCAGACGGAACATTAGGGGTGACAAGTCCGTAATTGCCGTTTGAAAGCACATAGACGTTGCCGTGGTTGTCCGCTTTGATGAGTGTCGGATTTATGATGACCTCTATTTCTTTCAGCAACTGCAAAGAAGAAGGGTCAAAAACTGAAACGGAATGTCCGTAGTTGGGATAATTGAGACCTCCTGAATTGGCGACATAGATTTTGCCGTTTGCCACGCAAATGCCGTCAGGATTGCTGCCTGCCTGCCCCATTCCGCTTATTTCCAATGTGTTAGTGTCAATTTTGACCACAGAGCCGTCGTAGCAGCAGACGAAAGCATTGCCTTCGTGGAAAGTGATGCGGCGCGGCTGCCGCCCCGACAACGAAATCTGGCGTATGGAGCGGGCATTTTTCGACATTATTTCCACCGTTTCCGAAATATTGACCACGCAATACAATTTGGAACCGTAACATTGGAGGTCGTTGCCAGTGTCTCCGAGCCCGCGACCGTTGGCTTCGAGGAAAATGTCGTTAGTTATCTTGTTGTTGGTGAAATCGCAGAATGCGAGAGTCGAATTGTTCATATCTTTCAAACCTTCGCAAAGCACGAAAACGCCAGAGGCCTTAACTTCTTGCTGTTCAGGCAGTTTTTCCTGTTCGGGCACTTCCTTCTTGTGGCAGGCGCTGAATAACAACGCCAGAATGAGGAAGAAATTCAGAAACTTCAGTTTTTTCATCTCTTTTCTGTTTACAATAACCACACAATGCGACGGGAATGCACACAAACAGAGAAACACAACGGTTCGTTCTGCAAAGCCCAACTCCCGAAGCTTTTCACAACATAACTTATGGCAGGTTTTCTGACTTGTTTCGCTTGGTGCGCCTTCCCGTTTTTCAACAGTGGCGGTGATGCGCCAAGCATTCGTGAAACTTACAGCAGCGGGTACTGTGCAGGACTTTCACCTGCTTCCCTCTCAGGTTTTGAAAATCTCAAAACCTTCACCATAAATCGGTGCAAAGTTAGTATTTTTTTCAACATTATAGTTTTTACTTCATTTTTAATGATGATTTGTCTGTTTTGTATTGAAAATATTAAGATGAAGGCAGCAAAGAAAATTTTAATCTTAAAATATCGGATTACTTACGAAAAATTATATCTTTGCCGACTAAAAATTCTGAAAATGAATGCTTTTAAGCAAAATATTAAAGTTATAGCTTTTGATGCTGATGACACTTTGTGGGACAACGAGCCTTTTTTTCAAGCTGCTGAGCATGTGGCAGCGTCTTTGTTGGCGGAATATGGAACGCCAGAAGAGATTTCAAAATCGTTGTTTGATATAGAGATGAAAAATATGGACGACTATGGGTATGGGGCAGTGGCTTTCACTATGTCGTTGATTGAGAATGCTGTACAGATGAGCCGTGGTAAGATTTCCGGTACGGATATAGGAAAAATTATTGAAGCTGGCAGACCCCTTGTCCGTCTGAAGGCGACTCCGTTAAAAGGTGTGAGAAAGACTTTGGAAACTCTCAAAAAAAGTGGAAAATATACTCTTGTGGTTTTTACTAAAGGTGAACTTCTGACGCAAGAGAACAAGTTAAAACGTTCGGGGCTGCTGCCGTTTTTTGATAAAATTTTTATTGTTACTGATAAAAAAGAGGAAGATTATATAAAATTGTGTTCAGAAATGGGAATTGCCCCATCTGAGCTTCTTATGATAGGTAATTCTCTCCGTTCGGATGTGTTGCCAGCCCTTAATGTCGGAGCTTTTGCGGTGCATATTCCAGCTGAAGTGATGTGGCAGCACGAGGTTATTGACGATTTTGAAAATGAAAGGATGCTAAGGGTAGGGGAGTTTGACAAGCTTTTGGATATTTTATAAAAATGCAGGAAATGAAGAAAAAAATTGATTTTCTCACCCGTTTGATGAAAAATAACAGGAGGGAGTGGTTTAATGAGCATAAAGCTGAATTTTTGGAGATTCAGGACGAATTTAAGCAGTTTGCTCAAAAACTT
>JAGCRI010000018.1 GCA_017964755.1 Bacteroidales bacterium | reverse complement strand
TTCGGGACCGGTGTACGTGGGGGCAATTGTATGTTTCCTTTTTGTACTCGGCCTTTGCATTGTGAAAGGACCTTACAAATGGGCTCTGTTTGTCGCTACAATTTTCTCAATACTGCTTTCATGGGGTTATAATTTCTTGCCATTAACTGAATTTTTTGCAAAATTCTTCCCAATGTACAACAAATTCAGGGCGGTTGAATCAATACTTGTTGTCGCGGAAGTTACCATGCCTTTGCTCGGCTTTTTAGCTTTGAAAGAAATAACGGATCATAACGTTTCTAAAGATAAACTTGTAAAATACACTTTTATTTCAGCAGGCATTACCGCAGGATTCTGCTTTTTGGCATTCCTTGTAAGTTTCGGGTTGAATTACACTTGGGGACGCGATGAAAGCACTTTCGCACAATGGCCTTCATGGCTCATAGACTCCATTTTGGCTGAACGCGCAAGCATATTCAGGGCAAGTGCAATGAGGTCTTTACTCTTTGTCATTGTCGCTGCAGCTTTAGTCTGGCTTTTTGTCAAAGAAAAAATCAAGTTAATGACATTTACAGCCATTCTCGGTATCCTTATTCTCATGGATATGTGGCCTATTGATAAAAAATTCCTGAACGAGGACAATTTTGTCAAAGAGAAGGCCTATAACTCATATTTTGAACACAAAGAGTGGGAAAAATATATTCTTGAGAGAGAAAAAGACAATTTGAGTTACCGTGTCTATAATCTTACAGATCTGCAAGGTCCGTTCAATGATTCAAGGACATCATATTATCTGAAATCTGTCGGCGGATATAGTGCGGCAAAACTTCGTCGTTATCAGGATTTGATAGATGCCCATATAACAGGTGAAACAAACGTCATGCTGAAATCTGTAGAGCAGGCAGGCAATCGGCTTGTGATGCCAAAGAGCCAGAAGACAGAGTACCCTGTTCTGAATATGCTCAATATGAAATATGCCGTTGCGAATCAGGAACACCCGCTCGTGATTGAAAATGAGAATGCTATGGGTAACGCGTGGTTTGTGGATTCGGTCATGATAGCGCAAAACCCAGATGAAGAGTCGGCGGCGCTGTCATCAATAAATCTGCATAACACACTTGTTACAGATGTGAAATTTGAAAACTTTGTAAAAGGGTATGTCCCGCATCACGACAGCACGGCAGCAATAAAGCTCACGGGCTATGCCCCCGATTTTGTCGAATATGACTATTCAGCAGCTGAAAGCGGCCTGGTCGTATTTTCTGAAATTTACTACCCATACGGCTGGAACGCATATATTGACGGAACCCCGGCCGAACATTTCCGCGCCAACTACACGCTGCGTGCCATGAACGTCCCTGCGGGAAAACATCACATCCGCTTCGAGTTCCGCCCACAAACAATTGAAAAATGGGGCAAAGTGGCCGTGTCATGCAAATATGTCATGAATTTGATCATCCTTTCAATTATAGGAATAGCTATTTACAGAACGGTTAAAAAGAGAAAAGAACCTGTAAAGAAAGAAGTAACGACTAAATAATCTTTTTCTGAGCCATAAAGATTTGAAACAACGGGATTTCATATTCAACATCTGTCTGCTGGTTTTCCTGAACCTGCTTATCAAGCCGTTCTGGATTCTCGGAATTGATGTCGGTGTGCAGAATCGTGTCGGGGCGGAACAGTACGGGCTCTATTTTGCCATACTGAATTTCACTTTCCTCTTCAATATGATTCTCGATATGGGAATCACCAACTTCAACAACCGCAACATCGCGATGCACTCGCAGCTTCTCTCGAAGCATTTCTCCGGCATTGTAACTTTGAAGATTCTTCTTGGCATAATCTATTTCATAGTAACCCTTGTGGTGGCGCTTGCCATCGGCTATCGCGGATTTTACCTGAAAATCCTTTGCTGGACGGCTCTGAACCAGTTCCTCAACGCCTTTATTCTCTACCTTCGCTCAAACTTGTCGGCGCTGCTGATGTTCAAAACCGACAGTTGTCTTTCGGTGCTCGACCGTCTGCTGATGATAATCTTCTGCAGCGTACTGTTATGGGGGAATATCACAACGCAACCTTTTAAGATAGAGTGGTTTGTATATTGCCAGACCGCTGCCTACTCGGTAACGGCTTTGACGGCCCTCGTGCTTGTCCTTCGCAAGGCGCACTTCACGAAGCTGAGCTGGAATCCGCTTTTCTTCACCATGATACTGAAGAAGAGCCTTCCTTTTGCAATCCTCTACCTGCTGATGTCATTCTACAACCGCATAGATTCGGTGATGATTGAGCGCATTCTTCCTGCCGACATCGCCGCCTACGAAGCCGGAATTTACGCTTCCTCTTTCCGCCTTTTGGACGCTCTTGTTATGATTGCATACCTCTTTTCTGTAATTCTGCTGCCTCTCTTTTCAAAAATGCTGAAAGAAAAAGAAGACCTTTCGCAAATAATCAGAACATCGTTTTCTCTTTTGTTTTTCTTTTCAGTAACTTCAGCAATTCTGCTTTGTTTTTTCAGATTCCCTATATTAGGATTGCTTTATAATGAGCACATCAGCGAAAGTGCGGCGGTGTTCAACATACTCATTTTCTGTCTTATACCGTTCTCGATGTCATATCTGTTCGGCACTTTGCTCACGGCTCACGGCGACATGAAACAGCTTAACATTGTGGCACTTGCTGGAATCTGTGTGAATATTGCAGTGAATGTCGTCCTCATCCCCCGGCTGCATGCTGTCGGGGCCGCCACTGCAAGTCTTGCCACACAGTCGGTAACAGCTTTTCTCCAAATTCTCATAGTCTTAAAGAAACTGAAATTCCCCATAAAAAATCTTCCTTTAGTATCTGCATTCTCATATCTTGTTTTGCTTGTTTTTGTAGCTTTATCAGCGGTAAAATTCATACCCCGGACTATAGATCCTTTCATCACTCTGTCAGGTTTGGCGGTATTGGCTTGTGTTTTGGCGTTTTGCACAAGGCTGTTGTCATTCAGCCATTTTGATGTGTTCAAAATTGGGAATATAAAAAAATAGGTGGTGGAGACGGAATGAAAAATATTCAAAATGAAAAATTTATCTCCAATTCCCGATAAACATTAATTATGTGTATTTTTGTAGTTTAAAAGATCGCAGATGATAAAGAGATGACACGCGAAAAACTTTCAAACTGCAAAATAATAGTGGCGGTCTTCGCCGTCATCGCCTTGCAAACGCTTTTTGGCTTCAGGGCGGCGGCGCAGTTCTATAACGGCTCAAAACTCTCTTTCGGAAAGAATAGGGTACAGTATCAGAATTTTAACTGGACATATTATAGAACTGACGACTTTGACGTCTATTTCTACCCTACAGGCAAAATGTTAGCGCAATACACCGCTTGGAAAGCTCCGCAATATATTGAAGAAATTGAAAAATATCTCAACTATTCCGCTTCAAAAAAAATCCAGTTCATAGTCTATAATACGCAGTCTGATTTCAGAGAGTCGAATTTTGCATACGACAATGACGATTTTTATAATCAAGGGGGTATCACAAATATTTATGGAACAAAGGTTTATCTCTATTTTGACGGGAACCATGCGCATTTCGACCAGATGATAAAAGGCGGAATAATGAACGTATATGCGCATTTCCTTGTTGAGGGCGATAATCTGCGATCTAATATTTCGTCAGACTATATCGGCAATATTCCGGTGTGGTTCTATGACGGACTGTCGTCATACTATGGCAACACTTGGGATTCTGATATTGAAGAACATGTGAAAAACGGTATTTTAACGGGAAAATATGCTGATTTTGACGAGCTTTCGGTCGTGGATGCCAGATATGCCGCCCACTCTTTCTGGAAATTCATATCCGACACATACGGTGAGAATGCCATTCCTACGATTCTGTATGCCTCGCGCGCCTACCATAGTTTCGACCGCGGCCTCTCGCACTCAATAGGACTTTCTTTTAACGCAGCTCTCATCAACTGGTACAGGCATTTCTATGTCATTTACAAAAAAGATACAAAACGCGATTTTCCTGAAAGCGAAGGCGAACTTAAAAAACCGAAGAAAAACCGCATATACAGCCAATTCCGCTACTCCGCCGATGGCAGCAGTTATGCCTATGCCACCAACGAAGCGGGGCAAATCTCGGTGTGGCTTAAAAGCGAAGGCATGGGAAAACCGAAACGCATATTCCGCCGTATGCACAAGACGGAGGATAATCCCGACCTTACTTTCCCTTTGATTGCATGGCACCCGAATAACGAAACTGTAGGTTTCACAATTGAGGAGAAAGGCCGTTGCTACTATTACCCATACGACATAACTTCACGTAAGTTAGGAAAGAAGCAACTTGTTGATGTAGAGAAAATTACAGATCTTTCATTTTCTTCAAACGGGAAAATGCTGCTTATGTCCGCATTCAAAAACGGGCAGTCGGACATATATATTTACAGTTTCCTGTCGAAGTCGTTTCAGCAGATTACAAACGACTTTTATGACGACTATGCGCCCAGATTCATAAATGGCGAAAAGCAGATTGTTTTCTCCTCCAACCGTCCGTTTGATTCTCTTAAAATGAAAGAGAACTTTTACGAGGCTACCCCGCAGAAGCATTACGACCTGTTTCTTTACCACTATGACAAGAAAGACCGGCAGCTGCTCCGTATCACCCGCACGCAATATGCAGACGAGACAGATGTGCGCGATATAGGCGAAGGCAAAATCATTTACCTGTCAGATGAAAACGGCATAAGAAACAGATACATAGCACAATTCGACAGCGTAATAAGCAAAATAGACACGGCGGTGCACTATAGTTATACTGCTGCCAGCGGAGCACTCACCGACTACTCGTATGGCGTTTCGGAACATGACTACAACGCTGCCACAGGAAAGACTGGGGAAATAATTCTGAAAAATGGTGTGCAAAATATATACATTTCTTCCCCGAATCTTACAAAAAACGCCACGAAACCATCACTTTCTGCATTCCAGCAAAAGACAAAGGAGACTATTGCCCGCCGCGACAGCATTAAGCGGGCGGCGCAGCCGGCAAAACAGAGAAAACACGGATTCTATCAGGTGCGGCAGAGCGACATCGCCCCGAAACAATCGCCTTCTTTGCAGGAAACCACCGCTGCTGAACAGGGCTCGCCGCTAACAGAAGGGCTCTCTTTTCTCCAGCAGGTGCCGCGAAACTATTACGTGCAATACAATATCAACAAATTCGGCGCACAGGCTGACTTCGGATTTCTGAACCAAAGCTACCAACAGTTCATGGGGGGCACCTCACCGATATATCTGAATACAGGAATTAACGGTCTTATATTGGTGGGACTCAATGACCTGTTTGAAAATCACAGAATCACCGGGGGCTTCAGACTCTCTCTTGACCTGAACAGTAACGAGTTTATGCTGAGCTACGAGAATCTGTCAAAGCGCGTTGACCATCAGTTTGTGCTTTACCGGCAGTCAATCAAATCAAGTGTTGACGGGTACCTGTATAAGCAGAGAAATCTTAGCGCATTTTACATAACAAAATATCCTATAGACAAATACAATAGTTTCAGAATAACCCTCACCGGCAGATATGAAAGATACATAATGGGCAGTTTGGATGACTATTCTCTGCAAAATAAAGACGACAACCACTTTTGGGGCGCTCTGAAACTTGAATACATTTTCGATTCTTCAAAAGAATTATATACAAACTTGTGGAAAGGCTCAAAAATAAAGATTTTCGCCGAATACCAGCATCGTATCGACAAGGATAACAAGAACCTTTTTGTCGTAGGTTTTGATATAAGAAAATCTGTAAAAGTTTACAAGAAAATGACGTGGGCTACCCGTTTTGCAGGAAGCACCAACTTTGGGACAAGCCGTTTGGTTTATTACATGGGTGGCGTTGACCAGTGGGTGGGCGCAAAATTCAACAGCGACATTTGGGTTGACATCACCAAAGATTACGCATACCAGACTTTGGCGACAAACATGCGCGGTTTTGAGCAGAATATCCGCAACGGGACTTCGTTCCTGCTTTTAAGCACAGAATTGAGAATCCCGTTTGTGCAACTCATAGCACAGAAAAAACTGTCATCATCATTCCTCAACTCGCTCCAGTTTGTCCTGTTCGGTGATTTCGGCACCGCTTGGACAGGGCTTACCCCTTATTCGGATGACAACTGTCTTTATACCAGATATATATACTGGGGTAATACCAATGATCCAAATATAATAAAAATTAAAAGACAAGTTGAACCGTTTATCGGTGGTTTTGGTTTTGGCCTGCGTGCGAAACTTCTCGGCTATTTTCTCCGTTTCGACTATTCGTGGGGTGTTGAAGACTATAAGATTTACAAGAAGAAAGGAATCTTCATGTTTTCAATTGGTACCGATTTTTAATTTTTACAGAGCTGTTTCGCATTCTGTTGCAGCAGCAAATCTGCGAGTACAAGGGCGGTCATCGCTTCCACAACAGGAAGGACGCGGGGATAGACACAGCGGTCGTTGCGGTCGCTGCCCTTGTAAATTGCAGGATTACCTTCAAAATCAATGGTTTGCTGCTCTTGCTTCAATGTCGGGATTGGCTTGAAAGCCACCGTGAAACAGACCTCCTGCCCGTTGCTGATACCGGCCTGCACGCCGCCATCGTTGTTGGAGAGGAAGCGGTAACCTGAAGTCTGGCGGTCGTTGTACTCCGAGCCGAGCATGTCGGCGGCGGCGAAGCCCTTGCCAATCTCAAAGCCTTTGGCGGCGTTGATGGAGAGCATTGCGTAGGCGAGGCGTGCGTCCAACTTGTCATAGACCGGTTCTCCGATTCCAGTGGGCAGCCCTGTAACTCTCACGCTGATTTTTGCACCCACAGTGTCATCTGGCGGACACGGCGGCGGCGGAGTGGCAAGATAACTTTCGATAGCAACGTCGTACTGTTGCAAAAGGAGTTTCGCTATTGCGCCGGCCACCACACGGCAGACAGTCTGCCGCGCCGAAGCCCTGCCGCAGCCGTAGTTGTCCTCATGGCCGTATTTCTCCATATAGACAAAAGAGGCGTGTGACGGCTTCAGAATGTTGGCGTTGGCGTCATCTTTCACGTCACGGTTCATAATGATGAAGGCGATAGGCGTGCCGAGTGTCCTGCCGTTGCTGATACCGGAAAGGAATTTGACGGAATCAGGTTCGTGGCGTGCTGTCGAGAATTCGTCACTTGAGGGGGCGCGCCGCTGCAATTCGCTGTTTACAAAATCGAGGTCAAGTTCAAGGCCGGCGGGGCAGCCGTCAATGATTCCGCCTACTGCGGAGCCGTGGCTCTCACCGAAATCTATTATTCTGAAAAGTGTTCCGAATGTGTTTGACATTGTCTTTTTTTTGATGACGGCTCATCGCGCCTTTACATTATTTTTCCATGAGATATTTTACCACAACAGACCAATTGGGGAATTTTTCCGAACCGAAATGTATAAGTTCCCCTTTGAAATTGGCGGTGCCGTTTTTGTGCGGGCGGTCATCAATCAGAAATGCGCCCTCGTTGAGATACTTATGGTGCGAAATAATCACCTTTTTATATACCGGTGACTCTTTCCCTACACCGAAATATTTCTGGATCCACCGCATTTTGTCGCTTGGTGCGCTCAGATTATGCCACGGCGCCGAGGTCAGAATATAGACATCGTATTTCTCACACAATTTATAGCAGGCATCTATGGCGCCGTTCATAGGGTTCATACGGTTGAATAACCCCGGTACGGCATCAGTAAATCCATGATACTGAAGTCTTTCCAATTCGGTGAGGCTCTCTTGTCCGCTCTTCCAATCCACCAAAGTCCCGTCCATATCTATGTAAACTATCTGCTTGTTTTTTGCCGGCGTTTCCTTTTCTTCGTTTTTTCTTTTTACATTATCGAAATAATTAATAGCCTGATTTATAGAAGAATAAAGAACCTCTTCTGCGAGATGGCTATGCTTGCCTTCAACCCAAAGGCAATTTGTGGATTGGTTTTGACCATCAACACCGTAGTTGCCGTATCTTCCTACAAAAAAGTCGTGATAATGCAGTTGTTCGTCATCTTTTGAAAAAATTCCGAACATATTGTCAGGAGTATTGTCACGGTGGCAGAAATAGACATTGAACTCCACGGCGCGGCACATCTCTATCACCCCCACAGGCAGATCCGCAAACTTCGGCAACTCTTTAGACGGGAAGCAGCATGGGTTTATAAGTATCTTATTGACAATCTTTTCCGTGTTTTCATCTTTTTTTATAAAAAGGTTATAGATACTTCCCAAAGAAGATGATACAACAGTGTCAATATCGTTTTCGCAAATTATTTTTTCAATTTGGCGGATAGTCCCCCAAGTGTCAACAAGATTAAAAGTATCCAAAAACCAGTTGAAATCGGGGAAGAGATTCTTGAGAGTGTTGCCAGTATAAGAATCTTTATTGCTTCCGAATCCGTGAATGTAAAGTATATTTTTCATGAAAATTTATTTGAAGTGCAAAAGTAATAAAAAGGAGTCAAGATTACAAAGAATTTGGTTTTAACATTTTTTAGTTGTATCTTTGCCGCGTGGTATTTATAGGATTTTTACCCACACAATTCACTTATGTTCAATCAAATACATAATGAAAATGAATAAAAATATAAAATCTTGGCGAAATATCGCTATAGTTTCAATTGCACTTTTAGCAAGTAATGCCGTTTTCTCGCAGGAGGATGCGCCAACGCGGACTTTGCAGGTCAATATGCAGGCGCACGGCAATTTTTCAGAACTTCTCTATGGCAAAAACTCAAGCCTTGTGCAGAGCCTGCCGTTGAGCACTTTCACTATTGAGGGGAGCGGTGCCGATAGGATAGGGAGCACCTACTTTTTCGTCGATTTGGAAGTGGGGAACGCTTCTAATTTGAAAAACAAAATGTTAGGCGGCACCTATCTTGAATTTGCGCGTGAGTGGTGTTTCTGGGGCAAAAGCAAGGCCGCAGCACTGACGATTCACACCGAATTTGACGCGGGCGTGGGCTACGGAGGCGACAGCTGGGGCTCGACCGGCAATGGCTTCGAAATCAAAACCGCACTTTTGGGCGGCTTGTCATATTCATGGTTCGGCGACAAATATTTCTTTCAGATTCAGTTGCTTAACCGCTATGAGCTGAAAGATTACTACGGTTGCGGCGGAGAAGGCTGGCAGCTCACTTTCGTCTATTCGTATGAACCGGTAAAATGGTTCACTCTTGCGGGGTACGCCGATTTCTGGCAAAATCCGATTGACAATACAGGAGTGAAAAGCCTGAAAAGGGAACGGTCGTTCCATTTTGCAATAGAACCATATATTTGGTTTAATGTGACAGATTATCTTGCAATAGGTTCCAGACTCAGGTTCACCTACAACAACTATACCGGATTAGTGGATGAGGCAGAAAACATTTTCGACTACGACAGGAAGGCATATTTTGCCCCGACCATAGCTTTGAAGTGGAATATCAATTAGGGATGGAAATATATTTGAAAATGTTCTCCATCACTATCCCTATTCTTATGTCGAAGGCTTCGCGGGTTGCGTAGCCCACATGTGGGGCGAGCACGCAGTTTGGCGCGGTGAGCAAAGGATGCGTCATGGGAAGCGGCGGCTCTGTTTCAAAGACATCAATGCCAGCTCCGGCAATACGCCCGTCAGCTAACATTTCCGCCAACGCCGCATTGTCGATCACGCCGCCACGCGCCGTATTGATGATGACCGCTGAAGGTTTGCACAACGCCAATTTTTCCCTGCTGATGAGATTCTTTGTTTCGGCACACATTGGCACATGTAGCGAAATAATGTCGGATTCTTCCATCAGCTTTTCTAAAGTCACATATTCAATACCGGCATTTATTACATCATCTTTTTTTGTTCTGCTCCACGCAATAACCTTACAACCAAACTGTTGGAACAACTGAGCTGTTCTGGATCCTATCGCACCGGTGCCGACAATTCCGACACATTTGCCACTAATTTGTTTCCCAAGATAGTTGTTGCGAGTGCCGCCATTTCTTGTTGTGGAGTCAAGTTCAGTGATTTTCCGGTAAACGTCCAAAACAAGCCCGATAGCCAGTTCGGCAACCGCCTCCGTGGCATACCCCGCCGCATTCACGACCTCAATCCCGCGCTCACGGCAGTATTCCAAATCTATGTGGTCAAGTCCCGTGAATGCCACTGAAAGCATTTTCAAATCAGCACATTGTGCCATGACCTCCTTCCCTAATCTGATATTTGAAATAATCACGATGTTAGCATCTTTCATCCTTTGTGCCAAGATTTCCGGATTTTCATTCCTGTCAGGAAAACAGACGAATTCATGGCCTTTTTCCGCAAATTTATTTTCATAAAAAGTGACTTGTTCTGAAGTCATTCCAATGGGTTCTACGGCTACTATTTTCATTTTCTTTTTTTATAGATTGACAAATTTATTTTGAACTCAAAAACCGGAAGCAAAAATACAACTATTTGATACTACACGACTCAAACAAATATTAAAAAATAGTACTTTTGCAGTTTAGTTACTCATATTCACCCTCAAAAAACAACATTTAGTGAAGGCTTTTCTAAAATCTGAATTATGGCATCTGATAATAAACCCTAACGCATTATCAGATAAGTGTTTAAATTATACTGAGCCAATAAAGGACATTTTAATAAGGGAATCCATCCGCTTTGAAAGTCATATTGTGATAAGCAGCGGTATATGTAAAACGACCATTGAGAAACTGTGCAAGGAAGGGAATTGCCATTTCATGGTTTTAGGCGGAGACGGCACTTTGAACGAGGTGGTTACCGCTATTTTCAATTCCGGAATTGACACCACAAAAGTTTACATAATCCCGTTCCCTCTTGGTACGGGCAACGACTGGTGCCGCACACACTGTTATCCCAAGGACGCCCTTGACACAGCGCACCGGCTGTACGATGCCCATTTCATACGCCATGACGTAGGAACAGTCGAGGTGCTTCGTAATGACAAAACCGCGGCAGTCCGCCACTTCGTCAACATTGCCGGCTTCGGCTTCGATGCTGCGGTGATACAGCAGACTGCGGGGCAGAAGACAAAGTTTTTAGCATCTGCAAAGTATCTTATCAATCTTCTGAAAGTCCTTTTCTCGTACAAACCGGCGCAAATGTCAATATTCTCCCCTGATTTTTCCGTTAGCGACAAGATATTCACAATAGCAGTCGGCATTTGCGAGTACAACGGCAACGGAATGAGGCAGGTGCCGATGGCTGACCCTACGGACGGCCTTTTCGATGTGGTTGTTATAAAAGAGATAGCTCCATCGAAAGTTATCAAGAATGTGAAAAAACTATACTCAGGAACGCATATCGGACAATTGAGCGAGATAGAGGTATATAAGACAAATGCGCTTGTGATAAGTGCAACTCCATACGGAAAATGTGAGGTTGAGGGAGAAATGCTTCCTGAAGGGGACTATAGGGTTACTATGCGCCCCAATTCAATTAATTTACTATCATTCAAATAAATAATTATGAATTTAGCAATAATCACCGGTGCAAGTGGCGGAATGGGGCAGGAAGAGGTGCGCAGCGTGGCGAAGGCTGGCTACGAAGTTGTAATGGCGTGCCATGTCATGGAAAAAGCGCGTCCCGTTTACGAAAAACTGAAAGCCGAACTTGGTTCCCAGATAACACTCATGCACCTTGACCTCGCTTCATTTGAAGAGATAAGGAAGTTTGTTGAGGAAATAAAAGCGAAATACAGCCACATTGACCTGTTGCTGAACAACGCAGGCATCCTCTGTCATAGCCCGCAGCAGACAGCCGAAAACATCGAGCGGACAGTTGGTGTGAATTACCTCGGACACTATCTGCTCACCAACGCGCTGCTGCCTCTTATGGGCAACGGCACACGCATTGTCAATATGGTTTCGCTGACATACAAATACGGAAAAATTTCGGAAAATCTTTTCACCCCGGTTGATGCACAGCATTTTAACAGGTTTACTGTCTATAGCGATTCAAAACTCGCGTTCTTCTACTTTACGTTGGACGCTGCCGAGGCGTGGCGCGCACGAGGAATCCATGTGAACTGCGCCGACCCGGGAATCGTGAGCACAAACATCATCAGAATGGATAACAAAGTTGTTGACACTCTGTGCGATATATTCTTCCGTCCACTTATAAAAACCCCGAAACAGGGCGCTGCCACGATGCTGTACCTCGCTCTCAGCGACAAGACAGAGGATTTGTCGGGCGAATGTTTCAAAAACTGCAAAAGGACAAAGCCGAAAGCAAGCGTTGTCAATAGTCCGCAGCGGGAACTTCTGCGCAAAATGACAAAAGAACTTTTAGAAAAACATCATGTCGATTGGCATATCGAAAAATAAAAACATCAGAAAATGGCATTAGTTGATTCATTTGAAAGAAACGGAAACATATTGTTCAAACACCGCGGGCAGATACCGGTGCTGATATTCATAGCAGGACTGATAGCTGTCTTTTATACAAAGCCGGTGCTTTATTGCTCATCGGTTGAGGAAAATGCAGCGACAATAACTCTGACAGTCGTAGCTATTT
>JAGCRI010000157.1 GCA_017964755.1 Bacteroidales bacterium | reverse complement strand
GTTCAATTTTGAAATGTTACACTCCTCAAACAGTTCGTGGAATATCCCGTATCTCTTCGGTATGTCCGCCTCCTTCATCTGCCACATGTTCTTTATCGCATAGCACCATTTCTCCTTGTCATCGGCATACTGCACGAACTCCTTTTGACCGGCAAATTTACTCAAATCTATCAAAAGAAACGACATCTTGTCCAAAAAAATATTGTTATCGTCATCTTTTAGCATCACATGCTGGATGAATTTGTCGCTGTTTTTCAGCTCCAGTATCTTGAAATCAGCAAGTACGATTGATATGACTTTAGGGTATCGGTACTCCAAGTCGCCGCTTTCAAGCGCGCTGCTGATAATGCGTGATGAGTATGCAACAATCCTGCTTTTGAGGAACTCTTGGTCAGCTTTCTGCATCTCGACTATAATTTTTTCATCCTCATTCCTCTCGCAGAAGACATCGAAGACAAGACGCTTCTCACTCTCGCGCAGGCCGAGTTGCTCCGTAGGCAAATACCTGATGTCCTTGACTGGTCCGATATATTGACCTAGGAATGCGTTGAGGAAGTGGATGAGGTTCTTTTTGTAGTGTTCTGTCCCGAAGAAGCGCTTGAATCCGAAATCTGTCAGCAGATTGATGTTTTGAGTTTTTTCTTTTGTAGTCATAATTGTTATTTTAGCGTTTTTTAGAATTTTTTTAGCTGCTGCAAAGATAATATATTTTTTAATACAATATTAATAATTATAAAATAATTTTATAAAATTTATTGTAGCCCAATTATGGCACTTCTTTCAAACAATTACAATGAAATCCCTCAAATCCGGCGATTGCTGTTGTCTGCCATGACGGCAAGGACAATTTCCGTCACCATTTTTTTCAACTCATCAATAAATTGCTTGGCATCGTATTTGTGATGTTCAATTTCGCGGAGTTTTTTCTCCCAAATGCCTGTCAGTTCGGCACTTTTCAGCAAATCCTCTCGTATGAGCCCGATGAGTTCAATCCCGATTGTTGTCGGCACAAGGTTTTTACGCTCTTTCCTGATATACTGTCTTTTGAATAGTGTCTCGATGATTGCGGCGCGGGTTGAGGGACGGCCTATCCCGTTCTCTTTCAGTGCTTCGCGGAGACTTTCGTCATCTACAAGTTTGCCTGCCGTTTCCATGGCACGCAGCAGCGTGGCTTCGGTGTACGGCTTCGGCGGCGTTGTCTGCTTCTCCGCTAACTGCGGCTCGTGCGGCCCATGCTCGCCTTTCGTGAATATCGGCAGAACCTTTTCTTCGTCTTTCTCTTTGCCGCTTTCTGACTTTTCCTCATTTTTTGCGACATCAATGACCTCGTGCCACGCCGGCTCCAATATCTGTTTCCCCGTGACTTTAAACTCCACTTCTTCCACTTTGCCAATAACCGTTGTTGTGGAGAAAATGCAATCGGGGTAGAATGCCGCGATGAAGTGCCTGCTGACCTCGTCATATACGAGATTTTCATTTGCCGATATGCCATTTGGCAAAACTCCTGTGGGGATTATTGCGTGGTGGTCGGTAACCTTGCTGCTGTCGAATACCTTTTTGCTTTTGGGGAGTTTTTTGCCCCGAAGTTTTGCTATAAGCGGTGTGTATTGCGGCAACGCATTTATTTTGTTCAGAATTTCAGCGCATTTGCCGTGCATCTCGTCCGGCAGGTATGTGGTGTCAACACGCGGATAGGTCGTCAGTTTCTTTTCATAGAGCGACTGTATGAGTTGCAAAGTCTGTTCTGCCGAGAAACCGTATTTTTTGTTGCACTCCACTTGAAGTGATGTCAGGTCGAAAAGTCGCGGCGGGGACTCCTTGCCTTTCTTGGTCGTTATGTCAGTGACTGTAAAATCCTTTCCTTTAATATTTTGCAAATCATTTTCTCCCTCTTCCGAATTGTTGTATTTGCCTTTTGTTGCAGTGAAAACTGTATCTCTGTAAATAGTTGACAGCACCCAATACGGTTTGGGTTTGAAATTTTGAATTTCCAAATGTCTGTTTACGATGAGAGCGAGTGTAGGTGTTTGCACACGACCAATAGAAAGAACCTGTCTGTTTTGTCCGTATTTTATGGTATATAAACGTGTTGCATTCATCCCGAGCAGCCAGTCGCCGATGGCGCGCGCCAAGCCGGCTTCATAAAGAGAGCGGTACTCTTCCTGCTCTGTGAGTTCCGCGAAGCCGTTTTTTATTGACTCTTCGGTGAGCGAAGAAATCCAGAGTCTTTTCACAGGACACTTTGCCTGAGCCAACTGCATAACCCATCGTTGGATAAGTTCGCCTTCCTGCCCCGCATCACCGCAGTTTACTATGCTGTCAGCATTTTGCATCAGTTTTTCGATAATGCGGAACTGTTTTTCAATGGATTTCCCTTCGATGAGTTTTATGCCGAAACGCGTCGGAATCATCGGCAGCCGCCCTATCGCCCACGGCTTCCACAGAGGCGTGTAGTCCTGCGGCTCTTTCAGCGTGCAAAGGTGCCCGAAAGTCCATGTTACCTGATAGCCGTTGCCTTCCATGTAGCCATCGTGCGACTGGTTCGCCCCCAGGACACGGGCAATGTCGCGCGCGACACTCGGTTTTTCAGCAATGCAAACTATCATATTATCAGTGTTTTAGAGTTTGTTTAATGTAAATGCAAACTTACACAAAATTATGGAATGGCAATATTAAAGTTGTAATTCAAAATATGTCGTGCAAATTTATTATTTTTGTCCGCTTTTTTGATAATGATGAAAACCTATAAGATATTAATCTTTATTCTTGTTCTGTTTGCGGCATTTGCAGCTCTTGCCGTATTTTTTCCTGAAGATGGTGTGAAAGTCGGGGAGGTAACATTCCGTTTCCCTTCGGTTGAAGAGATTCTTGCGGGTGGCAGCGATGACAATGATTCACTGAAAATTGCCGAGATTGCGACTATCCGTGAGCGCGACAGCCTTCTGACGACACTCAAAGACACGGTGGCTTTTTATGAGACTGTGGTTTCAACTCAGGAAGGACGTTTCTATTTTCCAGATGATGACATACACTTTTTTTATGACTTGTATAAAATGTTCTCTTCGGCAAAGGCGCAGAACAGGATTGTGCGTATTCTGCATTACGGCGATTCACAGATAGAGATGGACAGGATAAGTTCCAATTTGAGGGAATATCTGCAAGGCCGATTCGGTGGCGGCGGCCCCGGTCTCATGCCGGCAATCCAGACAATACCGTCTGTGTCGGTGTATCAGCGTTCAACTGAAAATTATACGGCATACATGGTTTATGGTGACGGCGCGCGCACCCACGACAGAAGCTACGGCATCATGGCGAAGTCATACAGGATGAACGGAGCCAACACCTTTTCCGCCACGGCTTCGTCAAATCCGCTTGCCAAGGAAGGGGTCAAGGCGTTTTCTGATGTTACACTCCTGTTTGTGAACAAGGGAGGCCGCTTCTCAGCCACCTTGTCAAGCAGAAAAGCCGGTTATTCTGAACCACAACAGTCTGATGTTAAGGGAGTTCAGACGTTTTCGTGGCATTTGGACAGTGCGGTTAAGAACTTCTCAATATCCTTGTCGGGGAATGCTGATATTTATGGGATTTTTGCTGACAACGGAGCCGGCGTCAGTGTTGATAATATTCCGCTCCGCGGTTGTTCGGGGACAATTTTCACCCAGATTAACGACTCACTTATGCGGCAGTCGCTCCAGCAACTTGATGTTGGACTTATAATTCTTCAGTTTGGAGGCAATTTTATGCCTTGCATCTATTCACAGAAAGCCGTTGATTCTTATAAGGAAAAGATTGTCAGCCAGATACAATATTTTAAAAGGGCTTGTCCTTCGGCAAAGATTCTTTTCATCGGCCCTTCCGATATGGCGAAGATGGTGAAAGGCCACATGGATTCATATCCGTTTTTGGAAGAGACGGTGCAGGCCTTGAAGGAGGCGGCGGTGGAAAACGGAGCGGCGTTCTGGGATATGTTTTCTGTGATGGGCGGACGCCAGTCGATGATTGCATGGCACAACAACGGACTTGCCGGCGCGGACTATATTCATTTCACCCCGAAAGGTGCTGAGAAAATCGGCAATATCCTTTCCGATTCATTTGGTGCATTGTTCGATTTTTATGACGCGGAGGCTGCGCTTAAACGCGAAAGCGAAGATTTTTAATACTGACAATCAGAGACTTCGCCTTTTGTCATTATAAAATTTTCTTTTTATAAAACAGCAGTTTGTTGGAATATTTATAAAAAAGAGTAATTATTGGAATACTAAGGATATGCCAATTTGACTGTAGTTATCAATGGAGCGGAATTGTCCGAATGGGCAATTGCCGTGATACAGTCTTGCTCCAAGTGCAAAACGGCTGAAATATCCGTCATATCCTGGGATATTGTACCGCATTCCAAGAAAAATGTTGTACGTGAACCGCCGATAATCTGACTTGCTATTATCGGTCTCGCCTTTCTTTAATGTCAAATCATACCCATAGACCGCCCGATTGCGTATTTCCGCCGAAATGATTCCCTGAAAGCCATGGCGCGAAGTGGGTGTTTGATATTGATATTGGAAATAGGCTTCAACGGGCGACAATGTGGGGTGGGCGCACGACGCATCGCCGTCCCCCGCTGATTCTATAATTCTGTACCATCCATATTTCGGAACCCATAAAAGCATTAATCCTAAGCGGAAAGTATGGCATTGCACCATCCTGTCTTCCGGCTCATTCAAGGTGAATACAAGTTCAGTGTAGTTGTAACTTACGTTAACTCTGCGTATTGCATATCCCGCTTCCACTCGCTGAATCTGTATCTCGTCTCCTGCATGTGTGGACTCATGCTTAAACGGAGACCATGCAATGGAATAGTTCTTCAGGAACTTGCGATTAAAACGGTGAATGAATGTCATGGTGGGCATCCCTATCCTATAGTCGGTGTTGATGACAGGAGAAGTTTTCGATTCAAACAGATCCATCCACAAATAAGCAGATGTGCTAAGGGTAATGCTTAACCCGAATTGCTGATGGGCTCCAAAATTGCCGTTCCACACAGGCAAATCCATTCCGAAACACCCTTGCGTACTTGGACGAACCGACTTGTCCGTATGTGAGAAATCATAAACAGTGTGGTTTTTGTTCCATACAATCTCAAATCGCACAAAATTGGGGTGGAGGTCACTTAGAAGGGATTTCCCGTATGGCGCGTATGTAAACCAGCCAGTTTTCCCGACTGAGGTGGAGTCGGAGCGGGGGGGATTTCCTGCCTGCAAAACAATCCAACAAGATAGCAACAAACAGATTCCGATAATTCGTTTTTCGCGCATTTTGGTTAAATCCCCGCTTTAGTTCAACTCGTATGTCGTGCTCTGTCCAGTCCATTCCTCCAACTTCATCTTCTTGAGTTGCAGGCTCGTTTTGTCGTAGGTCAGCACTATGCACGAATAGCCTTTCACTACTTTCTTGGTTGAAGTGAATGTGATGACATAATTCTCTTTTTCGGTCTTCACCGCCACTGTGACGGAATTATCTTTTTCAATCTGCGAAATCTTGCCGGCGAAAGAGTTGGTGAGCAAATTGCCCAACGAGTGCATCAGGGCGTTCTTTTTCAAGTCGAACTCCATTTTCTTACCTGATTTCGTCATCGTCATCTTATCGTTATCCGTACAGAAATAATCTCCTTTAGGAATATCGTATTTCATCTCTAACTTATTGTCAGACAGAGTATAAGTGAGATTCCCTTTCTTTGTGTCGGTGATTTTGCCGTCTTTCCCTGCTTTTTTCTGGGTGAACTGTCCCGTGATTTTTGCGCGTTTTTTCCCGGCCGCCTCAATCTTGTCAATTATCGGGTCGGCGTAAATGATGTTTGCTGATAATGCCAAAGTGAGCAGAAGTAATAGTGTCGTTATTTTTTTCATTTTTCGTGCAATATTTTTTTTCTTATAAAATTATTCCTGATAATAAAACTGAAAATAAGAGGTTGTATTGCGTATGTGATAAGAATTGTTGCAATCATTCCGATAATTGTGCAGACTCCCACTGAGTGTATTGCCGGATGGACGGCGAAAATGAGTGAGGCGGTTACGACAAGCAGCGCAAAGATAGAAAAAAGAATTGCCGCCTTGTGATATTCGAGCAGTTCGCCGCTGCCGCTTCTGGCTTGGCTGATAAGCCCGTCAACCATGAAAATGCTGTAGTCAACGCCTATGCCAAATATAAATGAAGAAATCATAATGCTTATGAGATTGAACTCTATCCCGAAAAGCCACATTATGGATTCGAGCACAAACCAGCTGAAAAACATAGGTATAAAAGCGAGTATTGCCGTAAAAAGACTTCTGAAAGAGATTAAAAGAACGATGAATACGAAAATAGAAGAAATGAGAAGCACTGTGTTGAAATCTGAATGTATCACCTCAATCATGTCGCCGGTGTAGTAAAACGGGTCTATAACGATGGCATTTTCAATTTCGGAGACTGCATCACCCACTGCCGTAACATTTTCATCTTTTATAAGTGCAGATGAGAAAACAAGATAGCCCTCTTCAGTTTTTTCAAAGAAATTTGAAAGCAACGCTTCGGGCAGAAAATCCGCTTCGGTGATGCTCTGCGGCTCGCAGTCGCCCTGAATCACCGCATGGAACATTCCGGGAATGTCGTACTCTTCGCTCCAATTGTGCTTCGCGGCCGCCTCCTCCAATATCGCACCGACCTCATTTTCACGCTTTTCCGTCCAATATTCTTTCCAACGCCCGATGTTTGTCTCCTGCTCCTCCATTGTCGCCATAAAGTTTGAAACAGATGTGTAACGCTCAACAATCCCGTCATTTTTGAGTTGTTCGAGCCGTGCGTTAATTTTGCGGCTAATCAAAACCGCTTCGTCAAAATCCTTTGAAAAGGCAGCGTAGTATTTGGATTTCAATCCTTGGTTTATTTTATTGGAATACAACTCTTTAGCGCGCAATTCCTGCGGACTGTTGTAGCCTATATTCCTGAAATCGCTGTCGAAGCCGACTTTATGTGCAAAGAATAGTGAACTTATACAAATAATTGATACAATGACAGTTATAATTTTGTTTTTATGTAATGGATAGCAGTTTATCCTTTTCACAATGTTAAATGCAGTTTCGTTTTTAGGAGTCATCTCTTTTTCAAGAAAATGCGGCAGAAAAATAAGAGCGAAAAGAGTTGTACCGAGCAGGGCGAAAGTGGCGAAAAGCCCGAAATCCTGAAGCAGTTCACTCTTGGTCAGCAGAAGTCCGAGAAACGCGCCAACCGTGGTGAGGCAACCGAGACAGACAGGGGTTGCCTGCTCCCTGATGACACGCGTGGGGTCGCCGACATACTTGTGGTGTGTGAGAACGTGCAGGCAGTAGCTGAGTGCCGCTCCGAGAATCATCGCGCCGATGCCGACAGCGATAATAGACATACTGCCTTTTATGAGGCTGACGGCTGCCAAGGCGCAGAGTGTGCCGTAAAGCACCGGTGCGGTGAGTTGCAGCAGC
>JAGCRI010000156.1 GCA_017964755.1 Bacteroidales bacterium | reverse complement strand
TACAAAATTAAAGATTCAATTTATATGTTTAAGCAAAGTTACTATTTTTTTTAAAATCTCGAAAAAACACCACAAAAGCACGTTTTTTTTCTTATAAAAAGATTATCTTTGCACTGAAAACGGATTTTATAACAACAAAAAACTGAAACTGCAAAAAAGAAAAATATAAGCGTTAACTCAATCTTGCGTTTCTAAATCTGGAAAATTTAAGCGTAATCAAGAGAAAGTTAATGTTTGCGTAAAAACGCGAACATTTCTATTATTTGATTACACGGGTAATTCCAGAACCTTGAAACGCAAATAAGAAAAACTGTTCGCGTTTTTTAAACTTTTTAACTTGGAATTTGTCTAACCAGACGCGTTTTTTAGAATATTAAGATGAGAAATAATGCGATGAAAAAAATCACAATCCTAATTATTTGTTTTATAAGTATATATTCATTTTCTCAACCAGTAACACTCACACTTGAAG
Source organism: Bacteroidales bacterium (assembly GCA_017964755.1). Taxonomy (GTDB): domain Bacteria; phylum Bacteroidota; class Bacteroidia; order Bacteroidales; family WCHB1-69; genus RUG11942. The sequence goes on along the minus strand of JAGCRI010000156.1, from coordinate 5,590 downwards.
GGTGCATTTCATACGCAAAAGAGAACAACATAACCCTTAAAAACGCAAATCTCAGCAAGGAATCTGCGGAAGTGTCATTAAGGCAGGCAAAAAGCGCGTATGCCCCCTCGGTCTCGGCAAGCCTGTCACAAGGCATAGGCTACTCGCACGGCGAATACGGCGGATTCAACGCTAACGGCAACTATGGCATCAACGCAGGGATGACACTCTTCGACGGACTCAGCACCCCAAACTCTATCAAGCAGGCAAAACTGAATGTTACCCAATCGGAGTATAAAATAGAACAAGCGCAAAATACTGTAAATCTGCAAATTATACAGGCATTTCTCTCTATTCTAATGAATAAGGAAATGCTTGAATATCAAGAAGATGTATTAAAAACAAGTGAAGAGCAGATGAAACAGGGCGAGGCTCAGTTCAAAACAGGGAAAATTCTTGAAAGCGATTTCATGATGCTTCAGGCGCAATTTGCCTCAGATTCCTTCAACATTGAAAACACAAAAATCGCCATCGAAAACAATATGGCGACACTTAAAAATATTCTTTGCATAAGACCTGACAAGGAGGTGGAAATTGTCAAACCGACAGAAGAACAACTCAATAAGGCTCTTGAACTTCCTGAATTAGAAGAGGTTATAACAAAAACACTCGGTTATTACCCGACTTTGAAAATAAGTGAAAATGCCGTATCAATAGCAGAATACGACATAAAAATAGCGAAAGCCAACTATTATCCGAATCTTTCGTTAAGTGCCGGTGTATCAACAGGTTATACAAACAAAAATGGTTCCTTTGGCTCACAACTTGGTAACAATCTCGGAGAAAACCTCGGTCTTTCGCTTAACATTCCGATTTACAACCGCAGCATAACCAAATCACAAGTAAGTCAGACAAAAATAAGGATGCAGCAGGCAGAATTGGACAGGGCACAGCAGGAACTTGACATCGTTCAAGAGTTACAGAAAGAGTACCTTAACACGAAACAGGCTGCCAACAATTATCACGTTGCGGAGACAAGGGCTAACGCTTATTATGCAAGTTATCAAGCATATAACGAAAAATTCAAATTCGGAGCCATCACCGCCGCAGATCTTCTCCAGCAACAGACAAACTATCTGAACTATCTTAACACTTATATACAAAGCAAATACACCTATCTACTTGACAGAAAGATACTTGACATATATATGGGTGTTCCTGTAGAATTATAAAAATTTATCCCAAAAATTAAATGGAAAAGAAGAATAAAAGGAAAATTGTAATTGGGAGCGTTGTCGTCGCATTGCTTCTCATCGTAATCATTGCTACCATCATCGGCAAACACAAGTCAATGCCGCTTGAAGTCAACACCAGTAAAGTAACCGTTGACAGCATTCAAATAGTGGTTACAGCGACTGGCGAAATCCAGCCGGTCTATCAGGTAACAGTAGGCACGCAGGTTTCAGGAAAAGTGGAGAAACTTTATGTTGACTACAACAGTCATGTGGAGAAGGGGCAGCTGCTCGCCGAACTTGACCGTTCCACGCTTTTGGAGCAGGTTAACATGGCTCAGGCAAACCTCTCTGACGCCGAAAGCAACCTAACACTCGCACAACAGAACTATGACCGTGTGAAACAATTGTATGAAAACAAAGCCGCCACGCAAGAGTCTTTTGAGCAGGCGTCAAACACATACATTCAGGCGAAAAACAAAGTCACCACGTCAAAATCGAGTTTGCAACAGGCGCAGGTAAATCTCTCATACTCACAGATTTACTCACCAATATCAGGCATTGTCCTAAACAAGGAGGTTGAAGAGGGGCAGACGGTGGCGGCCTCGTTCAGCACCCCTACCCTCTTCACAATCGCCAACGACCTGACACAGATGCAGGTGGAGGCAAACGTTGACGAAGCCGACATCGGGCAAGTGAAAGAGGGACAAACCGTAACTTTCACTGTTGACGCTTTCCCTGACGATGTGTTCTCAGGCACTGTCAAGCAGGTGCGCCTCGAACCGACTGTAACATCAAATGTTGTAACATACACAGTTATCATCAACGCCCCGAATCCTGAGGAGAAGCTCTTTCCCGGAATGACCGCCAATGTCAACATCATTGTCAACCAGCAAACCGGCAACACTATACCGATGGAAGCGCTCTATTTCACTCTTTCCAAAGAGAATGAGAAAACATTGCAAAAGCAAGGCTATCAGATTCAAAATGTGTCGCAACAGCATGTTGACGAGTCTTTGAAAAACATCAGTAAAAAGCTGATCTGGGTAAAACACGAAAACACCCTCATTCAAAAATCTGTGGAAATCGGCATCAACGACGGAGCCAAATCATTGATAACCAATGGTGTGCAAGAAGGTGAAAATGTCGTTTTATCTGTAATGCAGATACAGCCCATGCAAAACGGCGGCAACAGCTCAAGCCCGTTCAAGATGGGACCGCCGCAACGCAAAACAAGATAACCCTTAAAGAACTGCAACGTGGAGAACGAAATCATCAAAATAGAGAATTTGCGGCGCACTTTCCGTGTAGGCAACGAAGATGTTCACGCGCTGAAAGGCATCTCGTTCACAATTTACAGCGGCGAATTTGTCAGCATTATGGGGACGAGCGGCTCAGGCAAATCCACACTGCTGAACATATTGGGCTGTCTTGACAAGCCGACCTCCGGCGAATACAACATTGACGGGGTCAATGTTGGCAGTTTGAGCAAGAACCAGCTCTCAACACTGCGCAACCGTAAAATCGGATTTGTGTTCCAAAGTTACAACCTTTTGGCGAGAACGACGGCGTTGGAGAACGTGGAACTGCCTTTGTTATACAACAACACTGTCTCGTCGAAGGAGCGGCGCGAACGGGCTGTCGCAGCGTTGCAGGCCGTGGGATTGGACAACAGGATGTACCACCTGCCCAACCAGCTGTCGGGCGGACAGCAGCAGCGTGTCGCCATCGCAAGGGCACTCGTCAACGACCCTGTGATACTCCTTGCCGACGAAGCCACCGGCAACCTCGACACACGGACCTCATACGAGATAATGACGCTTTTCCAGCAACTCCACGACCAAGGGAAAACAATCGCTTTCGTCACCCATGAACCGGACATTGCCGTTTTCACCACCCGCACAATAATGCTCCGTGACGGACATATCATAAACGACTGCCCTGTAGAGCCGAAATCAGCAAAAGAGGCGTTAGAAAATCTGCCGCAATCTGATGACTATTAAAATTTTCATTAAATGAATATCTTAAATCTCATAAAAATAGCGATAAAAGCATTGTTGCGCAACAAAAGCCGCGCCATTCTGACGATGTTGGGGATTGTCATCGGCATCGCTTCTGTGATTGCGATGGTGAGTTTGGGGCAGAGTTCCACTTTAAGCGTACAGAACCAACTCTCATCAATGGGGTCGAATATGATAATGATAATGCCTTCACACCAGTCGCGCGGCGGCGTGAACCTCGGCAGCGGCAGTTCAAAAGCGCTGAACGAAAAAGACCTCAAGGCGATACGCGCAAACGCACGCTATGTGTCGGCTATCACCCCCATGGTAAGTTCGGCGGCACAACTCGTTTTCGGCTCAAACAACCACCCTGGCAGCATTCAAGGCGTTGATGCCTGCTACCTCGACATAAGAAAATACGAACTTGAAAGCGGAATAATGTTCGATGAAAACGATGTCAAAAAATTCGCAAAAGTATGTGTCATAGGCAAAACTGTCGCGAAAGAGTTATTCACCAATGGCGAAAATCCGGTCGGGCAGACAGTGCGTTTCGGCACAATTCCCATGAAAGTCATAGGGGTTTTGAAAAGCAAGGGACAGAACCAGATGGGGCAGGACCAAGATGACGTTGTGCTTGCGCCCTACACCACGATACAGAAACGGTTCATGGCAATCACGCACTACAACATGCTTTTCGCCTCAGCACTCTCTGAGGAGCAATCGGAGATGGCGGCGACCGAGATAACATACATTTTGAGGAGCACACACGGCATTACAAACAGCTCCGATGACGATTTTGACATCAGGACGCAGGAAGAGCTTCTTACAACGATGAGTTCAATCACGGGACTGCTCACGGTGCTGCTCGCCGCAATCGCAGCAATATCGCTTGTTGTCGGCGGCATCGGCATTATGAACATCATGTATGTCACTGTAACAGAACGAACTAAAGAGATTGGACTGAGAATGTCCATCGGAGCGCAAAACCGAGACATCCTCATGCAGTTCTTGGCTGAGAGTGTCATTTTAAGTCTTATTGGCGGAATCATAGGGATAATATTCGGGCTGCTGTTGTCGTATGTCGGCTGCACCCTGTTGAAATGGCCGTATGTTGTAAGCCAGACCGCCATCATACTCTCATTTCTTGTATGCGCTGCAACAGGCATATTCTTCGGGTGGTATCCGGCGAAGAAAGCCGCTAACCTCGACCCGATAAACGCACTGAGGTACGAATAGACATTGATAATTTAGCAATTGCGGACGATTCTATCTGCTTTATTGTGAGATAATTAAAGATTTTTCACAATACGGATGGATCAGTTGTCGCGGCACATGGACAACCACAACCACTATGAAATCTATCAAAAGAAACGAAAAACCAAATTGCCAAAATTATTGACATTTGATATTCAGTGAGATACAGCGTTTTCCGCAATGAGGCGCGCGAACTCCACATTTGCGAAATGTCCTGTCTTTTTTGCGGTTACGTGTCCTTTCACAGGCGCGCCGAGTAGATAGAGGTCGCCTATCAGGTCGAGTAGCTTGTGGCGGGCAGGCTCATTTGGAAACTGCAATTTCAGAGTGTTCAGCACCCCGTTTTCCATCACCTTTATATCCGTCTTATTATAAAACTTTGACAGTTTTTCAATGGTCGCCGCGTCAGGCATTTGCTCTACAAAGACAATGGCGTTGTCCAAGTCGCCGCCCTTTACCAAGTTGTTTTCTATGAGAAATTGTATCTCGTGCAGGAAGACGAAGGTGCGGCACGGGGCAATCTGCTCCGCAAAATCGCTGATGTCACCGATTTCCGCCTGCTGCGCCGGCAAAACCTGCGAATTGTAGTCAACTTCGATGTGTGCGCTGAACTTCTCGGCTGGCTCCACCATTAACTCAATGCCGTTGTCCGGTTTTGTGAATCTTATGGTATCGCTAAGTTCAATATATTTCTTTTCTGCGTTCTGCTCCGTACGCCCCGCTTCCCGCAACGCGTTGACGTATAGCTTCGCGCTGCCGTCAAGAATCGGGGTCTCCCCGGCGTTGATGTCAATCAGCACATTGTCGATACCCATGCCTGAAAGAGCCGCCATAAGATGCTCAACAGTACGCACTTCCGCACCGTTTTCTTTCAGCGAGGTGCCGCGCGAAGTGTCAAAAACGTTGTCAACGCACGCCTTCACCACAGGCGCACCGGGCAAATCGATGCGGCGGAAGCTGACGCCCGTGCCCTCCGGAGCCGGCTTGAATGTTAGGGTTACGAATTTTCCGCTGTGAAGCCCTTTGCCTGAAACAGAGACCTCTTTGCCGATAGTAGTCTGTTTTTCCATAGAGATTTTGAGTTTACGGTTTTAATTTTTTTCTTGGTCTTTCAACTTTTTTTCT
>JAGCRI010000017.1 GCA_017964755.1 Bacteroidales bacterium | reverse complement strand
TTTTTGCTAATATTGGTATTAGATTTTTTATTAACTTCGCAGCCGAATTCTTTGAGGCACGTGCTGTATCGGTAGGGCTACTCGTGATAGAAGAATTAACATTGTCTGATGGGGAGTCCGAATTGGATGGCCCGCTCCCCATTTGAGGACGATTTTTCTTGCTTTTGTTGTCGTTTTCTGAAATAAGTTCCGAATAGTTCATTACGTAAGTTATAGTACATTCTTGTTTTCAATATTTATAAACCGAAATTGTTACTCGTATAAATAATCGGAATTATCCACTTTAATCTTGTAAATGGGAAATCATCAAAAACAACTCGTATAAATAATACAAGAATTTACAGATTTTAATCAGCAAGGCTGAAAGGGATATTTCCGAATTTATTCCGTCTCAAACAGCTCCATTGCGAAGTTGTCTGCGTGAAGCTTTCCGGCGGCGGTGAGGGCAATAGTGTTCCCGTCATATATGAATAACGAAGGACTCAATGCTGTGAGAAATTTCTCGGCTTTGTTCCGGCGGTTGGCTCCGAATCTTTGCTGTAGCTCACTTAGGTTTATGCCGGCACTTGTCCGCAGACGGAGCAGTATGTATTCGTTGTACAGCTCTTTATCGGTCAGCGCTTCATATTCGCGGGGCGGTGCACCGTTCTTGCAGCCTGAGATGTAGCGTTTTACATCAGCTGTGTTCCAGCTTCGGGCCGAACCGTTGAATGAGTGCGCTGCCGCTCCGAGACCGAGGTATGGTGTGTGTGCCCAATATGATGAGTTGTGCTGCGAAATTTTCCCGTCACGCGCAAAGTTGGATATTTCATATTGTTTGAATCCATGCCTTTCTACAGCTTCCATTAGGCTCCAGTAGTCATTCACGGCGCACTCTTCATCTATTGGAGGCATTGTCCCGTTTTTGATTTTTTTGTGCAGCAATGTGTTCTCCTCAACAGTGAGTGAGTAAGCTGACAAATGCGTTATAGGGTAGGAGAATGCTTTTTCAAGTTCTTTTTCCCATAATCCTTTCACACGTGCTGCAATGCCGTAAATCAGGTCAATAGAGACGTTGTTGAAGCCGGAGGCGAAAGCGTTTTCAATGGCGGTTTGTGCGGTCACGGCAGAGTGTGTGCGACCAAGCAATGTGAGAATGCAGTCGTCGAAAGACTGTATGCCGATGCTCAAGCGGTTCACACCTAATCCTTTCAAGTCTCTCAGATATTCAGGAGTAAGCTGTTCAGGGTTCGCTTCAACGGTGAATTCTAACTCTTTTGAAAAAGTGAAAGTTGAATGCAACTTTTCAACAACAGTTTCCAATTCCTTTATGGTGCAAAGCGAAGGAGTACCGCCGCCGAAATAGAGCGTTTCCACAATGTCATCACCAAGTTCTTTTGCCCGCAATCCGATTTCTTGCGACAGGGCGTCAATGTATTGTGTTTTCAAGTCTGTTCTGCTCACAGAATAGAAATTGCAATAGACACATTTTTTTTTGCAGAACGGGAAATGAACGTATATTCCACTCATAGCAATATGTTGGTTAAACTACCATTTTGGGCAGAACGCATCCGGTATGTGATTCAGCGTGCATCCGTTATTGTTTTTTATTATTGAAATAACGTCGAAACGTACGTCCTTGTTTATTCCTTTTCTCAAGACATAACTGTTGGCAGCCCTGATTATGTTCTTTTGTTTTTGCAGTGTCACGAATGATTCAGGTTCGCCGAAGCAGTTTGATGAGCGTGTCTTCACTTCGCAGAAAACAATAGTGTCTTCATTTTCAGCAATAACATCAACTTCAAGATGTCCGAAGCGCCAGTTTGTATCCAAAATTGTGTAGTTCTGTTTCAGATAGTATGCGATGGCGGCTTCCTCACCTGTCTTGCCTAATTCCAGATTGTCTCCAGACATGACTTTAAAGGAGGATTTGTGCCGCGCGGTTGCGGTAGTGTGTTCCGTTTCTCCGCGCGGAAAATCCTGTAAAATCTTGAACGTCAGTAATTAGAATGGTAAATCGTCAACGCTGTCAGATTCGGTTGCTACTTGCGGTTGCGCTGCCATGACTGCCTCTACCGCCGATTCCACGCGCTGGGCCTCACCCCCGTTTGGTACGCGGCTCGCGACATTATTGTCGTTCTTTGTACCTAACATTGTGAAGGTTGAAGCTTCAATCTCGGTGATGTATTTCTTCACACCGTTGTCTTCCCACGAGCGGGTGCGCAGCTTCCCTTCAAGGTATATCTGCTTGCCTTTTGTGAGATAGCGTTCTGCAATGTCAGCGAGATTGCGCCAGCATACAATGTTGTGCCATTCTGTCTGTTCCACTATTTTCCCTTCCTTGTCCTTGTAACTCTCGGAAGTAGCTAACGTGAAATTCGCCTTTTTGGTTCCGTTCTCAAATGTTTTAACTTCAGGGTCTCTCCCTAAGTTCCCGATTAAAATTACTTTGTTTATTCCTGCCATAATATTAATTTTTTAAATTCTCTGCAAAGATACAACCATTATTTTGAAAAGTCAATAGGTTGTTAATGTTTTTTTAAAGAAAATTTAATTTATATGTTTTGTTTTGAGCGGCTTATAATTTGATTTATTTAAAATATCCTGACTATCAGTATTTTGTAGCATATCTGAAATAGTGACGTCAGGATTATTTTCCATATATCCCTGAACTATTTTCCAACCGATAAATGTACCGAGCCGTCCGGGTGAGACATTTGAAAACGGTTTTGTAAAAGGAGCCTCTTCAATGAATTTGCGTTTGGAATCTGCATCTTTAGAAAAAAGTAACTGCTTTTCAATCAGATAGTTCCATATTTCAGGCTGGTATTGCATTGCCCAAGAATATTTTTCCTGACTATATCCTATAATGTCGTTTTCTGTGCGGTTAGGAAACATCAGTTCGGTAAAATACAATTTTTTCCCTTCGTAAATCATATTGTCGAGCAGTGAAACCAATGTCTTTTCAGGCAAATGTTTGTAAACAAGTGCTTTCTTGAAACAGTCAATGGCGAGGTATTTTTTGTCGCAGCGCTCCCGTATATATACAGGCAGTGCGATTTGCTGATATTTTTTGTTATCGGCTCCCAAATATTGGTCAAGATATATGAAAATATTGTTTTCGTATGCGAAGACGGATGGCATCTCGAAATCAAGTCCGGGCACAAGTGCATAAAATTCCGGAATTTCCGCTTCCGGAAAATAATGCTTGTAATAGCTCAGGGCCTCAACAAGTTCCGCTTCTTGTTCGTCAAGATTTGGAAAGATTTTTACGGCGTCATCGTAAATTTCCCGCATTAGAGGGTCTGTCAGATACGCTTTCAGAGACCTCATCATCATCTCATTTTTCCATATATCTTTCTGAATCAGATACTCAGGATATATTTCCGATAATTTTTCGACTCCTGCCGCCAAATCAGAAGTGTCAAGTGCATATAAATCAGTGGTATAGGGATGAATTTTAATATCAATGTTTTTTTTCAGCGCAGTCAGCTCGGTCTTTTTCACTTTGTATTTGCGCGGTTCGGGAGTACGTCTTAAAAAATAAAAAATCACACCTGCCAAAATTGCGGCACAACATGCAATTATTACAATTAACTGCTTTTTTTTCATAACATTAAAAATTACAGACCAAAAATTCCTGAGAGTAGAACTATCAGAAGTGCGATAGGTACGACATAGCGCATAAGCGAATAGAAGATTTTCAAATATCCGGTTTTAAGTGTCCCTTTGTTTGAAAATTCGTCAATTATCTCATTTTTAGGATAATACCAGCCAATAAAAAGAGCAATGCATAATGCCCCGAATGGCATTAGGTATGTTGCTGTAAGTTTGTCAAGGAAATTGAATAGAGTATCTCCAAATATGGTGTATTCTTTTAATGGTCCGAAAGAGAGAGAACAAAGTGAACCGATTATGAAGATAATAACTGACACGGCCAAGGTTGCCACCCAGCGTTTCATTTTAAACTCCTCAACAGCCCACAGTACAAGGATTTCGAGTAAAAGTATTGTAGATGTGAGAGCTGCTATTGAAAGGAGGAGGAAAAACAAAATTGCGAACAGCTGGCCGAAAGGCATTTCGTTAAAGACGTTTGGAAGGACTACATAAACGAGGCTTGGCCCTTCGGCGGGACTGAATCCGAAAGAGAAGACGGCGGGGAAAATAGCGATTCCCGCAAAAATGGCAATTGCCGTATCTGCTCCCGCAATCCATAGGCTTGACGCGAAGAGATTGTCCTCTTTGCGCATATAAGATCCGTAGGTGATTAGTGCGCACATGCCGATACTAAGCGAAAACATGGATTGTCCGAGTGCGTTCAGGATAGCTTTGCTCGTCAGTTTGCTGAAGTCGGGTTTGAAGAGGAAGGCGAGACCTTTTGAAGCGTTGGGCAGGGTTATGGAGCGGATGCAGAGCAGCAGAATAATAACAAATAGTATGGGCATAAGTATTTTTGTGCACTTTTCAATGCCTTTCTGTACGCCGGCGACAACCACACCCGCAGTGAGGGCCAATGCAAGGGCAAGGCCTATCAGTGGGTAATATGGGTGTGCGAAAAATGAGAAAATTTGTGATTCATCTTGATTTAGAATGGTTCCTGTAAAGGCTTCGCCTGTAAAATTGAGTGTCCAGCCGAAGACGACACCGTAGAAAGAGTATATCATAAAGGCCACTATGACGCCAAGCAGTCCTACAAGTTGCCATGAGCGGTGTTTCGGAGCGAGGTCGCGGAAAGTTCCGACCGCGTTTTTGCCTGAACGCCTGCCGAGCATGAGCTCGCTCATCACTAACGGCACACCGAGTAACACTACAAAAATAAGGTAAACAATGATGAATGCACCGCCACCGTTTTCACCGACAGTGTATGGAAACCGCCATATATTCCCCAGCCCTATTGAGCCCCCAGCAGCTGCCATTATTGCCCCTAAATTGGAGGTGAATCCTTTTTTTGTTTGGAAATTGCTACCTGTTGACATATATAATTATTTGTAATGAACGTTATTATTTTTCACCTATCATGATATAAAAATCTTCTTCTGAGATTATAGGAATACCTAAATTTTCTGCTTTTTTGCGTTTCTCAGGTCCCATCTTCTCACCAGCAAGGACAAAATCGGTGTTTTTTGATATTGAAGAGACATTTTTGCCCCCATAATCTTCAATTTTCTGTTTGATTTCGTCCCTTGGCACAGAAAACACACCGCTGACAACTATAGATTTGCCATCAAGGGCTGTACCTAATTTTGAGATTTCGTCTTTTGTCTCGAAATTGAGTCCTGCTTCGCGCAGCCGCACAACGGTTTGCAAATTGCCGGCATTGTTGAAAAAGTTAACGATGCTGTCGGCAACACGCTCTCCAACATCATCAACCTGCATAAGCTCTTCTTTTGTGGCAGAAGAGACCACGTCAATATTTTTGAAGTGCCGCGCCAATTTTTTTGCGGTAGTCTCTCCTACATAGCGTATCCCGAGTGCGAAGAGCACGCGTGCAAATGGCACCTGCTTCGATTTTTCTATGCCCGAAAGAATATTCTCAACCGTCTTGTCTTTGAAACTTAAAATTCTATCTCCTTTATTGTCAATGCTTTCAATCTTCTTTTCAAGTCCGAAGAGTTTGTTATAAGTAAGATTATAAAAATCGGCAATGTCGCGCACCAGACCGTTTTCGAAGAGCATTTCGATTTTCCCTTCCCCTAAAGATTCGATATTCATCGCTTTACGTGAGATGAAATGTTCGAGCCTGCCTTTGATCTGGGGCGGGCACGATTGCTCATTAGGGCAGAAAATGCCAGCTTCCCCTTCGTTGTTCACCAACACGGCTCCGCATTCGGGACAGGTTGTTACAAAACGGACTTCTTGTGAGCCGGCCTGCCTTTTTTCCATGTCCACACCAACAATTTTTGGAATGATCTCGCCGCCTTTTTCCACAAAAAGCCAGTCTCCTTCACGTATATCCATTGATGTGATGAAATCGTTGTTGTGCATTGTCGCGCGCTTTACAGTTGTGCCTGCAAGCTGCACCGGTGCGAGATTGGCGACAGGGGTGACAATTCCTGTTCTTCCAACTTGATAATCAATGCTTAACAATGGCGTGGATACGCGTTCAGCCTTGAATTTGTATGCGATAGCCCAACGTGGACTTTTCGCTGTGGCACCAATCTGCTGCTGCTGTGTATAAGAATTGACTTTAATGACGATACCGTCAATGGCGTATGGCAGACTTTTGCGTTTTTCGTTCCACTCTCCGATAAAACCGAAAACACCTTCGATATTTTTTGTTTTTGTGATGACCTGAACTTTGCGGAACCCCCAGTCAGCCAATTTCATAATTCTGTCGTAATGGTTGTCGCAAGGAAGGTTTTCACCGAGTGCGTAATACAGATGGAAATCAAGGCCTCTTCGGGCGACTTCGGAAGAATCCTGCAGTTTGAGGCTGCCAGAGGCGGCGTTGCGCGGATTTGCAAACGGCGGTTCGCCAATGTCTTCGCGCTCGCGGTTCAGGGCCTCAAATGCTGAATATGGCATCAGAATTTCCCCGCGCACTTCAAGCAACGGCGGATAGTCTCCACGTAGTTTTAGCGGTATGGATTTGATGGTCTTGACGTTAGCTGTTACATCATCTCCTTGAACCCCATCTCCACGTGTTACAGCACGGCTCAGATATCCGTTTTCGTATATCAGACTTATTGCAACACCATCATATTTTAATTCGCAGACATACTCAAGATTATCATGCACAAGCGACTCAACTCTGCGGTTAAATTCCTGCAAGTCAGCTTCTGAATATGTGTTTCCGAGAGAAAGCATCGGGTAGATATGCCTTACCGTGCGAAATTGTTTTGTCACGGTTCCGCCCACCCTTTGCGTTGGGCTGTCGGGAAGCGCGTATTCAGGATACTGCTTCTCCAAATCGACGAGACGGGCTAACAAAATATCAAAATCGTAATCGCTAATAGTAGGATTATCAAGCATATAGTAGTTATAGTTATGCTGATTAACCTCGTCTGTCAGTTTCTGTATTTCCTCTTTCGGGGTCATATATTGGTTTTTAAATTATTCTTTAGAGTTATCTTCTTTATTATCTGAAAGATACAGATCAATCAATCCGTCAGGTGCAATTATCTCCAATGTTTTGTTTTCCCTGTCAACAGTTTCAAAGAAATCATCAACCGCGGGAAGAAGAATCTCTTTGCCGTTGAAGTCAATCTGCATTACGGCTTGTTTCCCTGTATCAAGGAATCCTGAGCAGTTTCCGATGTAACCGTGTTGTTTGTCAATAACTTGAAAGCCTATAACCTCGTGGTAGTAGAAATTGTTTCCTGTGAGTGGCGGCAGCATTGAAAGCGGCAGGTACATTGAAGACTTTACAAGATATTTGGCTTCTTCAACATCAACACCGGATAATTTCAAAATAATATTGTTTTCATCTTTAAATCTCAGATTTTCAATAATATATGGTAATAATTCACCATCAGTGTCGATAAAAATGGATTCCAATGAAGCATATTTGGAAGGTTCGTCTGTATCGAGGTAGGCGAGAAGTTCGCCTTTGTAGCCGTGAAGTTTATTAATGGTCCCTAAGAAAAAATAGTCTTTCATAAAAATCGGATTGGAAAAGTTAATCTATTCGCCTTTAAGAAAACGCTCGGCATCGATGGCAGCCATGCAGCCTGAAGCAGCGGCGGTAATAGCCTGGCGGTATTTTGTGTCCTGCACGTCTCCAGCGGCGAAGACCCCTTCAACAGATGTGTGGGTACTGCCGGCGCGCGTTACTATATAGCCTTGGTCGTCAAGTTCGAGCTGCCCCTTAAAAAGTTCTGTAACAGGTGTATGGCCGATTGCCACAAAAACCCCGTCAACATTGATTTGGGAAATTTCATCAGTCAGTGTGTTCCGGAGTGACAAGGCTGTAACGTGTTTCATGAATTGCTGTTTCTCGCCAAGTATCTCGTCAACGACTGAGTTCCAAAGAACTTCGATATTTTGGGTGCTGAAAAGCTTTTTCTGCATTGCCTGTGAGGCGCGGAGCTGGTCGCGGCGATGCACAAGAAAGACTTTTTTGCATAATGAGGAAAGGTAGAGTGCATCTTCAAGTGCGGTGTCGCCGCCGCCGATAACAGCAACAGTTTTGCCTCTGAAAAAGAAGCCGTCGCATGTGGCGCAAGCGGAAACTCCGAATCCGCGGTAATCGGCTTCCGACTCCAATCCGAGCCAGCGGGCGGTTGCGCCTGTGGCAATGATGACTGTTTCAGCGGCAATTTCCTCATTGTTGTCGATTTTGCAGCGGAAGGGGCGGGCAGAGAAGTCAACATTAGTAACCATTCCTTGTATAATTTCGGTTCCCATGCGGAGTGCTTGCTGGCGTAAGTCGTCCATTATCTCCGGACCGGCTTTGCCTTCAGGGTAGCCCGGAAAATTTTCAACTTCGTTTGTTATTGTAAGTTGGCCTCCCGGTGTCAGCCCTTCAACCAGTATTGGGGCAAGGTTTGCGCGTGAAGCGTATATCCCGGCGGTGTAGCCAGCGGGGCCGGAGCCGATAATGAGGCATTTTGCAAGTTTCATAATCAATATGTTTAACTTGCAAATATACAAAAACAATATTTACAGAGTTATTCAAATGATATAATTCTCCACGAATCACGCGGATTTACACGAAAAATATTCCGGGAAGATACGTGTGATTCGCGGAGCGGTTATCTTGCAAAATTGATAGACCTGATTTCGCGGATAACAGTAATCTTAATCTGTCCCGGATAGGTCATCTCGTTTTGGATTTTCTTTGAAAGGTCGAAAGAGATTTGTGCGGCCTGCTCGTCAGAAACCTTTTCCGCGCCGACAATGACGCGCAGTTCGCGACCGGCTTGGATAGCGTATGTCTTGACCACGCCCGGATAAGTCAGGGCAATGTTTTCGAGGTCGTTGAGGCGTTTCATGTATGCCTCCACCACTTCGCGGCGTGCACCCGGGCGGGCACCTGAGATGGCATCGCACACCTGAACCAACGGAGCGATAAGGTTATCCATTTCCATTTCGTCGTGGTGCGCTCCGATAGCGTTGACAATCTCAGGACGTTCCTTGTACTGCTCAGCAAGTTGTGCTCCGAAGAGAGCGTGCGGCAACTCAGGCTCATTGTCCGGCACCTTGCCGATGTCGTGCAGCAGGCCGGCGCGTTTTGCCAATTTGGCGTTCAGTCCGAGTTCTGCAGCCATGGTAGCGCAGAGGTTTGCAACTTCCTTGGAGTGCTGGAGCAGATTCTGCCCGTATGATGAGCGGTAGCGCATTTTGCCGATGAGGCGCATAAGTTCGTGGTGCATATTGTGGACACCGAGGTCTATGCAGGTACGCTTTCCTATTTCCGCAATTTCCTGTTCTATCTGTTTCTTGGTCTTGGCAACAATCTCCTCAATTCTTGCAGGGTGGATGCGTCCGTCTGAGACAAGTTTCTGAAGTGAAAGTCTGGCGATTTCGCGGCGTACGGGGTCGAAACTCGAAAGCAGGATCGCGTCTGGTGAGTCGTCAATGATGACGTCAACGCCGGTGAGGTTTTCAAGTGTCCTGATGTTACGTCCTTCACGACCGATGATTCTGCCCTTGATCTCATCATTTTCGATATTGAAGACAGAAACTGTATTTTCCATGGCAACTTCCACGCCTGTCCTTTGTATTGCTTTGATTACCAGTTTTTTTGCTTCGGCGTTTGCATTTGCTTCGGCTTCGTCCATGATGTCTTTCACATAGACCATCGCCTCGGCTTTGGCTTCGTCTTTCATCAGTTCGATGAGTTGTTCCTTGGCCTGCTGCGAAGTGAGTTCAGCTATGGCTTCCAATTTCGTTTTCTGCTCAGCGGTTTTCTTTTCAAGTTCGGCTTCTTTCTGTTTGTTGACCTCAAGTTGTTTTGTGAGGTTCTCCTTCATTGTGTTAATTTCCGAATTTTTGCGGTTCAGTTCCTCTGCTTTTTGGTTAAGAGTACCTTCTTTCTGTTTGATTCTGTTTTCGGCGTTTGCTATCTGCTGGTTTTTCTCGTTGACCATTTTTTCATGCTCGCTCTTAAGCTGGAGGAATTTCTCTTTAGCTTGCAAAAGCTTGTCTTTTTTCAGTCTTTCGCCGTCTTCTTCGGCTTTTTTGAGAGTCTCCTTTGCTTTTTCCTCTATTGAGTTAGCATTCTTTGTTATTGCGTTTTTGAGTAGCGTGTACGACAATGCGATGCCGCATCCTAATCCGATTAATGGTAAAATTATATAAAGTACAGTTTCCATAATTTTGATGTTTATTTATATATTGTGTTTAAGTGTTATACATATTTAATATTAAACAATAAAAAAACCCGCATAAATATTTCAATAATGGTCTTATTAAACTCCATTATTTGTACGGTGAAGGAGCCACGCTTCTCGAAATTCCACGGGTTTTTACACCTTGCCTTGCGGCAATCAGGCCTTTTCTAAAAACGTATGAGCCTATCCTTCGTTTGTTATGTGTTGAGTTTAACAAACGTATTTGAATTTATGCGGGATATGGTTTTTTCAAAGAACGTCTTTAATCAATGTTAATAGAGTCTGTAAGAGCTTTTAACTCTTCCATTTTTGGTATCAGTTCCTCATCAAACTCGTCCAATCTCTCTTCGTTTTCTATCCATTTTACAACAAAATCAATAAGAACTTTTGCTAAAATATCCTGATGGTCATTATAAGTCCACAGTTTAGAAAATTGCAGAATTGTATCATTGATTATTTTTTCGGCTTTTCTGTAATAAACCTCCGTATTTCTGGCTATCTCCACGTCATAATGCCGCTGCGCCACTTCCAACCGTATCTTTATTCTTTCGTCTTCAGCCATCTCTTAATTGTTTAAAAGCCTTATACAATTATCTATCTCCCGCACCATCTCATTTATTTTCTTTTTTGTATCTGTCTTGTCTTTTTTATCTTCTAATGTTTTTGTTATAGTTAATAATCTGTATTTTTCTTTCAGTTCGGACAAATTGGCCTCCAATTTTGCATTTTCCTCCTTCAAAGCCAAATTCTCCTCTTTCAATATTTCGTTTTCATTTCTTGTTTTATTGAGGGAAAGGCGTATTTTTCCGATGTTATATTCTATTTCATTATATAATTCCAAAAATGATGCCATCTCTCAAAAATTCTTTTGCAAAAATAGTCAAATTAATATTACGAAATTTTCAAAAATAATTTTTTTGTGGTCATCCGTTGTTAATATCTTTGTAAGTTACTCTATTCTTACGTTTTCCAGATGAACGCCTCTGGAGCCTTTAATGAGAATGAGTGTGGATTGGGGTTTGTTTTCTGCAAGATGTGAGTTCAGCGCGTCAACCGTTTCGAATGCTGTCGCTCCGCCGCAACGGCAGAACTCATTTCCGACAAAAAGTGCGGGAATATGCAGCTTTTCAGTCAATTCCACAATTTTCCGGTGCTCTGTTGCGCTTTCTGCCCCAAGTTCGCGCATCTCGCCCAAAATAGCGAGCTTCTTTTCAGATGTTATTGCCGAAAGGTTGTTGAGTGCGGCCGTCATGCTCGTGGGATTGGCATTGTAGAAATCTGCAATTATTGTGTTTGTCCCTATTTTGTTGATCTGCGAACGGTTATTGCTTGGAATATAATTTTCTAAAGCATTGAAAATCTGCTTATTGCTGACGTTGAAGCGTTTACCCACAGCCACTGCTGCCAATATGTTGTTGAGGTTGTAGTTGCCTGTGAGGTGGGTTTGCAATGTCGTGCCGAAAATCCTCACTTTCAGATAGGGGTTCATTTCCACCACTTCGCCCGTTATTTCAGAGTTGGCGCCGGAGAAAGCCACTTTGCCATAGTCTTTTGTGAGCTCGGTGAGACGTTCATCGGCGGCATTAACAAACAGCTCGCCTCCGCGGAGCCGCACGGCATCGTAAACAGCTTTCTTTGTGTTGATTATGTTTTCCACGGAGCCGAAGCCTTCTATGTGCGCCTTGCCGATGTTGGTTATCAGCCCGAAGTCGGGTTCCACAAATTTGCAAAGCTGTGCTATTTCGCCGTTATGATTGGCGCCCATCTCCACTATCGCGATTTCGTCATCATTCTTGATTGAGAGCAAAGTCAGCGGCACACCGATATGGTTGTTGAGATTCCCTTTTGTGAAGGCGGTTTTGTACTTTTGTGTCAGAACAGCGGCAATGAGCTCTTTGGTTGTGGTTTTCCCGTTTGTGCCGGTAATGCCTATGACAGGGATTGTGAGTTTGCGCCTGTGATAAAGGCTCAGCTGCTGTAAGGTGTCGAGAGTGTTGCCGACAACCACGAAGCCGTTTTTCCCTGTGAAGTCGGTGCGTTCGGTGACCACACACTTCGCACCCTGTTCCAATGCAGCCTGTGCGAAATTGTTGCCATCAAAATTCTCCCCCTTTAAACAGACGAAGATGCAATCTTTCACAATGTTACGGGTATCGGTGCAGACACCCGAAGATTGCAGGAAAAGGTTATATAGTTCTTTCACTTTTTAAATGTCAAGGTTAGCGTAAGTTGCGTTGTTTTCGATAAATTCGCGACGTGGAGGCACCTCATCACCCATAAGCATTGAGAAAATACGGTCGGCCTCGGCTGCGTTGGAAATAGTAACCTGACGGAGAGTGCGGTGCTGCGGGTCCATAGTGGTTGTCCACAACTGCTCTTCGTTCATCTCACCCAAACCTTTGTAACGCTGCACCTGAATGCCGATTTCGTTGCCGCTCGGTCCTGTCATCTCTGCGATAACCTTGTCGCGCTGCTCCTCGTCCCAAACATAATGTTCCTCCTTGCCTTTCTTCACACGGTAGAGCGGAGGGGTGGCAATATAGACGTGCCCGCCTTCGATAAGTTCTTTCATATATCTGAAGAAGAAGGTCAGGATAAGGGTTGCGATATGGCTTCCGTCAACATCAGCATCGGTCATGATAATAACCTTCCAATAGCGTAGTTTGCTGAGGTTCAAGGCTTTGCTATCGGCTTCCGTACCTATGGTAACACCCAAGGCGGTGTAGATGTTTTTAATTTCTTCGCTTTCGAAAGCGCGGTGCTGCATCGCTTTTTCCACATTAAGGATTTTGCCTCGAAGAGGAAGGATTGCTTGGGTTTTGCTGTTGCGTCCCTGCTTGGCTGTGCCGCCTGCGGAATCACCCTCGACGAGGAAAAGTTCGCATTCTTCTGGATTTTTGGAAGAACAGTCGGCCAATTTTCCTGGCAGACCGCCGCCATTGAATGCGCTTTTGCGTTGTACAAGTTCGCGGGCGTGGCGTGCGGCGTAGCGTGCTTGTGCGGCCAATATCACCTTGTTGACAATCTCGCGTGCGTCATTAGGATGCTCTTCCAAATAGTATGACAACTTATCGCTTACCAACTGGCAGACGATGCCATCAACCTCGCTGTTCCCCAATTTTGTCTTGGTCTGGCCTTCGAACTGCGGTTCGGGAACTTTTATAGAAAGTATTGCTGTCAACCCTTCGCGGAAGTCGTCTCCTGAAATCTCGACTTTGTTTTTCGATTTTTCCAATTTCTCCAGCATCTTGTTGTTGGTCGCATATTTTTTCAGGGTTGTAGTCAAGGCGCGGCGGAATCCGCTGAGGTGGGTGCCGCCTTCTATCGTATTGATGTTATTGACGTATGAATGGATATTTTCTGTGAAGGCATCGTTATATTGCATAACAATTTCAGCCGCGATGCCCGAACGTTCTCCCTCAATATAAATGGACTCTGCCATGATTTTTGTACGGCCGCTGTCAAGGTAATTGATGAAATCCTTAAGGCCTTCTTCTGAATAGAATGACTCTGATTTTGGATTCCCTTGTTCATCGCGGTTGCGTAAATCGGTGATAGTTAAGCGGATACGCTTGTTAAGGAAAGCCAATTCCTTCATACGTGTTGCGAGGGTATTGTAGTTATATTCGCTCACAGTGAAGATTGAGTCGTCAGGGGTGAAGGTGATTTTTGTGCCGCGCTGGTCGGTTTTGCCAACTTCTTTCACTGAGTACAGCGGTTTGCCGTATTCATATTCCTGCATATAATGGATACCGTCTCTGAAGACTTCGGCTTTAAGATGTTTTGAAAGTGCGTTCACGCATGAGACACCGACACCGTGCAGACCGCCTGACACCTTGTATGAATCCTTGTTGAACTTGCCGCCGGCGTGCAGCACAGTGAGCACCACCTCAAGGGCGGAGCGTTTTTCTTTTTCGTGCATACCGGTAGGGATTCCGCGCCCGTTATCAAGGACGGAGATGGAATTGTCTTCAAGAATTGTTACATTAATATCGTTGCAGTGGCCTGCCAACGCCTCGTCTATAGAGTTGTCGACAACTTCGTACACGAGGTGGTGAAGACCGCGCTCGCTCACGTCTCCGATGTACATTGACGGACGTTTGCGTACGGCTTCAAGACCCTCAAGCACTTGTATATTTTCCGCAGTGTATTCTGTCTCTTGGATTTTCTTTTCTTCTAATTCACTCAGAATTAGTAAAATATGATTTTTATTTATAAAAAACAAAGCTCCGAAAAAAAAGAAGAAAAAAAATTAAAAAACGTTGTTGAAATCAAAAAAAATTGTATTTTTGCAGCGTCAAAAAGGGACACGCTTCCTTAGCTCAGTCGGTTAGAGCATCTGACTGTTAATCAGAGGGTCCAAGGTTCAAGTCCTTGAGGGAGCGCAAAGAAAACCAAGCACTTACAAAGAAATTTGTGAGTGCTTTTTTGTTTGTCAGGGCGTGTCTTTCAGGCAGCGGACGGAAATGGCGTTATCCTTATCACCTTTATAGGTAGCTCCCATTTCTTGTGAATACGACAAATAAAAAACCCATGTTTTATCATTGTCGGGTGTGGAAGACCAAAATGAAGCCGTTAAACTATAACCGTTGAACGTGTTTTCCCAGTAGCCTGCCGGAAAAGCTGAGAAACCGGTGAAATTGCCATACCCACGGTCGCTGCCCACTGCACAATTTTTGGAGTTATGTGCCCATGCATAAATAATTGCACTCATATTTTGGTCAAAATAACGACAGGTATCAGCCAATGCCTTGGCGTTATAGTCAGGATTTCCACCACAAGAGTTGTGATTTCCTGCAAAGTCCGCAAGAACCTCCCACTCTGATATGCTTGGCACGTGCCAGCCTGCAGGACAGAGTGTGTCACCATCCACCACATATCCATTGTAATAGATACCGTAAATAGAGTCAGGGTAATGTTTTGTGACGGTATCGTCTTGAGTTGGGCAGTAATAAGAAGCTGTATTCAATGAAATATCTTGATTCATTGGAATGGCACCGCCGTTGCGGTAATGCGTGGTGCGCAGGTTGGATTTTGACCAGCATTGGCTTCCAATTACCACGGTCTGGTAGTTGTTGCCGTCTGCATCAACCATTGTGCCGCAAGAGGTGGTATCAGGTTCCGAAATCCCTAAGGAGTCGCGCAAAGCGGCTATTTGTTCAGGTGTCATCTGGGCCAGCACATCAAGAAAGTCTTGCACACTCATAAACTTAATATTCACATCAGTGTTGCCTTCTTGGTTTGCGGTAATGGTTTTCACTGTGCTATCCGGCAAAATGATGGTTAGAGTGCCATCGTTAATGGCGGGTTTGTTCAGAATTTCAGACATGCCGCCTATAGACTCCCAATCAGCATTAACCTGAGCGGCAGGAATGTCGTTCCGTATAGCAGCGGCTGTGTCTTTAAGGGTGCTATCTGTCGCGGCGCTGTCGTAGCGGATCTTGCTGTACAACGAAGCCACGGTAGTGCCATTGGTATCGACACCAGTGGCAAAATTGGCCTTCAATGCGTATGGCACCGCTGTCACGGCAGAGGTGTGCTCAATGGTATTGGCGCCGAATGAAACAACAGCTTTGATGGTGGCATTTTCCCATTTGATGGCTTCGTAGCCGCTGACATTGCCTATTTCCAATGAAAACAGTCCGTTTTCATTGGTGGTGGCGGTCAGGCCGGTTTCACTGTATTTGCTCGTTCCATACGTGATAGTAATATCCACTGCTATCGTTGTGTTGCTCACTATATGGTTGTCGGCATCACGCAATACAGCCTGGTAACTTATTTTCGGGGTTTGGGCTACTGCCGCAATGAATACCGTTAACAATGCAGCAAAAAGTATGAGCTTTTTCATTTTCCTCTGTCTGTTTTATTTTTCAAATAATTTTTTCAGAGTTATTGTCACGGTTGCGGGGTATTTGGATTTAAAACCTGACGCATTATCTCTTTCTGTTCAGGTGTCATCTGGCCTATCGCATCAAGAATGTCTTCCGGTGTCACAGTGTATGGCGGAATCACCACTTCAGTATTACCCGCTTGGTTTGCCGTAAAAACCTTTTCAGTTCCGTCAGGCAAAGTAATGGTCAGTATGCCGTTGTTGATGGTCGGCTTGTGTAATATTTCCGCCGCACCGCTTTCTGCTTCCCAATCTGCATTGACAGGGGCGGCCGGAATGGAATTTCGTATAGCAGTAGCACTGTCTCTGATAGCATTGAGCAAAGATGTGCTGTCGCTTTTAATTCTGTTGTACGCCTCAGTTATTGCAGTGGCATTTGGAGCCACATCAGAGGCAAACTTGGCATTCAGAGTATATGGGACGGCAGCTACAGTCGTGGTGTTTTCCAAGGCATTGCCACCTATTGACACCGCAGTTTTAATTGTGGCATTGCTCCAGTCTATCTCCTCATAGCCGTTTGCATTGCCTATTAATAATGACAGCAGTCCGTTTGCATTTGTGGTAGCAGTCAGGCCTGTTTCACTATATGTGTTAGCTCCGTAAGTGATGGTTACATCCACTGTAACTTCGGTGTTGGTCACCAGATGATTGTTGGCATCGCGCACTACAGCTTGATAACTTATTTTCGGGGTTTGAGCCGTTGTTGCAAAAAATGCCGTTGCTGCAACAGTAAGAAGTAAGATTCTTTTCATTTTTATATATTTGACTGATAATTGATTACCTATTATATACAATTGTATATTCCATCAACCACTCTTTTCAAGTCTTCTTCTGTCAAACCGTAGTACATAGGAAGGCAGATAACCTCGTTGGCTATGCGCGTTGCTACAGGAAGGTTGGCAGGGTTGGAAGATTCAAGATTCCTATATGTTTCGAATGTGCTGATGAGCGGATAGAAATACCGGCGTCCCAACACATTCTGTTCCTTCATCTTGAAATATAACTCATCACGGGTCATGCCGTATTCCTCAGCATTGATAAAAATCGGGAAATACGAATAGTTGTGTCTCACGCCTGTTTTGTCTTCCAATACCCGTATTCCCTTTATATTGCGGAGTGCTTTGCGGTAATATTCGGCCACCTGTTTCCTCGCTTCGATGGCTTTGTCCACTTGTTTGAGGTTGAGCAGTCCGTAAGCGGAACGTATCTCGTCCATCTTGCTGTTTATGCCTGGTGCCACCACTTCAGTTTCCCCATTGAACCCGAAATTCTTGAGGAAGTCAATATGTTTTTTTGTCTCGGCATCGTGGCAGATGAGCGCGCCGCCTTCCACTGTGTTGAAAACTTTGGTGGCGTGAAAACTCAAAGTTGACATGTCACCGGCGTTTAAAATGCTTTCGCCATTGACTTTGACACCGAAGGCGTGGGCGGCATCGTATATGATTTTAAGCCCGTGCTTGTCGGCGATGGCTTGTATCCGTTCCGTGTCGCAGGGGATGCCATAACAGTGAACCGGCATGATAGCCGTGGTTTTTTCTGTAATTGCAGCTTCAATTTTTTCGGGGTCGAGGTTGCAGGTGTCGGGGTCTATATCCACAAACACCGGCTTGATGCCGTTCCACCATAGGGAATGGGTGGTGGCTACAAAGCTGTATGGTGTCGTTATCACTTCGCCCGTGATGTTCAGGGCCTGTAAAGCTGTAATCAAAGGCAAAGTCCCGTTAGTGAAAAGTGAAACATATTTCACTCCTAAATATTCAGCCAATGATTCTTCCAACTTTTTATGGAACTGACCGTTATTGGTAATCCACTTACTTTCCCAAATCTCTTTAAGATATGGTATGAACTCTTCAAGTTCAGGAAGCAGGGGAGAGGTGACGGTTATAGTTTTTTCAGTATTCATTCAAAACTTTTTAATGCTTGCAAAGATAATGAATTTTTCTTTTTATAATTCAATCACGACTTTTGCCAATTGTGTGCTTTTTTATAAATAGTTTTTATAAAAGATTTTAAATTCTGCAAAAGTAATGTTTTTTTATTTGATTATTTAGTGTAATTTTGCAATCTTTAATAATGAAAATTCTGATATGAATAGCGTACAACAGATTATAAATGAAAGCATTGATGTTAAAACAGCTGTTATGGGCGATGCTTCTTTCATCAGAAATATTGAAAAAGTTGCAGAAATATGCACCATGGCCTTGAAAGCTGGCAGCAAAGTGCTTTTTTGCGGGAATGGTGGTAGTGCCGCTGATGCGCAGCATATAGCATCCGAGCTGTCGGGGCGTTTCTACATTGACCGCCGCCCGTTTGCTGCTGAAGCGCTGCATTGCAATACCTCGTACCTTACTGCTGTGGCTAACGATTATGGGTTCGATTGTGTCTATTCACGGCTTTTGCAGGCTACTGCAAAAAAAGGCGATGTGCTTGTCGGACTTTCCACGTCAGGAAATTCCCAGAATGTGGTGAATGCTTTCGAGATGGCAAAAACACTTGGCCTTTCAACGGTTGCGATGACTGGTGCAGGAGGCGGAAAGCTGAAACCTATGGCTGATGTGCTGCTCGCTGTTCCATCTGACAATACGCCGAGAATACAGGAATGTCACATACTTTTAGGTCACATTATATGTGAACTTGTAGAAAAAAACATGTTGAATTATTAATCTTATTTTAAAAATATTATGAATAGAAAATCTACATTTTTGTTTTTAGCTCTGGCATTTGCTTTTTTTACAATGCGGGCTCAGGTTAATTTGCAAGGTTTTTATGATTTTGGCCGCAAGCATGTTACAACGACTTTGGAGATGTTCAAAGGCGATAATTGGGGAAGCACCTTCTTTTTTGTTGATATTGATTATAACTATCGTAATGACAGAAAATTGGCAGTTGCACCGAGCGGGGCATATTTGGAGTTCGCCCGTTGCTTGAATTTCTGGCAGAATACTAAGGCCGAAGGAGTGAATCTGCATCTTGAATTTGATGCAGGACTTGGCATTTTTAAGACCCCGCTGTTGGATAATTGCGGTTACCCTATCAATAATGCTTTTTTGGGCGGGTTAAACTATTGTTGGCATAACAGCGATTATAGGTATGTTCTTAATTTTGAAGTACTTTACAAATATATATTCGATGTGAAGACTATTTTGCCCATGCAGCTGACTTTTGTGTGGACATGCAAAGATATTTTCAAAGTCAAAGGACTGCAGTTTTCAGGTTTTGTAGATTGTTGGTGGCAGAACCAGCAATTTACAGCCAAAGACGGTAAAATAACTGATACAAAATGTGTTATATTGTCCGAGCCTCAAATATGGTATAGTGTCGGGCAATGGTTCCATTGCGAAAATCTTAACATTGGAGGCGAAGTCGAATTATCATATAATTTTGCCAATGCCGGATTCAGATGCAATCCATGTGTCGGTTTGAAATGGGTATTTTAAAAGGAGACAGATAATTCCTATTGTTCTAACTTCGGATTTCAATCTTTCACGCAGCGGAC
>JAGCRI010000155.1 GCA_017964755.1 Bacteroidales bacterium | reverse complement strand
TTTTGGCAAAAATACACTAATTATCTTAATCTTTAAAATAAATTTGCACTCTTAAACAAGTATATATAATAAGATTTGTTAATGCAACTGCATATTATTGAAATCGTTACCGGCATTTTTTGCGCAGTGGTGGCTCTTAATCTGGCCTACTATTTCGCACTTTTTGCGAGATTTGCCTTCTTTAAGCCTTCTAAGCCGAAAGGCTACCATCAGGATCCCGTTTCCATTGTCATAGCCACAAAAAACGATGCCCACAACCTTTTGAAATCCCTGCCGATAATCTTGGAACAGCAGTATAACGACTACTAAGTGGTGGTGGTGAGCGACAAGTCGGAAGACGAGACAGATTTGCTGATGAAGGAGTTCCAACTGAAGTACGACAATCTCAAATTTGTCAATCTCACATCTTCAATAACAAATATTAAAGGCAAAAAATATCCGCTCGCACTCGGCATTCGTCTCGCCAATAATAATCTGATACTGCTTACAGAACCCGATTGCATACCATTGTCTCAATACTGGCTGCAGAATATGTCAAAGAGGTTCGTTGACAAAACGCAGATTGTGCTCGGATACAGCAACTACGAAAGGAAAAAAGGCTTGTCTAACGCCCTTATCCGTTACGACACCATGCATCAGGCAATACAATATTTCTCATACGCCCTTGCCAAAATCCCATACATGGGAGTTGGCAGAAATCTCGCTTACACAAAGGAACTCTTCATGCGCGAGAAAGGGTTCGCCAACCAGAACCATATACTTTATGGTGAAGACGACCTCTTTATAAATAATGTAGCCACATCAGACAACTGTGATATAGAGTGTTTTAGCGAATCTTTCACTATGGCGCGGCCTCAGTACAGTTTCTCATCATGGCTCAAACAAAAAAGAAAACATAACTTCACACGCAAGTATTACAAGCGCAAACATAAGGTGCTACTCACGGCCTACGGGGCACTGATGCCGCTGTTCTACATTCTTTTTGTGGCTTCTCTCTGCCTCGCCTATAAAAATATCGTGCTGCTTTCGGTGATATTGGGCTGCTTCCTCGTTAAGACAGCTTCGCAATATCTTGTCTTCGGATTTTCTGCAAAAAAACTGAAATGCGGCAGCTTTATACCTTTTATCATGTTTTATGATATAATTTTCTCAATACTTAATCCGTTTATATATTTGGCGACACAAATAGTAGAAAAACCTGTTAAAAAATGGAATTAGCACCTCCTTCCACAGAAAAAGTCCAGCGCGACCTTGCCCTCGTCAAAAAAGCACTTGACGGCGACCAGAAGGCGTATGCGGAGCTGATGGGGTACTACCGCGAGCCGCTTTACTATATGCTGCTGAAAATGTGCAACAACCCGTATGATGCCGAGGATCTGACCATTGAGGCTTTCGGAAAGGCGTTCCGCTATCTTGGCAAATATTCCGAGACTTACGCTTTCTCAACATGGCTTTTTAAAATAGCAGCAAACAATTGTGTTGATTTCCTTCGGAAGAAGAATAAAGCGCCTATGTGTGTTGACAGCGACATACAGGACTATGCCGCCAATTTCGGCGGGCAGCCGGATAAGGAACAGCCCCTCCCCGAAGATTCTATTATGGAGAAACAACGTGTGAAAATGATGCATTGGGCAGTGGCACAGCTCCGCCCGAAATACAGGACGTTAGTTGAACTCCGCTATTTTGAAGAATATTCATACGAAGAGATTGCCAATGAAATGAATATCTCTGTGAATAATGTCAAAATCCAGCTTTTCAGGGCTAAAGATATGCTGGCATCTATCATGAAAAATGTGAAAAACACGATATAACTGGGGAAAACGTGTGGAATTTTATCAAGAAATAATTATGAATGATATGGCAGAATATGAAATGAAAGATACCCGTTCCGGATTTGGGGCGGCGCTCGTTGAATTGGGACGCAAAAATCCTGATGTCTTCGCGCTTTGCGCGGATGTTATCGGCAGCTTGAAAATGGGCGACTTCATCAAGGAGTTTCCCGACAGGTTCATCCAGACCGGTATTGCAGAAGCCAATATGATAGGCATTTCAGCCGGTCTTGCGCTTAGCGGCAAAATACCGTTTGCGGGTGCTTTTACAGGATTTATCTCAGGCCGTGTATATGACCAGATAAGAATGGTTGTCGCCTACTCGAACATGAACGTGAAAATTGCAGCTTCACACGCCGGCCTCACAGTCGGCGAAGATGGCGCAACACACCAAATGCTGGAAGATATAGGACTGATGAAAATGCTTCCCAATATGGTTGTCATCAATCCTTGCGACTACAACCAGACCAAATTGGCGACATTGGCGGCGGCGGAGCACAAAGGCCCCGTCTATCTCCGTTTCGGTCGTCCTGCCGTACCGAATTTTACTGCCCCCGACTCCGAATTTGTCATCGGAAAAGCCATCAGAATGCGCGAAGGGAGTGATGTCTCAATTTTTGCAACAGGCCACCTCGTATTCCATGCTCTTGAAGCAGCTGATATTCTTTCACAAAAAGGCATCAATGCAGAAGTAATTGATATTCACACTATTAAACCTTTAGATAAAGAAGCTGTTCTGGCAAGTGTAGCTAAAACCCGCTGTGTGGTTACAGCCGAAGAACACATGCTAAACGGCGGACTCTGCGATTCTATTTCGCAGCTGCTTGCCCTCGAAATGCCAGCTCCTGTTGAAGCGGTCGCCGTAAATGACACTTTCGGTGAAAGCGGAACACCAGATGCTTTGATGAAAAAATATCATCTTGATGCTGAGACCATTACAGAAAAGGTTATCAAGGTCATCGCAAGAAAATAACTCTCTGTGATGCAGTCAGCCGCCCAGCCACAAGATGAAAACCTGCTTGCCCTTTTTGCCGAAGAGAAGACAAGAGAGCAGGCGTTCACTTCCATCATACAGAAATACCAACACGACATCTACAATAATATCCGCCGCGTTGTCTTTCTTCATGAGGATGCGGTGGATGTGATGCAGAACGTGTTTATTAAAATGTGGCGCCATTTGGGCGATTTCCGCGGTGATTCGAGCCTGAAGACATGGATAGTGAGAATTTGCGTAAACGAATCTCTGACTTTTATCAAAAAGAAAAAAGAACTTTGTAATCTCAACGATGACTCTTATACTAACTTTATGCTGAAAACAGCTGCCGAAGAGAAATATTTCTCTTCAGACAAGATAGAGTCGCTTATGCAACACGCAATAGCTATTTTGCCTGAAAAACAGCGTATTGTATTCTCATATCGTTATTTTGACGAGATGCCATACGAAGAGATGTCGAAGATTCTGGACACTTCTGTAGGGGCGTTGAAGGCATCTTATCATTTCGCATACCAGAAAGTGGTTGAATATATAAAGAAAAATTCATAGGGACTTTAAACTTTCTATGTGAAGCATGGTCAATAAACTGTTTTTGTCAAGAAAATGAAAGAAAATAGCGAACAGGATTTTTTCATTATTCCAAAATTCAAGGAAGATGAGTTGTTTAAGGTGCCGGAAGGCTTTTTCGACACCCTTCCTGAAAAGGCTTTAGCCGCTGTAAAGGCTGATGAGGCTAAACGCGGACTTGCCCGCAGAAAATGGTTCTACTATATTTCTTCAGCTGCAGCCGCCGCTATTGTCGTTGTGCTCATGGTCCTATACATTCCGAAGAATGATGACGGCGCTCTTGTCGCAGACAACAAAACAGTTACTGTTGTAAAAGATACGGAAGCGGAAAAAGAGGTTCAGCCGGCGGATGAGGCTAATGATATTGAAGAGGTAAATGAAAAAACTGAGGATTCTCTCCCTGCAGTGCAGCCTGTGGTGTCAAAACCGCGCACCGTTGCCTCGGCACCAGTAGCGGCAACACCCGTTGAAATGGCAGCAAAAGAAGCTGTGGCGGAAGTTTCGGAGCCGGACGCAGCCGCACAAGACGACACCCCCATTTATGCCTGCTCAACCGGCTTTGACGAGATGTGCTACATAGATTACCAGTTTTTGGAATACTATAGTGATGAAATTGAAGACAGTGAATACGGAGATATTAGATAAACAAAAATTAATGTTATGAAACGGATTGTTTTGTTATTTGCTCTTTTGAGTATTTTTGCGCTCCCCACCAAGGCCCAAAACGATGATATGCCAGCACCTGGAGCCGATTGCCAGTTGATAAGTGAAATGAAACGCCAATATTTGCACGACAGCCTGCAACTGACAGACAAAGAGGCTGAAAAATTTTGGGTGAAATACAACAACCTTGATGTTGCTGAAACCGAGTTGCATAAATCGTTTCGTGCGTTTTTGGAAGACAACAATATACAATCAGTAAGAGGGAAAGTGGATTTCAAGGCATTGCCAGCCGAAAAAGCGATTAGTTTTTTGGAACACAAAATGAAATTCAAAGCTGATATGCAGGCATTGGAAAGCTCATTTTTCAATGAAATCAAACAAATACTGCCGTCTGAAAAAGTTGTGCGCTACTACGAGCTGGACGGCAAGTTCAAGAGAGAGGCTTTGAAAAAATTCGGCAGCAAGAAACCGGAAGAAGGGGATGATTCCCTCCCAAGAAAAAAGCGCAGATAATTTTTATTACTTTTGTAGCCAACATTTAATTATAAATTTAATCCAAATATTATGAAGAAAATTTTATCTATTGCATTTGTGTTATTCGCATTTGTAGCAATGCAAGCACAAAACCAGACTGTCATTTTCAATGAAAATTTTGACAATTACAATTCCGGGCAGTCCTTATTGTCACAAAACAATAACGATTGGACTACTTGGAGCGGCGGTCAAGAGGCTGAATCAGGCACTATCGTAAACTCGCCTGCACAGTCTGCCCCAAATTCACTCTTCATCACTGGCAGCAGCGACATGATTCACAAAATGGGCGGCATTACATCAGGCCATTATCTGATTGACTTCGACTATTACATTCCGGTTTCAGGTAACGGCGGCTATTTCAATATTCTGCACAACTTTGCAGGCGGTAGCTCCACTTGGGCTTTTGAATGCTACATGGGCCCTTATTCATTAGCCAAGAATGAAGGGGGATTAGCTGACGAAGATCTTGTTTATGCCGGTCTCTTTTCTTACGATGACACTTCAGCGGTATTCTTCTATACCCCTGATACATGGTTCCACATAAATCTTGACATTGACCTTGACAAAGACAACATTACTGCTAATGTCGCCGGAGAGGAAATCGCTTCATGGCAGTTCAGCACCATACCCGACACTACAAATAATACAATGATGAAAATGGATGCTATCAATTTCTTCGCAGGTTGCCTCGACAACTTAATGACTGAAAACTCAACTTTATCTGGAACATATTATGTTGACAATCTGGTGATTGCAAAAGTTAACAATGTTGGTATAGAAGAGAATTCCAACAATTCCATCACTGTTTATCCAAATCCTGCAAATAGCATAATCAATGTGAATAATTCTGAAAATGCACAAATTACAGTTTTCGATATTAGCGGAAGAGTAATGGCTACTATTGAAAAAGCCTCAGAAAATCAGACTATCAGTGTAGAAAACTTTGCAAACGGCACATATTTCCTTCGCATAGCAGACGGCAATAGCGTTGTGACAAAGAAGTTTATGGTTGTGAAGTAGAAATTAGGAGATAGGAGATAGAAAATTGAAGAGCTGCAGTTTTTGCGGCTCTTTTTTTTATAAAAAAGTTGTGCCAACAATTATATTCTATAATTTTGCGGTCTAAAAATTTGTCTATGAAAAAAATCATCACTTTTATCATTTGTATTCTGACAATTACAGCACTTCAAGCCCAACCGGTAACATTATCGTTCAGCGGGCAGGACAGCAACTATCACTGGGTACAATTAAACCGGATAACAATAACCAATGTTGACAGAAACTGGCAGGAGACAATTTATTATCCTGACACTATCTTCGTATTGGAGAAAAATGTAGGAATAGGCAGTCTATCTGAAAATCAGGCAGAGATGTCGGTAAATATTATCCCCAACCCATTTGACGGGCATGCTGAAGTCATTTTTGACACTCCTGAAGAAGGTGCTGTAACATTAGAGATTTGCGACATTGCAGGCAAGTCGGTGGTCGCTTTGTCGTTAGCTTCAATTGACAAAGGCAGCAATGTGTTCAGGGTTATGCTTTCAAAAGCGCAAGCCCATTTACTCAGGATTACGCAAAATGGAGCTGTAATTACGGCAAAACTGATAAATACAGGCAACGGTGGACGTGACAGAATAGAATATCTGGGAAATTATGGACAAAGGCCTATTCATTATATAAAACATATTTCACAAAACCCATATTCCAATGGCGATCTGATGAGATATGTCGGTTATGCGGACGTATGCAATTCATTTCTGCAAAGTAATGTTATAGAATCATCCATAAGCGGCTCCGAAAATTTTATTTTGACCTTTCTTGATGGTCAGGAATTGGCGAAAGTTTCAACATATGTAGTGACAAATATCACGTCAAAAACTGCAACTTGCGGAGGAAATGTCATTGATGAAGGTTGCGGCACTGTGTCAGCCCGTGGCGTTTGTTGGGACACGCTACCCAATCCCACTATCGCTGATGACCATACAGTTGACGGCAGCGGGCTGGGCACTTTCAGCAGTTCGATGACAGGGCTGATTCCCGGTACACTCTATTATGTACGCGCATACGCCACAAATGACATTGGCACCAACTATGGGAATGCGGTGAGCTTCACGACCACCGCGTGCAAGGACTCTTTAGATGAAACCAATGCTAATATTTGCAACGGAGCACATTACATTTGGCGGGGGAAAACATATACAACAACAGGATCCTATTATGATTCTGTGCCGAAACCTGACGGATGTTATATCATTTACAAACTTAACCTGACTGTAAACAACAAGTATCTGATTAATGAATACGACACCATTTGTTCAGGAAGTTCGCTTATCTGGCATGGGAAAACCCTTACAGCAAATGGCAGTTACTATGATTCTTTACATACTACAGCAGGCTGCGACAGTATTATCAGACTTAATTTGACTGTTGCCCCAACATTTTTCAATGTAGAATACGACACCATAACCGCTGGCTCTTCCCTTCTCTGGCACGGCATGACTTTGACGACAGGCGGTGCCTATTACGACTCCCTGAAATCAACTGCGGGGTGCGACAGCATTATACAGATACAGCTGACTGTAACACCTTCCTGCAACTTGGTAACTGACATTGACGGCAACACGTACAATGTTGTTAAAATTGGGACACAATGCTGGATGAAGGAGAATTTAAGGACGACAAGATATGCTGACGGCACTTATATCCCGACAGGGAGCACAACCTCTCTTTCTGTCGCATACAAATATGCCCCTGACAATGACGTTGCAACGGTTAATACATACGGGTACCTTTATAATTGGAGGGCTGTAATGGGGAAATCCCCGTCATCGAACAGCGACCCAAGTGGGGTGCAGGGCGTCTGCCCCAACGGCTGGCACATTCCTTCATCCGCTGAATGGACTCTGTTGGAAAACTATGTGAATAGTCAGACCGCATATCAATGCAACCTTATCAGCAATAATATTGCAAAATCGCTCGCTTCCACTGTAAGCTGGCACAGTTCAAGCAACACTTGTGCTATCGGGAACACACCAAGTAACAATAACGGCACGGGGTTCAGCGCATTGCCGGCTAATTATTACTCCGGCTCAAGCCAGAATTTGGACTACTATGCCTATTTCTGGACATCCACTGAAAACGGGGCAAAGGCATACTACCGACAGTTGGATTATTCTAAATCTACAGTAACAAATTCCTCAAACAACAAATATTTCGGTCAGTCAGTGCGGTGTGTCAAAGGGAGTGGGGCCCTGTTAGTTTGTTCGGATACACTTATTGAGGAAAGAGACACCATTTATCCCGGTGTTCCTTATTATTGGCATGGGAAACACATAACGATGGCTGGAGTACACTACGATTCTTTAGTGACAAGTATAGGCTGTGACAGCATTTACAAGCTGATACTCTTCGCACCGGTGCCGCTTGATACATGCGGTGTGGTCAGCGACATAGACGGGAACACATACAACACCGTCAAAATCGGGAACCAATGTTGGATGAGGGAGAACCTCAGAACCACACGCTACGCTAACGGGACGGCCATTTATATGGGGTCAACCACTTCTTCATATACAGGATACCGGTATTATCCCGGAAATTCGGCAGCCAATGTGCCTTTATATGGGTATCTCTACAACTGGCGCGCTGTAATGAGCAATTCGCCATCCTCATCAGCAAATCCGAGCAACGTGCAGGGTATTTGTCCAAATGGCTGGCACGTCCCCTCTGATGCCGAATGGACAGAACTCATCAATTATGTGAGCAGCCAGCCGGCATACCATTATGACAACATTGCAACCAATATAGCAAAAGCGCTTGCTTCAAATTCAAATTGGAACAGTTATTTATACGGCATATCCTATGTTGGAGACAACACTTATCCTAATAATGCCACCGGATTTACGACAATGCCAGCTGGATATATGTGGTCCTCATCTCCTTCCAGTTTTGGTCAATTCGCATATTTTTGGTCATCTACAGAAAGTGGCAGCACCTCAGCTATGTACAGAGAAATTGAGTTTTGGGATACCGATGTAACTCACAGTAGCAATTCCAAATATTACGGACAATCCGTCAGATGCGTCAAAGGAGCTGGCGTTTTGATTGCATGTAACGACACCGTTATAGCCAAAACAGACACCATTTATCCGGGAGTTCCCTATTTGTGGCATAACAAAACAATCACAATACCGGGTATCTATTTTGACTCATTGACATCAGTGAACGGTTGTGACAGTATTTACCAGCTAACTCTGATTTCTGGTGGCATCCCGAGTTGCGGCACAGTGACCGATATTGACGGAAATACCTACAATACCGTTTTGTTAGACACCCTCTGCTGGATGCGCGAAAACCTTAGAACCACAAGACACGCTGACGGAACATACATTCCCTTAAGCACAACTACTTCAACATCAGTTGCTTATCGTTACTATCCAAATAATTCGTCTTCAACTGTAAACCAGCATGGGTATCTTTACAATTGGCGTGCCGTTATGGGAAAATCACCATCATCATCACTTGTTCCAAGCGGGGTTCAGGGCGTTTGCCCCAATGGCTGGCACGTGCCTTCCGATGCCGAATGGACAATGATGACCAACTATGTCAGCAGCCAACCATCATATTGGAGTGGAAACACTGCCTCTTATATTGCAAAAGCCCTTGCAGCTTCAACCTCTTTCTGGTACCAATATCCGTTCAACAATCAGTATGTTGTAGGCGACACAACATATAAAAACAACTCCACTGGTTTTTCCGCTACCCCAGCCGGTTACTGCTCAAGTTCCTCCGCAAGCTGGTTCAGATATTATGCTTATTTTTGGTCATCAACTCAAAGCGGGACAGATTACGCATACTATAGGGAATTGTCATATTCAAGTGAATATGTCTCTCGTTCCACTAATTCAAAATATTATGAACAATCAGTCAGGTGTGTCAAGGGTGCTGGTGCATTGATTGTGTGCAGCGACACACTTATAAAGAAAAAAGATATAATAAATTCTGGAACCACTTATTCTTGGAGGGGAAGAACACTCACTATGGCAGGAGTATATTTCGATTCACTCAAAACAGCCAATGGGTGCGACAGCGTTTACCAGCTTACTCTTGAATTGGGAACATACCCGAATTGCGGCTCTGTGACCGATATAGATGGGAATACATACAATACTATACAAATAGGCACACAATGCTGGATGAAAGAGAACCTCAGAACTACAAAATATGCCGATGGCACACTTGTTCCACTTTCTACAAACACCTCCTCTTCTGTGGCTTATCGATACTATCCTAATAATTCTTCATCTAACGTCGCTGCACACGGTTATTTATACAATTGGCGCGCTGTAATGGGCAATTCTCCTTCATCATCGTCAAATCCAAGCGGAGTACAAGGTATATGTCCAAATGGCTGGCATGTGCCATCAGATGCCGAATGGACGACTCTCACAAATTATGTCAGTAGCCAGCCTTCTTATCACTTTAGTGTTACTGCTTCATATATCGGGAAAGCCCTTGCAGCTTCTACTTCATGGAATGTATATTCATATAATCATTACGTAGTTGGAGATACAACATATAAAAACAATGCTACGGGATTTTCTGCTACACCAGCTGGATATTGTCTAAGCTCCTCCGCAAGTGGATTTAAGTATTATGCTTATTTTTGGTCATCCACTCAAAGTGGGACAGATTACGCATACTATAGGGAATTGTCATATTCCAATGAATATGTATCGCGGTCAACAAATTCAAAGTATTATAAACAATCTGTCAGATGCGTCAAAGGAGCTGGAACTTTAATTGTATGCAGCGACACCCTCATTTCCCAGACAGGCACCATTAATGCGGGCAGTATATATTCGTGGCGCGGCCGCACATTGACATTGGCTGGAACATATTTTGACTCTTTGCAGACTGTCGGTGGCTGCGACAGTGTCTATCAGCTGCTTCTCTCATGGGGTTCAATCCCGAATTGCGGAACTGTAACTGATATTGATAACAATACTTATAATACTGTTCAGATAGGTACACAGTGTTGGATGAGAGAGAATCTGAGAACTACAAAATATGCTGATAATACACCAATCCAGTTAGGTTCATCCACTTCCACAACTGTCGCTTACATCTATTACCCAGGCAATTCGAGCTCTAATGTTGCAACCTACGGCTACCTATATAATTGGAAAGCGGTTATGAACACCGCCTCATCTTCTAACTCTGTGCCAAGCGGTGTACAGGGTCCCTGCCCGAATGGATGGCATGTGCCTTCTGATGCCGAGTGGACAACTCTGACCAACTATGTGAGCAGCCAGCCTGAATACCATTATGGAGTAACAGCTAC
>JAGCRI010000016.1 GCA_017964755.1 Bacteroidales bacterium | reverse complement strand
TTTTTTTTTTTAAATGAATGACTTATCTAAGTTGGGCTCCTGCTTCTTTGGCAAATGCGTCTATCAATTTAAGCATCACTTTGTTAATAGCCTCATCTGTCAAAGTCTTTTCAGAATGCTGAAGGACAAAATTAATGGCGTATGATTTCTTGCCATTAGCTATTTTATCACCTTCATAGACATCAAACAGAGTAACCTTCTTCAGAAGTTTTGAGCCATATTTATAAGCTATTTTCTCCAATGTATCATACGAAACCGATGAATCCACAACCAATGCGAGGTCGCGCTTCACAGCCGGATAGAGCGGTAGCGGCTTGAACGATATTTGATTCTTGTACATCGTGTCGTACAGCAACGCGGCGTCAACATCAGCGAAACAGACTGTCTGCTTGATGTCGAAATACCGTGTGACTTTTGGGTGAACCTCGCCAATGGTCGCAAGGCACTTACCGTCAACAAGATACGAAAGGGCTTCGGCGAAGCGGCTGTCCGAATTTGTAATCTCTGTGGTGAGTTTTGCAATCGGGAAACGGAGTTTCACTAAAAGATTCTCAAAAATATTCTTCAGATAGAAGAAGTCGTTTTCCTTTGCGGCCTCGTTCCAGACGGTGTCGTGGTTTTTACCCGTAACGAACATCGCAATACGGTCATTTTCAGCAAATTGCGCTGTTACGTCGGCTGTTTTGTCGTCACCTATTCTATTATATGTCTTGCCAAATTCAAAAAGTTTCAGATTCTGGGCTTTGTTGTTGATGTTGCGGACAATGTCCTCAAGCCCTGAAAAGAGAAGCGTCTGCCGGAGCACATTCAACTCGTTGCTGAGCGGATTCACAAGCGCAACGGTGCGGTTCTCATCAATGAAATCGAACTTTTGAGCGTAACTGCCCTTTGTCAGCGTGTTGTTCATCACTTCAAAAAAGCCGTTATCTGTCAGATATTCAGATACTTTCTTTTGAGAAGAAGAGTGATTGTCAGACGTAACCAGGCCAATGTCATACGTCATTGAAGCCGGAATCTCAATGTTGTTGTAGCCATAAATTCTAAGAATCTCCTCTATAAGGTCAATCGGTCTTGTGACATCAACCTTATTGAGCGGAGAAGTGACCAAAATCTGCTCCGCCCCCGAGGCTTGAACTTCCATGCCAAGCAGAGCAAGAATCTCTGAAACCTTCTCCTTGTCAATCTCCTTGCCCGCGATTCTGTTAATCTGGTCGTAGCGCAAAGCTATTTTCGGGCGTTCGATATGAGTCGGATAAATGTCTATAATGTCTGAAACAACAGAAGCCCCTGAGAGTTCCTGAATCAGGTTTGCGGCGCGTTTGATGGCGTAAACTGTGATTTCGGGGTCGCAGCCGCGCTCATATCTGAAAGCCGCGTCAGTTTTGAGATTGTGCCTTTTTGAAGTTTTTCTTACAGATGTCGGATTGAAATAAGCGCTTTCAAGGAAAATCCTCTTTGTGTCGGCTGTAATGCCAGAATGCAGTCCTCCGAACACACCGGCAATGCACATTCCCTCTTTCTCGTTGCATATCATCAGGTCCTCATCCGACAATTTGACCTCATTACCATCAAGAGTAATGAACGGAGTTCCTGCGGGCAAATTCTGCACGATTACTTTGTCACCGGTTATCTTGTCGGCGTCAAAGGCGTGGAGCGGCTGCCCGATTTCAAACATGATATACTGAGTGATGTCAACAATGTTGTTGATGGGACGCACACCTATTGACTTGAGGCGTTCCTTGAGCCATTCGGGCGACTCTTTTACCGTTACGTTGTCGAAGCAGAGAGCGGTGTAGCGCGGACATGCGGTTTTGTTGCGGACAGAAACCTCAATCCGTTTGCTCTTGTTAGACAGCGCGTTAGGTTTGATTTCGTAAGCTGATGGTAGCACTAACGAAGAGCATTTCACGCCGTTTATTTTCAGCATCGCGTGCAGGTCGCGCGCCACGCCGAAATGGCAGATCGCATCACTTCGGTTTGGGGTAATGCCTATTTCGAAGATTGCGTCATTCTCAACCTTGAAGTACGAAGCCGCCGGAGTGCCCACCACAGCTTCCTGCGGCAGAACCATAATGCCGTCGTGCGAAGTGCCAAGGCCTATCTCGTCTTCAGCGCAAATCATGCCTTCCGACTGCACGCCGCGAATTTTCGACTTCTTGATTGTGAAAGAGTCATCTCCTGAATAGAGGACTGTGCCCAACGTTGCCACAACCACTTTTTGGCCGGCGGCGACATTTGGCGCGCCGCAAACCACGTTCAGCGGTGTGTCGCCGCCTACGTCAACGGTGGTTATATGCAAATGGTCTGAGTCGGGGTGCGGCTCGCAAGTCAGCACCTCTCCTATCACTAACCCTTTCAAACCTCCTTTTATCTTTTCGTAAGTCTCAATGCCTTCAACCTCTAATCCGCAGTCAGTCAGATATTTGGCAACTTCATCAGGTGAGACATCAAATTTAATGTATTCTTTCAGCCAACTGTAAGATATTTTCATTCTCCAAAATTTGAGCTAAACAACAGAAATAAAAAACGGCGCTTTATTTGCCGAGTGTTGCCACCATGACAGCCTTAATCGTGTGCAGGCGGTTTTCAGCCTCATCGAACACGATAGACATCGGCGACTCGAACACCTCTTCGGTGACTTCCATACCGTCAAGACCGAATTTCTGGTAAATATCTTCACCTATAACGGTCTCCCTATTATGGAATGAAGGCAGACAGTGGAGGAATTTTACGTTAGGATTGCCCGTCAGTTTGACCACTTCCTTGTTAACCTGATAAGGTTTGAGCAGTTTAATGCGTTCAGCCCATTTTTCGTATGGTTCGCCCATCGAAACCCAAACGTCAGTGTAGAGGAAGTCGCAGCCTTTAACAGCTTTTGCAACGTTATCTGTGATTGTTATTTTCGCGCCTGTCTCTTTTGCAATCTGTTTGCACTGTTCAACAAGTTTCTTGTCAGGCTGGCAGCTCTTGGGGGCGGCGGCACGGAAATCCATACCCATTTTTGCAGCACCTACCATCAGCGAGTTGCCGACGTTGTTCTTGGCATCACCGAGGAAACAGAAAGAGATCTGGTTGAGCGGTTTGTCGCAATGTTCGGTCATTGTCATGAAGTCAGCAAGAATCTGTGTTGGGTGGAACTCTGTAGTGAGGCCGTTCCAAACAGGCACGCCGGCGTATTTGCCAAGAGCCTCGACAATGTCCTGAGCATAGCCGCGATATTCAA
Source organism: Bacteroidales bacterium (assembly GCA_017964755.1). Classification (GTDB taxonomy): domain Bacteria; phylum Bacteroidota; class Bacteroidia; order Bacteroidales; family WCHB1-69; genus RUG11942. The sequence continues at coordinate 8,061 of JAGCRI010000016.1, read as the reverse complement.
TCCCGTCATAGAGGCGTCCGAGAACACGTGCCGTATCTTTCATCGATTCTTTCTTACCCATCTGTGAACCTGAAGGTCCGAGATATGTTACGTTTGCCCCTTGGTCGTAAGCGGCGACTTCAAATGAGCAGCGTGTACGTGTGGAATCCTTTTCAAACAAAAGAACTATATTTTTCCCTTTAAGTGTCTGCTGTTCAGTTCCTGCATACTTCGCTTTTTTAAGGTCTGCTGCAAGATTCAACAAAAATTTAATCTCCTCAGGAGTGAAATCCAACAATTTCAAAAAGTTTCTGTTTCTTAAATTGAATGCCATAATACTGATTTTTAATGGTTTATATTTATTACAATTCTTTTTTATGCTTTTTGAAAAACAAATGCAAAAATACTATATTTAAAGATATTATCGGCAGTTTTTGAATAAAAAAATTGCATAAAAAAAAACGTGCCAGGGCATTGCAGCTGACACGTTTCTGATATATGGAAAACAGATTTTATTCCTTCACGAATTTCTTAGTTGCAATTCCATTCTGTGATGATATCCTCACGAAATATACACCGGAAGTCAGCTCGGAAATATTTATTGTGCCATTTGATGAGGCTATATCCCAAGTACCGACAACCTCGCCAAGCATATTAATAATCATCACACGGGTGTCGCCTGAGTTATGCAACTCAACATTAAGGATGTCAGATGCAGGATTCGGCCAGATATTAAAGTCAAAACCATATTCAGCGACAGAAACACCTTCGGCAAACTCAACCGTGAGGGTGCCGTCTCCGCTGACATTAGGATAGGTATAAGTCGTGCCGTTTCCGACATTGGTTCCGTCAACAATAACTTGCGCCACGTGGTAGTTCGCGTCAGGGATGAAAGTGAACACAGGACTTGTGCCGCATTCAACAGTAACCTGCTGTGTGGTGCCGCCTGGAATAGTCTGCCCGTTGTAAACAATGCTGCCGCCTGCACCTGCCGTGACTGTAATGGTAACAGGCTGCGGTGAGAATGTCACATATATTGACTGGTTTGCCTGTATATTTGTGAATGTATAGGATACAGTAGCACCAACTGACGTTCCATTAACAAGCACATCGCTGATGGCATAGCAGTTGTCTGGGGTGATGGTATATGTTGCGGAAGAGCCTTCGCTGTAATTGCTTGTGCCGCTCGGCGTGATTGAGCCGCCATTGCCTGCTGTGGCTGTGATGGTGTATGAGTTGGCCGATGATGAGATGAAGTTTGCGACCAATGTCCCGTCAGCGCCGACAGTTGGCATTTGGTATGTGGAAGCCGTACCCACATTAGAGTTGTTGACAACCACGCTGCCGATCTGGTAGCCATTGTCAGGATAGAATGTGAAGACCGGCTGGTCGCCGCAGTTAACCGGCACAACAACAGTCTGGCCTGCCGGAACAGTATATGTGCCACAAGTTACAGAGCCGCCTGCACTTGCAGTAACTGTAACATTATAGGTGGTAATCTGGAATGAAGCGGTAATTGTGCCGTTTGCCTGAATATTGTTGAAGGTGTATGTTCCGACTGCACCGACAGAGACACCGTCAACAAGCACGTCTTTTATAGTATAGCAGTTATCAGCGGTGATGGTATAAGTGGCTGACGCACCGGCCGAGTAGTTTGATGTTCCGTTAGGCGAGATAGTACCGCCGACACCGGCAGAAGCTGAGACAATGAAAGTTCCAGCCGGAATTTGGGAGAATGAGACGTTTACAGTTGCATTTGCGCCCAAAGCCGGGAACTGGTATGAAGCCACTGAGCCGACACTGCTTCCGTTTGCAAGCACATCATTAATCTGATAGCCTCCATTAGGATAGAAGTTGAAAGTCGGCTGGTCGCCGCAGTTAAAGGTAATGGTTTGTGTGCTTCCTGCTGCAAAGGTGTACGTGCCACACGAAGCAGTACCGTTTGCACCGACAGTAACTGTAACAGTATAAGTCTGTTGTGTAAATGATGCCGAAATTGTACCGTTTGCCTGTACGTTATTGAAAGTATAACTGTTGATAGCCCCTTGCGAAACGCCGTTCACAATCACATCGCTAATAGCGTAGCATGATGATGGGGTGATGGTGTATGTCTGGGAGTTGCCCTGCTGGACCGATGTGCTGCCTGCAGGCGAGATGGTGCCGCCAGCACCGGCCGTAGCTGTTATTGTGAAGGTGTTAACCACAGATGGCCCCTCAAAAGTCACAGTATAGCAATACGTGTTGTCGCCCAAATATGCATCTATCCAACCAGGCGCCAATTCATAATTCAAGCAAATTGTAGCGGTCTGCCCCAACAATCCCCATGCCACAATACTGTCGTATGGAATTGTCGGTGAAATCAAATAAGTTCCATAATCTCCAATCGTAAAAGGAGAATTTGAAAAATCACCCCAAGCAGCTATCCCCATGTCTGTGCCATTAACAGTCAGATGGAGATAAAAGATATCATCATAATCATTTAAAGAGCCACTATAGTTGTAATAATATATAGGAATATCCAAATCATTGCCGTATGCGACTGTATCATAATATCCATAATCTGTATAAGTATCGTTTGTAATGACAACGCCAAGGTCAACAGATCTTCCTGAAGTATCGAAAGTTACGTAATAGCAATATGAATTGTCGGAAGGATAAGTCTCATTCCAGTTATTAGCAAGAGTGAGCCCCACACATACCTGAACTGTCTGCCCAAGCAGCCCCCATGCGACTATACTATCGTATGGAATCGCATCCGAAAGATAATACTTAGCATCTTCACCTACATAAAAAGGATTGTTGAGATAATTTGCATAACCAAGACTACCAGTTCCCATATAATTTCCACCAACAGTCAAGTCGAAATAGAGCATATCATTATAATCATTGTCTGATGTATTGTAATTATACCAATAAACCCACATATCGAGTCCGTCTCCTAAAGCCACTGTGTCATAGTCAATTCCATAATAACTAACAGTATCGACAAGAATCGCTACTCCAAGATCCACATCAGAGGCAGCAACTGGTGTTGTAGGCGTTTCATTCGTAGCTGTAAGATTCACATTGTCAATATTCAGATACCAGAGATAATATGACGCATACTTTATTGTTATGAATGTTGTGCCTGCAGGGACCACAGCTTCGTAATAACTATATGTGTAGTTACCCGATGTAGTTACTGAGGGAAGCCACGTAAAGGATGAAAAATCGCCTGAAAAAGATGCAAGCGAAGAGTATCCTACAGAAAACGTCTCTTGCGCGTCTCCACTATCTTCATAATAGAAACTTATCTTAATGTTGCTTGAGCTTGTGATTTTGGGAGTAACAAGATACTGTGCATACAATTTATCTGAAAGGGAATTAAAAGAACAAAATTGAAAACTATTAGCCCCTGAGTATGCATCACCATTGTAAATACCAAAATCAGAAAGGTTAGATTGGTCTGACGACTCATACCACATTCCCCAACCGTCATTAATAAACGTGGTCGCATCTTCAAAGCCCTCAAAATGAGGGAGCGTGATTTGCGCATTAGCGGCTAAGACAGAAGCACAGAAAAGAATTAAAAAAGGTAAGATTTTTTTCATATACGATATGTTTAATAATTGTATTAAGGCACAAAAATAATAAAATTTCAAATATAATGTTATGATTAAGAAAAAAATAATATTTTAACCGTTACGGGAGTAAAAATCCCCGACAACATAAGCATATCATCCTCGGCATACATCATGGTCCAGTACTATTTCTTATCAAATATTTTTCTGCCATAATTGGTTATGTTAGTTCCTGCAAGGTCACACCTGCATGAAGATTGTTTTTGTCAATAGTTACTTTAAAATATGTTTCTCAATATAATTACAGTTTATTTCATTGTAAAGATATAAATTATCCTCCCTCATTCAACATAAAATCACCAACAATCCAATATTAGCATGTCATGGCCTGTTTTTCATTATCTTTGCAGTTAAATTTGTTGTCTTGATGAAAAGGCTTACTTTATTCTTAACTCTTACAATACTTGCGGCTTGCGGGGCAGCCCAACCTGCTGACAGCGTTAACGGGGTTTTCAAAACCATCGACACTTTGGCGTTTGCCAATTTTGAAGCAGACACCTTCATTTTCAGCCGCGACACCTCGCTTCTTATCCGCTTTTTCAGCAAATTCGACTCTGCAGTAACATACAAAGACCGCAATATCAGCATTTTGCACATCGGTGGGTCGCATGTGCAGGCCGGCACCATGTCGCACCGCATCCGCCAGAACATACTGAACACCTACCCCGACTTCATTGGCGACAGAGGCGTGATATTCCCCTACTCCGCCGCAAAAAAATGCAACAACCCTATAGATTACAAAATAAACGCCATTGAACCTTTCGGCCTGACACGCAACGTACTGAAGAACATCGATAGGCCGCTCGGCATGACAGGAATCGCCGTTTATACCGACACCTGCGCGAAAATCAAAGTCACAAAAAGGGACAAGACTCTATCATTCGGCACCGACAGCGTTATTCTCCTCGGCTACCCCGAATGCTCTCCTATTGAGCCCTGCCTCGTAATAAACGACAACGGCTATTCACCAAGCATCATCGACACTATCAATAACAGATTTATATACAGCAAGATAGAGCCGATCACCGACTCCTTCACCATTGTCTTGGACGCCGACACCGACAACGCTTTCACAGTAACGGGAATAATACTCGCAACACACAACAACGGAATCACCTTCCACTCTATCGGCGTGAACGGGGCAAGTGTGCCGTCATACCTCAAATGCACTGATTTTGAGCGTGATTTGCAGCTGATAAAGCCCGACATGGTAATCTTCGGAATCGGTATCAACGATGCAGCCGGCAACGACTTCGACACCCTTGTCTTCGAGAAAAACTACCTCACACTCATTAAGAGATTCAAACGTGTGAACCCTGAATGCGCATTCGTATTCATCACAAACAACGACAGTTACAGGAAAACAGGTCGCGGAAAATATGCCGTGAACCATAACGGGCCACTGGTGCAACAAGTCTTCCATAAACTCGCTACGGAAACTTCCGGCGCGGTGTGGGACCAGTTTGAAATAATGGGCGGGCTGAAGTCGATGGCACAATGGCAGACGCACAAACTTGCCCAAAAGGACAAAATACATTTCACCGCAAACGGTTATAACCTGCTGGGAGATTTGTTTTTCAACGCGTTCATGGATGCGTTTTACAAATTGAAAAATTGAAAATTAAATAATATGGCGGAAAAGATCAGTTATACAGATGCATACAATGAATTGAAGGAGATTGTCGAACAGATGGAGCAGGCTAACGTTTCGGTTGACGACCTCGCAAAGAAAATCGAACGTGCCGGTTTCCTTATTCAGATTTGCAAGGACAAACTCACGAAAACAGAAGAGGAAATCAATAAAATAGTGGAAAAATTCGAGTAGTGCCATGTATTTGGAGAGCATTAGGATAGCAAACTTCAAAAGCCATCAGGAAGCGGCTTTCAACTTCAACGCCAACATCAACGGAATTGTCGGCGCAAACGGAAGCGGCAAGACCAATCTGCTTGATGCAATCCACTATCTATCCTTCTGCAAAAGCTTTTTCTCATCACAAGACAAATATTCAGTCAGGTTCGGCAGCGATTTTTTCTCAGTTCACGGTGTTTTCAGGACTTTCGGCTCCGAGCGGAGCAACAGCATTAGCTGCACCTATCAAATGAACGGCCGTAAGATAATGAAAGCCAATGGCAAAGAGTACGACAGGCTGAGCGACCACATCGGAAAATACCCTTTGGTGATGGTCTCGCCATACGACCACGACATCATCAATGCGGGAAGCGAAGTCAGGCGCAGGTTCTTCGACATGATAATCTCACAGTTTGACGGCGAATATCTGCACCAACTCATCTCATACCAGAAAATCATAATGCAGCGAAACACCCTGCTGAAAAGTTTTCTTGAGAACAGAAACTACAACTCATCACTGCTCGACATCCTGAACGACCAGCTCATACCTCTCGGAAACAATATTTATTCAAAACGAAAAATATTTATAGGCGAACTGCTACCCACTTTGCAAAGTTATTATTCGCAACTATCTGGAAATCAAGAAGAAATAAATATATTATATGATTCCGGACTTAACGAACAGAGTTTTGAAGAAGGGCTGAACGCAGCCTCGGCAGTTGACGCGAAATGCGGATTTTCCACTTTCGGCGTACACAAAGATGACTACAGTTTCCTCATTAACGGCAACCCTATAAAACGGTTCGGGTCGCAAGGCCAGCAAAAGTCATTTGTGCTTTCAACGCGTCTCGCACAATTCGATTACATTTATTCAAAAAAAGAAATTAAGCCTATTCTTCTTTTAGATGACATCTTCGACAAACTTGACAAACAGCGCACTGCACATCTTCTCGATCTTGTCGGCAACGACCATTTCGGACAAGTGTTTTTGAGCGACACTGACGAAAACCGCATTCACGCAATCCTTGATTCCTACAATCTTGAAAATTCAATATATAAAATCGAAAAAAACAAATAATTATGGTAAAAAAAAGCATTATTATCATTTCTGCCCTATTCATTTCATTTACAGGGTTTTCACAACATCATGAACATAAAGGCATAACATGTTTTCACGAAATTTTGATGAAAAAAGTTGCGGAGAATCCGCAGGTGCTTGAGCAACTTGACAAATACGAAGCGGAGATGCGCGACCACATTGCAAAAATGAAAAGCGGGAAAGGCATGGCTACCGACACGCTGATTAACGGGAAAAGGATTATCCCTGTGGTTTTCCACATCATCCACAATAACGGCCCCGAAAACATCAGCGAAGAGCAGATTATGACCTGCCTTGAATTGGCGAATATCGACCTGAACATGGAGAACACCGACACTGTGCTTGGTGTGAACACATACGAGGGCTTCAGCGGCCGCCGCGCCAACCCCAGACTTGAGCTACGCCTCGCCCGCCTCGACCCTGACGGCAACCCGACAAGCGGCATTATCCGCCACGAAGATGCAAACGCGAACGCAAACACATACACCGACATGCCGCAATATGCGTGGGACGCGACAAAATACCTCAACATTTTCAGCGTAGGCGCAATCACAGTCGAGGGCATGGCAGGTACGGGCGGCACAGTTGTCGGTATGTCGCTCTTCCCGCCCACAAACCCGCTCACAGCAATGTTCACCAGCGACCCCAACTGTGACGGCGTGCTTATCCGCCACGATGCTATCGGTAACATCGGTACGGCAACCGACTTGGTGGGGAAAGGGATAAACGCACAAAACCGCTCATTCACTCACGAGTTCGGCCATTATATGAATCTGTACCATACTTTCCAGAATCTCAGCGAAGATTGGGACATGAACAATCAAAGTGACCAAATGGATATGATGCTCACACAATTTATGGGGACAGGCTGCGACACCGTATCATACGGAGGGACAAAACTTTACGGCGACTATGTTGACGACACGCCGCCTGTAACCGCCGCAACACAAGACGAAACCAACGACTGCTTACCTGTAGGAAGCGTCAACACCTGCACAAACAACATCCCCGGCTACGGTGACGAGCCCGACATGATTGAAAACTACATGGATTACCAGTGGGGCTTCTGCGCCAACATGTTCACTCTCGGACAATTAGACCGTATCAACGCAACACTTGACGGCTACCGCAGAAGTCTGTGGCAGTATGAAAACCTCATCGAAACCGGCGTGCTCAACTACAACGACATCCCCGAACAAATCAACGACAGCGGTTTCGAACTCTACCCCAACCCGACTAATGACATCCTTAACATAAAATCAAAATCCGTTGACTTTGACAATGCGCAAGTGGAACTTTATGACTTGTCTGGTAAACTTTTATTGAATAACACCTTACAAGAAAATACCCTTAGAATTGACGTTTCCGGCTTGGCTTCAGGATTCTACATCATCAAGATAAACGGGAAATCAGAAAAATTCATCAAAAAATAGGAATTCCACAAAAGGATGTCTGACTTAAAGAAAATTATGGTAACCGGTGGGCTCGGATATATCGGCTCACAGACTATTTTG
>JAGCRI010000154.1 GCA_017964755.1 Bacteroidales bacterium | reverse complement strand
GAGTTCGCCGACATTGAGAAAGAGTTGTCAACGAAAAGGGTTACGAGTGTGCCTTCGCCGCTGCCGGCGCTTTCATTTTTGATGTATGGCTGTGCGAAAGCAATCACAAGGGCGGCTATGGCTATCATGCGCAATAGCAGGGCGATAAGGTGCTGTATCTGCGACTCGCGCCGCGTCTTCTGCATTATCTCCTGCAGCATTTTCACATTGGAGAAATATACAGTCTTATACCTTCTGAAATTGAACAGATGTATTATGACAGGTATCAGCAGTGCGAAAAGCCCATATAGTATATTTGGATTGGCGAAGTTCATAGTTCTTACATTTTTTCGGGTACATCAATGCCGAGAAGGCTCATCGCATTTTTCAATACGGTGGCGATAAGATGTGATATTTGAAGCCTAATGACTTTCAGCTCACTGTTTTCTTCTTTGAAAATAGGTGTCTCCTGATAGAAACGGTTGAAATCCTTAGCGAGGTCGAAAGCATAATTGGCTATAAGTGCCGGACTGAGTGTGTCGCCGGCTTTGAGGACAACTTGCGGGAATTCGTAAAGGCTCTTTATCAGATTTGTCTCTGTTTCCGACAATTCGGAGGTCAGTTTTGCAGGTTCGGTCAGAACTATCCCTTCGGCGGCCGCCTTGCGCAATAGCGATTTGATTCTTGCGTGGGTGTATTGTATGAATGGCGCCGTGTTGCCGTTGAAATCAATTGATTCCTCAGGGTTGAAGAGCATGTTCTTTTTGGGGTCAACTTTAAGAATGAAATATTTGAGTGCGCCCAATCCTATCATTTCGTTCAGCTTTTCGGCCTCCTCACTGCCGGCATCGGTTTTGCCGAGTTGTGCCGTGCCTATTGCTGCTTGTGAAATCATCTCGTCCATAAGGTCATCGGCATCAACAACGGTGCCCTCGCGCGATTTCATCTTGCCTGACGGGAGCTCAACCATGCCATACGACAAGTGGAAAATCTTCTCCCCGAAGGCTCGTCCCAGTTTCTTGCCCAAGACAAGTTTCAGAACATCAAAATGGTAGTTCTGTTCATTACCTACAACATAAATCATCTGTTGAGGGTGGAACTCGTCGTAACGAAGCTGTGCTGTGCCGAGGTCTTGCGTCATATAAACCGATGTCCCGTCTTTGCGTAGCAGCAGCTTTTCATCAAATCCTTCTTCTGTTAGGTCAACCCACACCGAGTTGTCTTCTTTTTTATAGAAAACTTTTTTCTCAACACCTTCTTGCACTATTGATTTTCCTAACAGATAAGTATTTGACTCATAATAAGTTTTATCAAATTCTATACCTAAACGCTTATATGTTTCGTCAAAACCTTGGTAAACCCAGTTGTTCATTTTCTGCCAAAGCCCTACAATTTCAGGGTCTCCGTTTTCCCAGCGCCGCAGCATGTCCTGTGCTTCAAGGAGAAGTGGCGCCTGCTTGCTTGCCTCTTCTTCTGCTATCCCGTTTGCGATCATCTCTTTAACTTCTTCCTTGTAATGCTTGTCGAACTCCACATAGTAGTTCCCTACTAGATGGTCGCCTTTCAACCCTGAAGATTCCGGAGTCTCGCCGTTACCCCATTTAAGCCACGCTAACATCGATTTGCAGATGTGTATCCCTCTGTCGTTCACTAAGTTGACTTTTATGACATTTTTGCCACACGCTTCTAAGATTTTCGCGACAGACGAGCCGAGCAGGTTGTTGCGGATGTGCCCGAGGTGCAGCGGCTTGTTAGTGTTCGGTGACGAATATTCTATAAGAATCGGTGGGACAGCTTCATGCTCTTGAAAGCCATAACGGTTGTCTTTCAGATGGTTCTGCAAGAAATTTATCCAATATTCCGAGAAAAAGGTAAGATTCAGAAATCCGCTGACAACGTTGAAAGAGCAGGCGAGCTTGTGTGAGATGACTTCGCCAATTTCTTGGGCCACAACAGGCGGCGCCTTGCGCGCGATTTTCACATACGGGAACACCACAATTGTAAAGTCACCGGAAATGTCCTTGCGTGTGCGCTGTATCGTGCTCGTATCAACTGCAATTTCAACATTATAGAGTTCCTTGATAGTCTGTTCCAAGGCAAATGAAATCTGGGCTTCTATGTTGTCGTAGTTGCTAATGCCTAAGATATATGTGTTTTCGTTTCTTTTTAAGCTCTGCACCTGTTCCATTATTTTTCAGATTAATTTGCAAATATACAAGAAAATGTCTTAAAAGTCTCTTTTTTTACTAATTTTGGGGTCCAAATTTTAGGTTATGAAAAAAATATCCGCAATTCTTATTGTTTTTTCATTTTTTATGACTGTTAATGCGCAACATAGAACCGATTCTCTTCATGTGGCGCATTATGATATAAATCTCGCTGTAACAGATTTTTCCAATCATACAATTTCGGGAAATACAGTTTTGAAATTGGTTACGAAAGTAGCTGGCCTGACGGAAATAACCCTTGATTTGGAATCGCTGACTGTGGATTCGGTAACGGTGAACGGACTGTCTGCGCTCTTCATTCAGGCACCGCCGGCGCTGAAAATCCAGCTTCCACTACAGTCCTCCGCCGGTGACACATTGACTGTTGATGTCGCTTGCCACGGGGTTCCCGCATCAGGGCAGGGCACTTTCGGCGGTTTCATCTATTCGGGACAATATTGTTCTAATATTGGTGTCTCAATGTACGATTTCCCACACTCTTTCGGTCGCGCGTGGTTCCCCTGTCTCGACGAATTTACCGACAAGTCAACTTACACCTGCAACATCAGCACGACATCAGACAAAATGGCGGTTTGTGGCGGAATGCTCACAGATGTTTCCGATAATGTTGACGGCACAAAATCGTGGAAATGGGAACTCGATCTGCCGATACCGACATATTTGGCTTCGATTGCGGTCGGGAATTATAGCCGTATTCAAGATACTGTTCATTGCATAAACGGGATAATTCCCATAGATATTTATTGTCATCCTTCTTTGGCAGCGAATATTGCAAGCTCTTTCGCCCATTTGCGCGACGCTGTCCATGTCTATGAATCCCGTTACGGCGCGTATCAATGGCCGCGTGTGGGCTATGTCACAGTCAATTTCACCAGCGGAGCGATGGAACATGCCACAAACATAGCTTATCCTATCTTTGCGGTCAATGGGAACACTTATTATGAGGAGCTCTATATGCACGAGCTTGCGCACTCATGGTTTGGAAATGTCATCACATGTGAAAAAGCTGAAGAAATGTGGATTAATGAGGGGTTCGCCGAATATTCTCCGGCTCTTGTGTTTGAAAAACTTTATCCTTCAGAAGATATTTATAATGACGGCTATAAGAATTATATAAGAGATTTGCTGGTTACCACTTTGAAGAAAGCTCATCTGAACGATGGAGGATATTTCGCGTTGGATTCTGTGCCACAAGCTGTCACATACGGTACACATTCTTATCAGAAGGGTGCTGTCGTGGTTCACACGTTGCGGAATTATCTCGGCGACTCGCTCTTTTTCGGCGGGCTGGCTTCGCTTTTGAACGACAATGCTTTTAAGAACGTTAACAGCGTGCAGCTTTTCGATTATCTTTCAAATTATTCGGGGCAGGATTTGAAACCTTTTTATGAGGCGTGGGTGCATCAGCCGGGATTCCTGCATTTTTCCATTGACTCTATCGTTTCTGACGGCGGAGACTCTTACAGTGTCTATGTGCGCCAACGGCTTCATAAAGCGCAGAATTTTGGGAATGACAACCGCATAGAAATCACGCTTTTTGCAAAAAACGGAATCCGCCAGACCTATCCGTTCTATTTTTCAGGAGAATTTGGTGTGCTGCACGCAGATTTTCCCGCGGAGCCTTTGTTTGGTGTTGTTGATTTTGATGAAAAGATTTCTGACGCCGTGCTTGATTGGAATTTCACCCTTAACGCTTCCTCTTCCGAACAGAGCGAATTGGCGGATTTTTCAGTGCTTGTCACCAAGCTGGGGCAAGAACCTCTATTTTTGAGAGTTGAGCATAATTATGTCGCCCCTGATGAGCTGAAAGGACAGAATGCAAATATCTACAAAATCTCAAATAACCATTTCTGGCGTGTGGTTTATGACGAGGAACAGGATACGCTTTTTGCAGGGAAATTTTCATTCAAATTTGATTTCACAGATAATACGAAAATGGATTATGAATTGTGTGGAAACACTTATAGTTCAGATGATTTAGTGTTATTATACAGAAAGAATTGTGCAGATGACTGGAAAATATTGCACACGACAAAATATGGGAATAAAAGCGGAATGATACGCACAGAAGAGCTTCGCTCAGGCGAATATTGTCTTGGTGTGGGGAATCCGGCAGCGGCAGGAGTTAATGAGCGACAGAGCGGACAGTTTAGAATCTATCCGAATCCTGCAAACGGCAGATTCACCATTGAAACTGACGGCGGGGCGGCCTACGAAGCCGAAATGTTTGACTCGCTCGGACGTTCTGTGCGCAAATTGCCATTGAAGACAATTGTAACCGAAGTGGATGTTCGCGGCCTCGCTCACGGCAACTATTTCATTAAGGTATATTCCTCCGGCAAAACAGTATGCGTGCAGAAAGTGATTGTGGAGAAATAGTTACAGATAAATTTTCAATACGAAATCGTATATCCAATCCCGAACTTGCCTACGAAGCCCTTTTCAATATTATAAGATTTCAGCTTTGTCCCCTCTGAATTGGCATCTATCACTTTATCGTGGACGTAATCTCCAAGTATGTAGAACTTTAGGGAATGGTGTTCATGAACCTTTACATTAACCCCGATTGAGCCGCGCACCCGATTTATATATGCGTTGCCGTACCGGTTTATAAACCATCCGGGCATATCAGTGGAGTAGCCGTCTTCGGTCAGGTAAGAAGTGCCGTCATAATTCGCTGTGACGGACGGGGCATTGAAAATGTTGCGTAACTCCACGTAGGCGTAAGGTTCGGCTATGTGATGACCTTTATATCTGATCATCAGGCGGCTTTTGAGCGTGAGGGCGTTGCGCGGATATTGGTAAACATTGTAGCTGCTGCCGGCATGGTACGTCCACTGGAACTGCTCTTTCAAGGAGAGATTCCATTTGCCTAAATGCAAAGTGCCCGTAACATCAAACATCAGCCTATGCTGGAACTTGAAACTTTTTGACGATGTTTTGTATGGGTTTATCATTCTGTAGGCAAGCCCAAGTTTTATATTTTTATGGACTTTATAACTTAAACCCACTGTCGTCTGCAAACGGTCAAAACTTTTGAAATTGTTGTCGAGTCGCATCTCCTCTTCAACTGTAAGATGAAGACCTTTTATGATTTTCTTGTCAAAGCCGGCGGAAAGTTCCATCCCAAATTCAGGCTTCAGATTTTCTTCTGTCTGGGCAAGAAGAGTATTGTTTTTTAAGAAAGGGAAAATGGCTATAAGATTTGCAAATATCAGGATTATCAATTTATTTTTCATAATATATACTTGATTTTCAGATTATTAATAAGACTGAAACAAACAAGAAGAATCAGTGCCCCGGAGGTGCGCCGCCGCCACCATTTGGTGGAGTTCCGCCACCGCCGTTAGGAGGGGTTCCACCGCCGCCGCCGCCACTTTCACCTGAATATGAAGATAACGACACCGCAGTACCGCCGCTCACACTTGCCCCAGTTACCAATGTGTTGTCAAAATAATATGTTCCGTCAGATACAGTTACGCCAGATGCCAATGCCGGTGTTGAAGAGCCGGATACCACGAGCGGAGTGCCGCCGCTTGAAGGCGCTTTGAAGGCATAAACCGAAGAACCGACCGTCAACGAGTACCAAGTGCCTGACGACCAAGAAGATGCAGAGTAGCACGCTTGTGACAATGACGCGCCGCGTTCAAGTCCGCCGATTGCTATGATAACACCGCCGTTGACATATAATGTGTGATTTTCCTCAGTGTTCGCGTCAATAGCGACTTCGGGGGAGTTTGAACCGATAGCGTAAACCACGCCGCCATTGATATAGCAGTCGCCGTTGGCGTCAAGGCCGTCATTCGAGGTGGCGTGTCCGCATACATATCCGCCTGAAATTGTGAAGTCGCCGGCAGAGTTTATAGCGTCATCGGCTGCGGAGTAACTGTAAACTACGCCACCTGTAATTGTTATGTTTCCTTTGGATTCAATGCCCTCATGCGCTTTGCAATTCACGGAGACGTTTGCGCCGGAGAAAGTCATGTCGCCGTCACATTTAATGCCCTTAGCCGAAACATCGCCCGAAGTGTAGTTGCTGCCGGTAGTCGTAACTTTCAGTGTGCCGCCGTTGAAGCGACCTTCGCCATCGCAGCTTATGCCTTTGCCACCGGCTCCGGAATTTGCAATTTCTACTGTCCCGCCTAATATTGAAAAGTAAGTGCCTGCCCTCACGCCCGCGCTGCCAGAATAGTCTTGCGCCTCGCTGTCGTAGCCCGCACTGCCCGTAACATTTATATTGGTTGTGCCGCCGGTAATAGAAACATAGCCGTCACTTTTTATTCCTTTTTTCATTGCAGCCGAAACCTCCACATTCAAAGTCCCGCCCGATATAATCACATAGTCGTCACCTCGCACACCGTGCCCCGCTGATGAAGTCACAGTTATCTCTGGCGAATCCATAAAGCGCAGGTAACTGTCGGAGTTGATGCCCGCTTTGCCGACAGCCGTAACGTTTAGCGTACCCGCGCCGCTGAAAATGATCTGTCCTTCGCTGAAAATCACGCCTTTCTCGTCTTCGCCATCAGGTGTGGAAGAGTATGCGGTGCCGTCTTTCAGCGTATTTGTCCCGTTGACAACAAGGAAAGTGCGCCTTCCGACACTCGGAGCGGATTGAGGCCCCTGTATATTGATGGCCGCTCCGTTAGGATTGGTGATGTCAACACTATTAAGGACGACAGCCTGTTTGTGATAACTGTACAATTTGAAAAATCCGGTTGCAGTACTGCCCGAAAGTTCGTACTTCACATTCTCGCTGCCCGCATAAACAATTGTCACGCCGTTACCGCTCACCGACACCGTAAAATCGCTGTTCGTGCCGCCCACCGCTGCATTTCCGCCTTCCGAAAAATCCACATGCACAGTTCTGTCAAAAGCCGTATTTTCAATATAATCTTCACTATCGTCTGGCGATATCCGGGTGATTTTGTCTTTCGCACAAGAAATCATGGAAAATAATGCAACCGTCAACACAAGTTTGCATAAAACATTTTTTATCTCCATCACAATATTTTTTAATACATATTAACCAACGAATAAAAAATTCAATTATTGTTATTGCAGAATGCCGCAATTAATCTGTTTGTTCGTCACAGCTTGAATCTATCCACCAATAATTATTTTGTTTTTTTGCAAAAAATGATGTATCTTTGCAGGTTGTATATTTTTTTACAGACATGAAACTATGGTGAAATCCAAAAATCTATAAATATCATTTTTTATTAATTAAAATCTATGTACTATGTTTAAAGGACATCCAAAAGGTTTGATTGCAGCCGCTCTGAGCAACATGGGCGAGCGCTTTGGCTATTACATCATGGTAGCCGTACTTACACTTTTCCTCTGCTCACAGTTCGGTTTGAGTGATGGGACGGCAGCCACTATTTATTCGGTCTTCTTGGCTGGTATTTATGTCTTGAGTCTGGTCGGCGGTATTATTGCCGATAAAACCCAGAACTACAAAGGCACTATCATTACAGGCTTGATTGTGATGGCCCTCGGTTATGTCATTATAGCTGTTCCTATTAATGCCAACGCTGACAACAAGATGTTTCTGCTTGTTGTTACATGTGTAGCTTTGGCTATTATCGCTTTCGGTAACGGTCTTTTTAAAGGCAATCTTCAGGCAATTGTCGGGCAGATGTACGACAACTTGGAAAAAGAGGCTGCCAAAGAGAGCCCTGAGGCACTGAAAAAAGCGCAGGGTCTCCGCGATGCTGGTTTCCAGTGGTTCTACGTGTTCATCAATATTGGTGCGGTGTTTGCTCCGTTAGTCGCTCCTTGGCTTCGTGATATGAGCTTGAAGGCCCAAGGTCTGGTTTTCAATGCTAACCTGCCGAAATTGTGCCACGAATATTTGGTTTCTGGCGATGCAATGGCAAATTTTGACAATTTGAACGCTCTTGCTGCTGAAGTTACCGCTAACGGTTATACTATCAGCGATATGACTACCTTCTGCAACGATTACCTGCAATTCTACAACAATGGCATTCACTATGCTTTTATTGCTTCAGTTGTTGCCATGATTATTTCTCTTCTTATTTTCCTCTTCAATAAGATTAAATTCCCAACTCCGGGCAAGAAAGTGGAATCCGCTGGTGCCGTTACCATTTCTGATGAGGAGAAAAAGGCTATGGCTACAGATATTAGACAACGTATTTATGCTTTGTTTGCTGTGCTTGGTATTGTGATATTCTTCTGGTTCTCATTCCATCAGAATGGTGTGTCGCTCTCATATTTTGCACGCGATTTCGTCAACACCTCAACTGTAGCTCCTGAAATTCTGCAATCTATCAACCCGTTCTGCGTTATTTTCTTGACACCGGTCATAATGCTTATTTTCTCAGCTTTAGCCAATCGTGGACACGCCATTTCAACTCCGCGCAAAATAGCTATCGGTATGGCTATTGCAGGTATCGCATATCTGTTCCTGATGGTTGTATCTATGGTACAGGGTTATCCGTCATCTAACGAATTTTTGGCTCAGGATGCCGCGGCTCAAAGTTCCGCAAAGATAGGGGTATGGGTGATGATAGTCATGTATTTCATCTTGACTGTGGCAGAGCTTTTCATTTCGCCTCTTGGACTCTCATTCGTGTCAAAAGTGGCTCCATCTCACATGCAAGGGCTTTGTCAGGGACTGTGGCTGGCTGCTACCGCTGTGGGTAACTTGTTGCTCCCAATCGGACCGCTGATGTATAACAATTGGCCTATTTGGCAGTGCTGGCTCGTATTCGCCATCGTCTGTATTGTCTCTATGGTCGTTATGCTCGGTATGGTCAAATGGCTTGAAAGAGTTGCGAAATAATCTTATTATTTATTGTATCAATTGATAATAAAGGAATTATGAAAAAGATATTGTTAATGTTCGCGGCACTGCTTTTTGTGGTGTCCGCGAGCTTTGCCCAGAAAAACGGGCCACAGCCGAAACCGGAAAAGCAGCCCAGACCTATTGAGGCAGGCCGTCCTGATAAGCTTGAAAATGGTCATTTTGATAAACCTGAAAAGGGGCATCCTCACGCCAATGGTGTCCTCGTCCTTATGGCGCATCCTAACTTGAAAGAGTCCACAGCAAACAAAGCACTTGCAGAAGTTGCGCAAGGTGTTGAGAATGTTGAAGTTGTTGACTTATATTCGTTAAAGAAATTTAACGTTGACGAGTTCAAGGAGAAGGTGGCAGGTGTGCGCGCCATTGTTTTCCAGTTCCCGTTCTATTATGCTTCAGCTCCGGCAAAACTGAAAGAGTGGATAGATGATGTTTTCTATATGTTCAGCAAAGAGAGCATACAGGGGAAGGCTCTTCTTGTAGCAGTTACCACAGGCTCCGAAGAGAGCGCTTACCGTTCTGGCGGTCGCAATATGTTCACAGTTGACGAACTTCTTCGCCCATACCAGCTCACAGCAAACCATTCGGGTATGGTGTGGCAGACTCCTTTTGTGGTTTATGGCATGTCAACAAAAGAGGCTGAAAAGAATCTTTCTGCGGCTTGCAAGTCATACAAAACAACCCTTGAAACTCTTGTTAAGAGTGTGCCTAACGGTGCCCGTAAAATATCTCCAGCACCTAATTCACTTAACAAACAGAATGCACGCACTAACGGCGAAGATGTGACCAGAAAGAAAGAAATGCCGGTACAGCGTTCAGTATCACCTCGTAAATAATTTAAAATTGATTTGTTATGAAACAGAAAGAAGCGGTTTGGCTGAAGATTATACGAATATTACTCGGGTTGGTATTCATCTTTTCAGGTTTGATGAAGGCCGTTGACCCTATCGCTTCGGCCATAAAAGTTGATGAGTATTTCATATCTTTCGGTATGGGGTTCATGCACCCGTTCTCAATGTTTTTCGGCGGTTGCCTCAGTACGGCTGAAATGGTTCTCGGCCTTATGATGTTTAGCCGTATCAGAGTTAATCTCACCTCAATCTTTTACATGCTTTTCATGACCTTTTTTCTCTTCCTCACAGCATGGCTCGCTTTGGCGGAACATCTCGAAGTGAATTATGGTTATGATTTCGGTGTGGTGAAAGATTGCGGTTGTTTCGGCCAGGCTGTGAAAATGTCGAACCTTCAGACCTTCCTGAAAAATGTCGGTTTGATTATCCCGACTTTGATTGTGTTCTTTAAAAGAAAAACAATCCCTGATATTCGCCTGACAATACTCGGACAATGGCTTCTTGTTGCGATATATGTGATCGCTGTGTTTTTTATACAATTTATCTGCTATCGTCATCTTCCGTGGATTGATTTTAGCGATTGGAAGAAAGGTGACAATGTTGCGGATACTTTTGTTGACCAGCCGGCTCAGAAATCAATTGTCTATGTTTATAAGAATGTCGCGGATGGGACTTTGTCATATTTCAATGAGGAAGAGATGATGTCTATGTATGATAAAGATCCGAATTTTGCTGAGAATTTCGAGTATGTTGACCGTAAGGACAGCATTATTCGCGATTTGGTGAGATGTAAGATTCCAGGGTTCACAATGACAGACACAAACGGCGGAGAACACGCTTTCGGACTTATTAACGTCAATAAGGAAACGCCTACATATCTTGTCTTTATGCACGATTTGGCGGAGACAAACGTTAAAGGGCTGCCTGCATTGGAGCAACTTGCCGAATATTGTGCAGCTCAGGGCTATGATATTGCGGCCGTTACCAATTCTTCTGAAGATGAAATCGCCATTTTCACTGAAGAGCATCCGCTCCCGTTCCCGATATATCATAATACTATAGATCCCGTCAAAGGCCCGTTCATGACGCGTGATGCGGTGCGTGCTAACCCGGGGGTTATTGTGATTGTAAAAGGAATAGTGAAAGACAAGTGGAATTGGCGCGACATTCCTGAAATGAAATAATTCATCTGTGAAGATGAGCAATAATACGAGACAATGGGCGGGAAATACCGGCGGCGGAAACTTCGGCCGGAATTTCCTGCTCTTTTTATTGCGTTTCGCACCGGTGCAGGTCGGATATTTCTTTATGGCCTTTTCCATTCCTGTCTATTTGACCACTCACGTGAAAGAGCGCAATGCAATATATTACTATTTCCGCCGCCGTCATCATTACTCGAAATTGAAAGCCGCTTTTTCCACTGTCAGAAACCACTTCATTTTCGGGAAAATTGTCATCGACAAGTTTGCTGTGTGGGCGCGCGGCAACCAGTGGATTGACATTCAAGTTGTTGGAACTGACTATGTTAAACAACTTGTAAGTATGGACGAGGGTTTTATGATTCTCGGTGCGCATGTCGGCAATTTTGAACTTGCGGGCTATGCTTTTCCGCAGCATGAAAAGAAAATTTTCACTGTGGTTTATGAGGGAGAAAACAAAAATGTCCAGTCCGACCGCCAGATGAAAATGGGGGAGAGCAATGTCGTTATGGTGCCTGTGAGCGACGACGGCTCGCACATTTTTACGCTTAACGCCGCTTTGGACAGCGGCGACATCGTGAGTATGACGTGTGACAGGGTTCTTGGCAGCGACAAGACTTTTACACCGTTGCTTTTAGGAGAGCGTGCCTCATTCCCCAGCGGTGCTTTCCGCCTCGCCGCCGCAAAAAATGTGAAGACAGTCGCGCTTTTCGCCTTAAAAGGACGCGGAAAAAAATACAAGGTTTTAGTGAACCCTATTGAGATAGAGCAAATTGAAGGGGAAACTTCTGCAAAAAAGGCGGCACGTCTCGCAGAGGAGTATGCCCAAACCCTTGAAAACGTATTGAACCAATATCCGTTACAATGGTTCAATTTCTATGATTTTTGGGAGGATTAAATTTCCATGTGCTTTGCTGAGTGGACAATACACAATAATATTTTAATAATCATCTTACAATAGTCATCAAAACCTCTGAGAGATTCCACACACGAAGTGCAGATAACCACACATCCGCGATAGCGCAATGTGTGGTTAAAGGACGCCCTATCCTTCTCGCGGCTAAGGGCAATCTTGCCTTGAAACACTAACTTTCCAGCCGCGAAACGGGTACGGCAGAATTTACCCGCGGGCTTACAGCCTGCGCAATGGCGGTCTCCGCATTTGTTCCGTGCTACCGAGCCGCGCAGTCCTAACGGACTGCTGGCGATGGCGCAATATTATTTGGTTGTGTTTAAATATGTTAGCCAGCACACCGTAGGTGTGCTGGGCTCTGTAGGCTGAGAATTGCGGGAATGGTAATCACGCACGCCGTCAGGTGTGCGGGGAAACAAACCATTCGCAACAAATATCGTAATGTATTAGGAATCAAGGTTGCAACGCTGCAATTTGTTCTTCGCTCATTCCGGAGATTTCCGCTATTGTAGAAATATCAATGCCTTTTTTCAGCATGCCTGCAACCATTTGGCGGAGCTTTTCATTTTTACCTTGTTCAATTCCTTCTTCTCGACCTTTCTTCATGCCTTTCTCTAAACCTTTCTCGAAGCCTTCATCCATCCCCAATTTGCGGTGGTATTT
>JAGCRI010000015.1 GCA_017964755.1 Bacteroidales bacterium | reverse complement strand
CGCAGTACAAGGATATGTGGATGGGTTCGCTGACAGAAGCCAGCACAACCGGCAGTTGGGAATAGTATGATAAAACATTTCGAGAATTTTTCATTGTTGGCAGACGGAAATGAAAAGCCGCTTGTTTTGGCTGCAAATTATCCGCCAGTGCTTGTTCCGTCTGAAATCTTTGATGAAAACAACAAAAAGAAATACCTTTCGCTCTATTTCGACTTGTCGGAGTTGTCGGAGGTGTTTTGTGGGGAAATAGCCGAATACACAGCAGTTTTTTCGTTGGAAAAACAAGACCTTTTCTTGGCGGGCAGGGAGACACGGGACTATGACGTGACACATTTCCTGTTATTCCTATACGAAAAGCTTCATCAAGACGAAGCGCTGCCGGAAAACACTCTGGCAGTGGTTGCAAATGCCGGCACCGCCGACTTCTGGCTTCAGGTTGGAGGGAAACTTATGTTGCTGAACAGGTTCACTTTCCAGACGGACGAGGATTTCCTGTACATGGTTCTGAACATTATGGTACAATACAATATCGGATTTGACGACTGTCAGGTTTATATTACCGACAGAGCCTCTAATGCGGGCGCCGTGGCACTCCTGCGCCAGTATGTGCCCAAAGTGGAGAGCGTACTATAATTGGGTTCGCCTTTGTTATTTTTTAATGGCTGTTTTTTTTAATTTGAATCAGACCATGCGTTTTAAAACGCTGAAAAAAATTTATCTTTGCATTCCTTTTATTATGGAATAACACATTTAACTATCAATCTGTTAAAAATGAAAAAAATAATTTTATTGTCACTGCTGATAACTGTAGTTTCGAGCCTTGCTTTTGCGCAGAACCCCTCTTTCCCTATGCACAGCAACAAGATGAAGTTCCTGCTTGAGCGCATTAACGACCAATATGTCGATACTGTAAATTTCGACAAGTTAGTTGAGAAAGGAATTGTGGAGATGCTGAAAGAGCTTGACCCGCACTCTACCTACATACCACAAAAGGATGTGCAGCAGACAAACGAACCGCTTGAGGGAAATTTTGACGGCATCGGCGTAACATTCCAAATGATAAAAGACACTATCAACATCATGGAAGTTCTGGTTGGCGGCCCGTCAGAAAAAGTGGGCTTGCTGCCTGGCGACAAAATCATCAAAGTTGACACTTCGGTCGCTTGCGGCAAAGGTATTGGCAACAGTTGGGTTCAGAAACATCTGCGCGGCAAAAAAGGCACGAAAGTCGAGGTTACTATCAAGCGCGGCCGCAACCCTGAACCGCTCGTCTTCACTATCACACGCGACAAGATACCGATGAACAGCATCAACGTTTCGTATATGGTTGACGATGAGGTGGGATACATTCGTCTTGAACGTTTTGCCCGCACCTCTCCCGATGAGTTCCGCGCGGCAATGGATAAGCTGAAAAAACAGGGTATGAAAAGCCTGATTTTCGACCTCCGTGGCAACGGCGGCGGCTATCTCGATGTGGCGTTCTCTATCGCCGATGAGTTCATCAAGGACGGTAAGATGATTGTTTATACCGACAATTTCCGTAAAACCGGCCAGCAGTTCAGATCGAGCAACCGCGGCGACTTCGAGTCAGGAAAATTAGTGGTCCTGGTTGACGAGGGCTCCGCTTCGGCCAGCGAAATTGTTACGGGCGCGGTGCAGGATTGGGACCGCGGCATTGTGATGGGACGCCGCACCTTCGGCAAAGGTCTCGTTCAAAAACCCCTCTACTTGCCAGACGGCTCCATGATTCGTCTTACAATATCACATTACTACACACCGACAGGCCGTTGTATCCAGAAACCTTACGATGACGGCCTCGACAGCTATTTCAACGATCTTCGCAACCGCCAAAAACACGGCGAATACCTCACCGCAGACAGTATATCCTTCCCCGACTCACTCAAATATTTCACACCTAAAGGCCGCGTAGTTTACGGTGGCGGCGGCATTATGCCCGACATTTTCATTCCAGTTGACACTACCAAATATTCAACTCTCTACAATGAAATCATGCGTAAAGGTGTTTTTGGCAATTTTACCATGCAATATATGGAAGACCATCGTCAGGAGCTTAAAAACAAATATCCTACAATGAGCGATTTTAAGCAGAATTTCAATATTGATGACGCAATGTATTCCGAATTTATGGCTTTTGCAAAAAAAGAGGGCGTGAAAGACAGTATTACTTTTGATTTTGCAAAAAATATGGAGAATTTCGCCAAAAAGATGAAAACAACACTTGACTCAATCTATAATTCATACGATAACGCTATTGATGAAAACCAGAAATTTGAGGAGATGGAAAAGATGATGAAGGATTATATGCGCGAAAACCATGCCGAAGCACAGCGCCTCCGCAATGAGACAAAATCACCTGAATTTATCAAGGAGTACCTTAAATTTGAGATGGCGCGCACCCTTTACGGCTACGGTCAGGCATACGAAATCTTCCTCTTGAGCGATGATGCTTTCCAACAGGCTTATAAAGTTATAAAAGACGATAAGTTTTTCAAAAAATATAAGGTTGACAGATGATTTCGAGGTCAACGATAGATAAGGTTGAGTCTCTTGTAAAAATTGAAGAGGTTGTCGGTGATTTCATTCCCTTGAAACGCAAAGGGAAGAGTTATGTCGGCATCTGCCCGTTCCATAACGACAAGTCGCCTTCACTTACGGTGACGCCGCATTTGGGCATTTACAAGTGTTTTGCCTGCGGCGCGGGCGGCTACGCGGTGAAGTTCGTGATGGAATACGAAAAGATGTCATACGCCGATGCTATACGGTACTTGGCCAACAAATATAACGTTGAAGTTGAAGAGGATGCGCCCGAGACGCCTGAACAGCGCGCTGAACAGGACGAGCGCGAAGCCCTTATCGCCATAAACGATTTTGCAGACAATTTCTTTATATCGCAACTTTTTGATACTGAAGAGGGTAGGGATATCGGACTTGCCTATTTCAAGGAACGCGGGTTCAATGAGGAGACAATAAAGCGTTTTCATTTGGGCTACTGTCCCGCCTCTGGGTACGCCTTGGTGAACGAAGCAAAAGCCAAAGGCTATTCGCTTGAAAGAATGGAACATCTTGGCCTTGTCAAGAAATCTGAAAAAGGCAATTATTACGATTTTTATCGCGGACGTGTGATTTTCCCGATTTTGAGCCACACAGGACGCCCTCTCGGCTTCGGAGGCCGCGACCTCAACTACGTGAAAGGCGTTTCTAAAACCGGAAAGTATATAAATTCACCCGAAAACGCCATTTATCACAAAAGAGATGTGCTTTATGGCTTCTATACTGCAAAAAAAGCCATCAGCGAAAACAATAACGTCTATTTGGTTGAAGGATATACTGATGTCATATCCCTTTATCAGGCAGGAGTGAAAAATGTGGTGGCTTCGTCTGGAACGATGCTGACAGAAGGACAGGTGCGGATGATTTCGCGGCTCACAAAGAACATTACTGTGATGTATGACGGCGACAATGCCGGCATCTCGGCGGCGTTGCGCGGAATTGAAATGCTGCTGCCTGCGGGGCTGCACGCAAGAATCATACAACTTCCTCCGGAGCACGACCCTGACTCCTTCGCCCGCACCCACCGTGATTCTGAACTTATTGAATATCTGAGTGATAACGCCACCGATTTTATTCTGTTCAAAGCTCGCGTACTCTCAAAGGATGTGAAAGACGACCCGCTAAAACGTGCAGAACTTGTCAACTCTATCGTTAAAAATATTGCAGACGTTGACGATGTCATCTTGCGGGCAGACTATATAAAACATTGCTCAGAAATTTTTGGATATAAGGAGGATGTGCTGAATGTCGCGCTGCGCAAGCTGACTGTCCATAAAATGAAAAAACAGAAAGCTGACGATGACACTTTCGAGCCGCAAGTGCAACTGCCCGCGGCACCCGCTGAACGTGAAACGCGTTTCGACACGCTCGCCTCCGCCGAAGAAAGGATACTGTCGCTGCTGCTGCGCTACGGCATTTATGTGGTTCTTGTGCCCGACAGGTTCAGTACGGAGGAGGGCGACTACACCACATCAAGAATTGACCAATATGTGTTCGACGAGCTTTTCGCAGAGAGCATCTCTTTTTCTGTGCCGTTGCACCAGAAAGTTTACGAAGAGTATGCTAAAATTGCAGAAACAGCCCAGACGCAGAAGGATATAGCCATTTTCTTCGCACGTCACGAAGACGCTCAGGTGCAAAAGTTTGCCATGGATTTTCTTGCGGCTGAAGAACCGTCTTGCAGTCAGGAATGGACTGAGCGCTTTGATGTGGTCGTTAATTCGATGAGTAATCATGTCGGTATTTTGGGAAATGAGTTGATGAATGATATTAATATGTTGAAACTGAGATATTTGGAAAAGTTTAAAGAACAATTGATGAAAGAATTTGAAACGCTTGACAGCAATGAGGTGGAACTCACAGACCTGCTTATGGCCAAGCTCACTCAGGTTAACCTGCGCCGCAGCCAGCTTTCGGATTTAATGGGGATAGTTGTTACTAAATAATTATTAGTCAATAAATTACTTTTTAAATATTAGTCATGTTTTTTTCAGAAAAAGAGATTTCACAGATTCGTCAGTCAGGGCGCAACCCCGAAACGGTTGAAAAGCAGTTTGAACATTTCAAGACGGGCTTTCCCCCGATTGATTTGGCGCGTCCCGCAACAAAAGGTGACGGAATCGTTTCATTGAAAGATGAAGAGGTTTTCTCCCTGTTGGAGATGTACGACTCTCTTATTGAAGAGATTAGGATTGCCAAATTTGTCCCTGCTTCGGGTGCGGCGTCACGTATGTTCAAAGAACTATACTCTTTTCTCGAACTTGATGCTCCAAACGAAAGAACGGATTTTTTCATGGCGAACATCCGTAAATTCCCTTTCTGTGACGATTTGGCGGCGGCGCTGGGCAAAGACGGATTTTCTTTTGATGATGAGGTTAAGAATAATAATTTCAAATTGATAGTGGAATATCTGCTTACTGAAAAAGGCATTGGATACGGCTCGCTTCCGAAAGGGCTGCTCCGTTTCCACAGGTATCCCGACATGGTGCGCACAGCTGTTGAGGAGCATTTGGTGGAAGCCGCGCTTTACGCCAAAAACAGTGATAACACATGCTTCCTTCACTTCACCGTTTCACCTGCCCATCTCGAAAAATTCAAGGCTCTGCTTGCCATGGTGCAGCCGCTCTACGAAAAGAGATACGGCGTACACTATAATTTTTCGTTCTCAGTGCAGGAGGCGGCGACCGACACTTTGGCCGCTGATATGGAAAACAAGCCGTTTAAAGACGACAACGGCAACCTGCTTTTCCGTCCGGGAGGGCATGGCGCGCTGATTTCAAACCTCAACAAACTTCATTTCGAGGCTGTCATCGTCAAAAACATAGATAATGTATGTCCTGAATCAAAAATTAATGCAACAGTAATTTATAAAAAAGTACTGCTTGCCTATCTTCTTGAATTAAAGACAAAAACTGATTTCTATCTGCGCAAATTGGATGAAGGGCAAGCCGATGAAGCCATGAAGTCTGAGATTATAGGCTTTGCAAAAGAGAAATTGATGATAGACGGTATTGATGGGAATAACCTTATTGAAAAACTCAACCGTCCGATAAGGGTTTGCGGCATGGTGAAAAATGAGGGCGAACCCGGCGGCGGTCCGTTCTGGGTGCGCGTGACAGACGGAGCCGTGTCGCTACAAATAGTCGAAAGTTCGCAAATAGACCTTAAAAATCCTTCGCAGAAAGCTGTTGTTGACAAAGCCACACACTTCAATCCGGTGGATATGGTTTGCTGCTTCAAGGATTATAAAGGCAATTATTTCGATTTGAAAAATTATATAGACGAAAAAACGGGATTCATATCTACAAAGTCGTATGGTGAGCGCACTCTGAAGGCTATGGAGCTGCCGGGGTTGTGGAACGGCGCAATGGCAAAATGGATTACCGTTTTTGTGGAAGTGCCTCTCGAAACTTTCAATCCTGTTAAAACTGTTTTTGATTTGCTTAGAAGATAAAAATTGAAGTGAGAGTATTTTATTCTTTGGATAATCTGCCTGAATTTAAAAATCCGGTTGTAACAGTCGGCTCGTTTGATGGTGTGCACCTCGGCCATGCGAAAATTCTCGCTCAAATGGTAGCGGCAGCGCAACGTCTTGGCGGCGAAAGCGTGCTCGTTACTTTCAACCCGCACCCGCAAACTGTATTGCACCCCGAAAAAGATTTTTTCCTGATTAACTCTTTTGAGAAAAATCTCAAGCTTTTGGAAGAGAATGGCGTTGACAATGTGGTTGTTATCCCTTTTACAAAAGAGTTTGCCGATGTTACATACGACCGCTTTATGAAAGATATTCTGATAGACACCATAGGAGCGAAAACGATAGTGATGGGGCCAAACCACAATTTTGGGAAAAACGGAGAGGGAAATTTTGAAAATGCGGCAATTATCGCCCGCAATTCAGGTATAGCTATTGAAACAATACCTGAATTTGTTCTGTCTGATTTGAAAGTGAGATCTTCGCAGATAAGAAGATATATCACTGAAGGAGAAATCAGCAAGGCTGAAGAACTATTGGGACATTCTCTTTAAAAGACTGCTATCATGAAACTGTTTGAGGAATTATTCAACCGCGAGCCGTTGCCGCTCTTTCTCGCCCCAATGGAAGCTGTAACTGACGCTCCGTTCCGCAAAATCTGCAAGCGTTTCGGCGCGGATGTCGTCATCTCAGAGTTTATCTCCTCAGAAGCTCTGATACGCGATGTGAGCGAAAGCGTGAACAAAATGTCGTTTTCTGATGACGAACGCCCTGTGGGGATACAGATTTTCGGCCATAATGAAAGCTCGCTGCGTGAGGCGGCTGAAATTGCTGCGGCGCAAAATCCTGATTTCATTGATATTAACTGGGGCTGCCCCGTTAAAAAAGTCGTGAGCAAGGGCGCGGGCTCCGCAATTCTGAAAGACCCCGAAAAAATGGTGCGGCTCACAAAATCTGTTGTCGAGGCAGTAAAGCTGCCTGTAACCGTCAAGACCCGACTCGGCTGGGAAGCCACCGACAAACCTATAGTTCAAATTGCAGAAGCGCTGCAAGATATTGGCATTCAGGCTATTGCTATTCACGGCAGAACCCGTTCGCAGATGTATTCGGGCGAAGCAGACTGGACATTAATCGGTGAGGTGAAGAACAATCCAAGAATGCACATTCCTGTCATCGGAAACGGCGACATCAATTCCCCTGAAAAAGCTGCTGACTACAAAAAACGTTATGGGGTTGATGCGGTTATGATAGGTCGTGCCGCTATCGGGAACCCGTGGATTTTCAAGCAGATACGCGATTTTGAGCAAGGTAGGGGATATAACATTCCTGATTACAGCGAGCGTGTGGAAGTCTGTCTCGAACATCTGCAGGCTGAAGCTGCGGCGAAGGGCGACCGCCGCGCCGTGCTGGAAATGCGTAAGCATTATGCCGGGTATTTTAAGGCTATACCTTATTTTAAGGAAACTAAACTGAAACTTATGGAAGCCCTGTCGGTGGAAGAGATTTTCGCCGCTTTCAGAAGTTAAACTGTTTTCTCAATCCTGTAAAATTCCCCATCTTCCTGCGGCAAGACCTTGAAACGGTCATCCGCCCTTATTCCGACCACCCACATTATCGAATCATTGCAACATAAAATGTCAATTTCGTCCTTTTCAATGAGATTTAATTTCAAATCTTTGAAAAAATCGCTCAATTTCTTTTTCCCTTTCAAACCGAATGGATAAAATTCGTCACCTGCTTGCCATTTTCTCAAAAAAAGCGGATAAGAAAACTTTTTTTTGCTCACAAATATCACATTTTTATTCATTTTTTCTTTCAAAATCTCGTCAAATGTGTCAATTTCTGTGATTTTAAATCCGTTTTTTTCTAATTCTGCGTCATTTTTTATCTCAATCCCAATCTCATTTTCATCTGCTTTATCCTTTTCTATAATTATGAGTTTTTCTCTGTCTTTCAATAATTTATGAGTGGGAGAATAAAAAATTTTACCTGAATTTCCCTCTAAATTCTCTTCAATTTCCTTCAAAACAGACTTATTGAAGTTGAATTTCGACAGAATTTCGTACAAAAGCAGTCCAATATCCGGCGTTTTTTTCAATTCTTCAATGGAAATGATGCTTTTTTTGTCGCAAAAAGTCAAAACTTTCGATTTCAGCCTCTCAATTTCTTGCTCATAAATTCTGTTTTGTCTTGAAAAAACGTCAATATTGCGTGAAAAAACGTCAATAATTTTGGGATTAATCTTGCTCAGTTCGGGCAAAACATTAAGCCGGATTCTGTTTCTATTGTAAACATCAGAAAAATTCGACTTGTCGGTGCGGTAAGCGATGTTATTTGCGGCGGCGAACTCACGGATTTCAGCCGAAGAGAATGGCAGCAGAGGCCTCATAAACGGAGGATTAAGGGTTGGTATTCCCGACAGTCCCTTTAAGCCTGTGCCGCGCACAAGGTTCAGCAGCAGCGTTTCGGCGTTGTCATCGGCGTTGTGGGCTGTAACAACATAATCATAGCCGGAAGCGAGCTCGCGAAACCACTCATAACGGAGGTCGCGTGCAACCATTTCAATGGAGCGGCCGCTTCCCTTTTGCAGTTTTAGAGTATCAAATTCTTTTACAAATATCTGTTTATCAAAAAGATATGGAATCTGTTTTACAAATTCCATATCTTTATCAGAATCTTCTCCGCGAAGATGAAAGTTGCAATGCGCCACGTCAAAATCCAGCCCAAAATGGTGAAAGAGGAAGGCGAGCACACAGGAATCGGCTCCGCCGCTCACGGCAAGCAGATATTTGCTCTTCTCAGGTCTTTCAACCAACAGCGCGAGATTCTCCTTGAACGCATCGTATGTCAGCATTATTTCCCGACAATATTCATTTCTTTAATAAGATGTGTCGCACCTGCGAACTTGTCGATGACAAAAAGCACGTAGCGGATATCAACATTGATACAACGCTGGAGTTTCGGGTCGTATGCAATGTCGCTGCTCAGCGCTTCAATGTTGCCGTCGAAAGCACAGCCGATGAGTTCACCTTTGGCGTTGAGCACCGGGCTGCCGGAGTTTCCTCCCGTGATGTCATTGTTTGTAAGGAAACATACAGGAAGATAGCCGTTTTTGTCAGCATAGCGGCCAAAATCCTTGTCAAGTATAAGCTGTTTCAGTTTCGGGTCAACGTCAAATTCGGGGTCACCTGGCACCTCTTTCTCCAAAATGCCCTGAGCTGTGGTGTAGTATTTGTAGTGAACACCGTCTGACGGATAATAGTCCATAACTGTTCCGTAAGTGCAGCGCATTGTTGAGTTTGCATCCGGATACATGGGCTTGTCGGCGTTCATCTCCTTAAGGGCGGCAATGTATTTGCGGCGCGGTCCCGAAAGTTTGCTGTTGAACTCCCTGTAATTGCCCTGTGCCAGCATTATGACTTTGAATATTCCACTGTAATATTTTATCCCTGCATCATTCTGATAAACTTTTGCAGAAGGCTTATCCAAGAATTTCTTGAAATTCTCTTCATTTCCGATAATGGATTTTTCAACCACAAATTTAGCGTAGGCGTCAAAATCGCCTTTGAATTTCTTGTTAATGTATTCGTAGATGTCAGGCTGGAATTTTTCAGGCAGGGTTTTGAAAAGGTTGAGTGTTGCTGCTATGATTTTGGCCTCTGTAACAGCGTCAGCCCCTTCCATTGCACCGCGGTACTGTTCCAGCAGTGTGGCTTTTTGCTCATCAGAGAAAGTGGCCTTGTCATCTTTAGGTTCAAAGTTCACCTGATAAGGCAGAATGAGGATTTTTGAAAGGCTAAGTGAGAAGTTGCAGTACCAGAACGCCGACATTGCATCAGCATCGTTATTGGCACAGGTCTTAGCAATTGCCTTCATCGGGTCGCCGTATTTTTCAACTCTTGCGGGGTCGGCGTTAATCCATTCCAGCAAACGTGCCTCTTCGGCTGCCTTTTGGTCGGCAATTTTAAGTTTGACGAGGCTCGCGCCCTTGCCCTTTGAGTTTTTCCAGTAGTTAGCCATGCTCGCATACGAGGAAGCGTAAGCAATACGCACGGCATCACGGGCGTTCATCTCCTCACGTATCACCGGCAGAATCATGTCGAAAGCCTTGATGGTGGCAGTATTGTCAACTTTGAGGTAATTTTCGATTTCGTATGATGTCATAAAGCGGTTGGTGGTGCCCGGATAGCCCCAAATCATAGCATAGTCGCCCTCTTGCACTCCACTGATGTTAAGCGGGAGGACATGTTTCGGCTTCAACGGCACATTATCAGGCGAATAAGTTGCAGGGGAGCCGTCAGGGGCAGTGTAGATACGGAAGATTGAAAAGTCGCCTGTGTGGCGCGGCCATACCCAGTTGTCGGTTTCGTCTCCGAATTTGCCGATACTGCTCGGCGGAGCACCAACAAGGCGTACGTCTTTGAATATCTCATAAACGAACATATAATATTCGTTGCCTTCATAAAAAGGTTTTATCACAACAGTGTAGCGGCCGTCATCAGAGTTCTCCTTTTTGAGTTTGTCGGTAGCGGCTTTTATTTTCTTGCTGCGCTCGCTCTTTTTGGTGCTGTCGGTGATGCCATTAAGGACTTCGCCCGTAACATCAGCCATTCTTACCAGGAAAGTAACGGTAAGCCCTTCGTTTGGCAGTTCCTCTTCACGGTTTTTAGCCCAGAAACCATATTTCAGATAGTCGTGCTCTTCTGAGGAATGGTCGGCAATGCTCGAATATCCGCAATGGTGGTTGGTGAGCATAAGCCCTTGGTCTGAAATGATTTCGCCTGTGCAGAAGTTGCCAAGTTGGACGATAGCGTCTTTCAGCGAAGAGTTGTTGATGTCGTACATCTGCTCGGCTGTCAGTTTGAGACCGAGCCGCTGCATGTCGGCATAGTTGTAGTTCTTTACAAACATCGGAAGCCACATCCCTTCATCGGGCGGCGTCTGCGCTTTTATCCCAATAACAACAAGTAATGAGATAAGGATTAACAAACTTTTTTTCATGGATTAATTTTTTTGGATTTTTATATTGTAATTTTTATTCTTATCCTGGATATTGATAAAATAAAGACCTGTAGGATAATTGGTTATATCAAAATCTTTACTTTTTTCAATGAGTGTGGCAGATGAAGGGAATAACAGTTTTCCGGTTACATCGAAAAGTGAAACCGTACTATTGCCATCTATGGTCTCAGGCAGATCAACTGTAAATTTTCCTGTGGTCGGGTTGGGGTAAACAGTGATTCCGGAGTTCTCATCCGCCTGCCCGATACCGGCTGCCTCAGAATTGTATATCACAATCATCGAGACAGAATCTTCTGGCATCATATTGTTGGAAAATGTGTATTTCACGTATGATTTTCCGAATTTCCCGCCTGCATAATATGTGGTGTGAAACGCATCTGTTCCGTTGTTGTCATACGAAAAAGTATCGGAGGCGGCTATATGGAAAGTCTCTTCCGGAGCTTCGCTGTCGAAACAGCTGTTGCCAAAACAGAACATATTTTCCGAACCATCCAAAACGTTCAGATTCTCTTTTTTCACAAGCACATCTATAAAACGTGAAGAGATATTTGCAATATCAAAATAGAAAGTCTGAAAATTCTCCACTTCAGTAACCTCAATTTCGACAGTTCCGTCAACGGTTTGGCCGTTATACAATATTTCGAGGCTTTGTGATGAAACAGCGGCAGTCATTAAAACGGCTAAAGCAGTAAACAGAAATTTTTTCATAACAACTTTGTTCTTAATATCTTATATGTTTTTCATATTCTGGTCAACACGCATATCCTCTTCAAGCTCCCAAAGCTGATATGCAGCTTGCTGCTCAATATAGGTCAATGTGTCGAATTTGATATTCAGGTCTCTGATATTGCTGACTTCCTGAAAGAGCTCGTCTATTTTGTTTTGAATATTTGGGGACATGGAAATAAATTTAGGAGTTAGGAAATAGGAGTTAGGAGGGTTATTTGCCGAGGAGCCAGCCGCGGTTTTCCTTCGCTGTCTGCTTACACCATGCGACACACGCGCTGCCGTTGATGAAAATGTAGAGTACGAACAGAGTCGCCGAAACCCACTCTCCAATGTACAACAGCTGTACCGCTCCCGCCACAGAGAATAACACCCAATAAAACCAAGCATCAGTTTTCTTCTTGATTAACAGGAAGTTGGCAAGCGTGCTCGCCGCCACCACTATTGCACTCATAACAAGCGGGAAATTAATGTCATTTCCCATCACCTTGTTCTGAAGCAAGAAAATGTCGGCAAAAATAAGAACCACAAATATCGCAATGCCTGTCAAAAAACCTTTCATTGAAAGGAATGTCGGCATAAACGGTTCCTGTTCGCTTTTTTTGCTCCCTTTTATCCATGTTATAAGCGTGTAAATCTGACATGGGACAAAAACGCAGACATAAAGTATGGTCTCATCCGGAAATCCCTGAATGAAAAACTGGAAAGCGAGCATCAGCGACATGATGATTCCAAGCGGAAAGCCGAGATAGTTTGACGGGTTTTTCACCACAAGGACGTATGCCGTGCCAATAATTCCAGACACAATCTGAAGTGCGAATTGGAACTCTTCGGAAAATGTCATTCCAAGTTTTTCAATAGGCTTATAGTTGAATAAACCGCATAAATACAGGAAGAGAACCACTACAGCAAAGATAGCTGTTGAGAGTAAAAGTTTGAGTAAGACTTCTTTGACTAATTGTTTCATCTTTTTGGTTTTAGTAATTAATAAAAACAATATCTGTTGTTGTAACAGAAAAAAGCAAAAATACAATTTTTTTTATTTTCATATCAAATAAAAAAAAACTTATCTTTGCAGTTTGAAAAAATTTAGAGAAAAACTTTAATTATAAATCCTTTAATTTATTGAAAATGAGTGAAGTAAAGTATGTTTACACCTTTGGTGGAAAGACCGCTGAGGGAAAAGCCGAAATGAAAAACCTTTTGGGCGGCAAGGGCGCAAACCTCGCTGAAATGTGTCTGTTAGGATTGCCTGTCCCAGCTGGTCTTACCATTACAACAGAATGCTGTACAGCTTATTACCAGAACAACTGCCAACTTCCTACGGGACTTATGGACACCGTTTGGAAAGCGATGGAGAATGTTGAAAAAATCATGGGGCGCAAATACGATGACCCCGAAAACCCGCTTTTGGTCTCCTGCCGTTCAGGTGCCCGCACCTCTATGCCCGGCATGATGGACACCGTACTCAACATCGGCCTTTCATCAAAGACAATGCCCGGTTTGATTAAGAAAACAAACAATCCGCGTTTCGTTTATGACTCATACCGCCGTCTTATCATGATGTACGCTGACGTCGTCATGGAAAAGGCCGAAGGTATCGCTCCTGTTGACGGAGTCGGTATCCGTAAGATTTTAGACGATATTCTTGACGAATATAAAGAAAAGAGAGGCTACAAGTCAGATACTGACATAAAGGCTGAAGAACTTTTGGAACTTGCCACAAAGTTCAAAGCTGTCATCAAAGAAAAACTCGGAAAAGAGTTCCCGGATGACGCTAAAGCTCAGATGGAAGGCGGTATCAAGGCTGTCTTCAAGAGCTGGAACGGACAGAAAGCGGTTTCATACCGCCGTATCGAAGGTATTCCGGATGACTGGGGTACTGCAGTCAACGTCCAGGCTATGGTATTCGGCAACATGGGCGAAACATCAGCTACAGGCGTTGCTTTCACCCGTAACCCCGCCACCGGCGAGAACCAGTTCTATGGTGAATGGCTCATCAACGCACAGGGCGAAGACGTGGTTGCCGGTATCCGCACCCCGAACCCGCTCAACGACGAAACCAAAAACGAGCAGAACAAGCACATGCACTCAATGCAGGAGCTTATGCCCGAAACTTACAAGGAATTGTGCGAAATCCGCGCTATCTTGGAAGACAACTACAAAGACATGCTCGACATTGAGTTCACAATTCAGGAAGGCCACCTCTTCATGTTGCAGTGCCGCGTAGGAAAACGTACAGGTATCGCCGCTTTGAATATGGCACTTGATATGCTTCACGAAGGCCGCATCGAAGATAAGGAAGTTGTCATGAGACTTGCTCCGGCACAGATGGACGAACTTCTCCACCCGATTTTGGAAGCCGCTGACGAGAAAAAACACACCGTCATCGCTAAAGGTCTTCCGGCAGGTCCTGGCGGCGCGGTCGGCGTAATCGCACTCGACAGCGAAGTTTCAAAAGCCTACACTGCAAAGAAAATCAAAAACATCCTTGTCCGCGAAGAGACCAACCCTGAAGACGTTGAAGGTATGCGCGCTGCTGACGGTATCCTCACCGCACGCGGAGGTATGACCTCACACGCCGCCCTCGTGGCACGCGGCTGGGGCAAATGCTGCATAGTCGGTTGCGACGCCGTTAAGATTGACATGAACGCACGCACCGTTTCAATTGACGGCAAAATCTACAAAGAAGGCGAAACCCTCGCACTCAACGGCGCAAAAGGTTATGTCTATGGTGAAGCAGTCAACATGATCGATTCTACGGAGAACCCGCGTTTCCAAGAGTTCATGGCTATTGTTGACAAATATCGCAAGATGGGTGTCCGCACCAACGCCGATACTCCGGAGGATGCACAGAACGCAATCAACTTCGGAGCAGAAGGTATCGGTCTGTTCCGTATCGAACACATGTTCTACGGCAAAAACAGCGAGAAACCTCTCGAAAAACTCCGCAACATGATTCTTGCAAATACAAAAGAGGAGAGAGTTGCCGCTCTGAACGAACTTGAACCTTACATCCGCGAAGCAGCGAAGGGAACTCTGAAAGTTATGGACGGCAAACCGCTGACATTCCGTCTTATGGACCCGCCATTGCATGAATTTGTCCCGCAGACTGAAGAGAAACAGCGCATCACTGCCAAAGAGAGAGGCATGAGCTACGAAGAAATCAAAAAACGTATTGACGGTCTCCACGAAGTCAACCCGATGATGGGTCTCCGTGGCGTACGTCTCGGTATCGTTTATCCGGAAATCTCCGAAACACAGTTCCGCGCACTCTTCGAAGCAACAGCAGAACTTATGAAGGAAGGTTTTGATCCGCGCCTCGAAATCATGGTTCCGCTTACAATTGACGTGAAGGAACTCAAACATCAGAAAGAAATCGCTGACAGAGTTCACGCTGAAGTTGAAGCCAAATTCGGTCTTAAGATTGAATACCTGTACGGTACAATGATTGAGATTCCGCGCGCAACCCTCATGGCTGACGAAATCGCTGAAGTTGCACAATTCTTCTCATTCGGAACTAACGACCTCACACAGATGACGTTAGGCTTCTCACGCGATGACGTTAACGAAATCATCCACGAGTACATTGAAAAGAAGATTATCCCTGCTGACCCGTTCAAGACTCTTGACCAAGTCGGTGTCGGACAACTCGTACAGGCTGGTGTACAGCGCGGCCGCTTCGTGAATCCGAAACTGAAAGTCGGTGTTTGCGGCGAACACGGCGGCGACCCCGATTCAGTGGAATTCTTCTACAAGACAGGTATGACATACGTATCATGCTCACCGTTCCGCGTCCCTGTGGCTCGCTTGGCCGCCGCTCAGGCTGCCATCAAAGCCGAAAAATGTGGCTGCGGCTGCGGTAAGTAACC
Organism: Bacteroidales bacterium; assembly: GCA_017964755.1. Lineage (GTDB taxonomy): Bacteria > Bacteroidota > Bacteroidia > Bacteroidales > WCHB1-69 > RUG11942. The sequence goes on along the minus strand of JAGCRI010000015.1, from coordinate 4,847 downwards.
ATTGATTTGTCAATGTTGACCCGACTGCTTTTCTGGTTAGTATTATACCCGCTGTCGCTGCTGCCACTACCGATTTTATACGGATTGGCCTACATATTTTACTTGGTGACACGGTATCTGCTCAAATACAGAAAAGCAGTCGTTTTTTCTAATCTCAGGAACTCTTTTCCAGAAAAATCCGAGGAAGAGATAAAGCAAATAGCAAGCGACTATTACCGACATTTGGCGCATATTGCCGCCGAAATGATCAAAATGCTCACTTTGAGCCGGAAACAGTTGGAAAAACGCTACAAATGCAAAAATCCGGAATTGGCAAACCGCTATTTTGACGAAGGGAAGAGCGTGATTCTGATGTCGAGCCATTACAACAACTGGGAGTGGATGATACTGGAACTCGAAAGTATGTTCAAGCACCATGGCATTGGCGTAGGGAAGCCGAACAGTAACAAGGTATTCGAGACGCTGATTAACAGGGCACGCACCCGCTACGGCACGCAGGTTGTCTTCGCCGACACGGTGCGCCAAGTCTTTGCCGAAAATATTCAGAACCGCCGTCCCTGCGCCTACATGATGCTCAGCGACCAGTCGCCGGCGAACCCCGAAAAGGCGTTCAAAACAATGTTTCTGAACCAGCCCTCCGCCGTTATCTACGGAAGCGAATATTTCGCAAAAAAATATGACATTCCCGTGCTTTATTATCATGTAATAAAAGAAAAACGAGGCTACTATAGTGTTGAATTAGAGTTGATTACAGACAAGCCGCAGGAGGAAGAATACGGCTTCGTATGCAAGCGTTACACCGCGCTTCTTGAAGCGACAATCCGCCAAGCGCCTGCCTTCTGGCTTTGGAGCCACAGACGCTGGAAGCACAAAATAACGATAGAGTAGGTTATCGGGAATTTTAAATAACATAAGTGCAATTATGGTATTAAATCTGCTTAAGAAATTTGAAGAAATTCACGATTACATTTATGCTAATGAAGGCTTGTCACCGCAACAAACCCTAAATGAATTCCTTAAAATCCTATTCATTAAAATAGTAGATGAAAACACTAATTCTCACGCTTTTCAAATTTCAAGTGAAGAATATAACCTATTAAAAAAAGGTGAGTCCTGCAATACATTCATTCAACGTATCAAGTCTTTATTTGACAATACAAAAGATACATATAAAGATATATTTGAAGAAGATGAGAAAATCCGTCTTTCAAATTTATCTTTGGGCTTTATAGTCAACAAATTACAAGAAGTATCATTGACAGATTCTTCAAATGACTCCAAAGGGCTTGCCTTTCAGAAATTTCTTTCACACAAAGAGAAGGACGGGAAAGGACAATTTTTTACTCCAGAGCCTGTAGTCGATTTTTGCGTGAAAATAATTAATCCCCAATATGGTGAAACGGTGATAGATCCGTGCTGCGGCAGTGGTGGGTTCATTTATTCTGCATATCACCACATTATGGATAACAATAATAACTGCGATGCAAAACAACTTATCGGGAAATGGATTTTCGGCATAGACATTAATAAGGATATTGCTAAAATCGCAAGAATGAAATTCTTACTGGAAGCGAATATCAGGAATAACATTTTTTGCCATAATTCTTTAGAAGATATTGATGTGATTAAACTACTGTTATCAGAACATTCAACAAATACGCATGATGGATTTGATGTTTTATTGACGAATCCTCCTTTTGGCGCGTCTGGAAAAATTAGCGATACTGCGATTTTATCACAATACGATTTAGGCTACAAATGGCATAACAAAAACAATTTTTGGATACAAACAAAAACATTGACAGGCGGCCAACCCACTGAAATACTTTTTATTGAAAGATGCCTGCAATTACTTAAAGAAGGCGGTCGAATGGCTATAGTACTGCCTAACGGACATTTTGAAAATCCTTCTTTAGAATATTTGCGATACTATATTAAGGAAAAAGCGCAAATCATTGGTGTTGTCAATTTACCACAGGAAACCTTTATTCCATACGGAACAGGCGTAAAAACCTCATTGTTGTTTTTAAAAAAGAAATCAATAAAAGAAAACAACCCTTATTCCATTTTCTTCGGGAAAATCAATAAGTTAGGTTATCAAGGAAATAAAAACGGAACTCCACTTTATAAGAAAACCAATAACGGTACTATTGTTACCAAAAACGGCAAGCCTGTGCTCGATGAAGATTTCACATCTGTCATTAAAGATTTCCAATTGTTTACAAAAACAGGAAATATAAATTCAGATTCATCTTTTGCATTGCCTTTTGATGAACTTTCAGGCAGAATGGATTATGACTTTTATTCGCCTGCAAACAGGAAAATTTTTAATCAAATTTCTAACCATACAGTTTCACTTTGTGACATTGTTGACATTGTAAAAGTTAAAAGCAACAAGTTGAAACACAGTGATATGACTGTGGAATATATTGAATTATCCGACATCAATGCTTATTCGTTTGAAATAATAAATTCAACAACCTATCAAGTACACGAACTGCCGAGCAGGGCGACTTTTGAATTAAATGACGGAGATATAATTACTGCTATAGCCGGAAATTCAGTAGGGACAAAAAAACATGCTACTGCTATTGTTACAAAAGATCATTCAGGTGCTATCTGCACAAATGGATTCAGAGTTTTAAGGAATCCACGCATAAACAGGTACTTTCTGCTGTACTACCTGCACAGTCCGCTATTTCTTAAGCAGATGATGATGTATAGGACAGGAGCAGCAATTCCCAATGTTTAAGACAAGGATTTGATGAATATTCAAGTTTATATACCAGATGACAAAACTATTGAAGATATTGGCAAACAAGTTGAATACTCATTAAAACTAAGGGCAGAAAGCGCGGAAATCATTCAAAAAATATCCTTGGGCATATAAAAATGCTCATGCTTTTAACCCTCTTTGGCAAATTTATTATAATATCTTCAAAATCCTATGAAAAATTAACTTTTTTTGGGGAACTTGCTGTCTGAAATTTTGGGTATTATACTCATAACCATCATTTCAGATGATGGGTGTCTTTATTTGATTGAAAGAGATATTCTAAAAAATCTTTTCTAAAATAATCATAACTATGGATATTTTCAATACCAACAATTCCAAATGTTTGATGAAATAAATAAGTTGGATGATCGCATGAGACAACACCCCAAAACAGAACCTCAAAAGGATAAAGATGCTCTGAGTTCAAAATTCGTACATTTCTTTTCGATAGAAAAGTTTCTTCGCATGTGGGGATACAACAATCCGCCAAATAATCTTTTTCTTTCCAATAAAAAATCCTGTAAGTATCACCTACTTTAACATACCAATTCCCATCTTCATCTTTCTTAAAAGTGATATAACGACAGTTTTCGCTGGTATCATTGCTAAACAATGGGCCGACTGAAATTTCGGTTTCAGACAAATACCGAATCTGCATATTGAATTTTACATCGCCTGTCAGTAACGAATCGATGGAATGAATATTGGACTGGTACCTATAACACGGCATGCTGATATTTTGAGTACATACATTGTTTGCATAAAATAACAACAATATGATTGACAGAAAAAATTTTTCAACTCTCATGGTTATTTATCATTATTAGGAATGACGATATTGCTATGTTTACTAAACAAATCCTCTACTCGTCGATAATAATTTTCAATTTCTTGTTCCTTACTTGTCCCATTCGCAAAAGCGGCAGTTGCTATATATTTTTTGAAATAGGATGATTCGTCAGCACCATACATACATAATTCCTCAATTTGCGATGAAGTTAAACCCAATTTCAAATCGCTATTAAGATTGTTCCATAGATCTATCTGGCATCCAATCAAATCCATAAAACCATTATGGTTCATGTTATTTTGGGCTATTGAATAATCCAGAGATTCATTAGAATGAATCATTTCATGAATTACAATATAGAAATGCCAAAGTGAGACCTCTTCCTGTGCTTTCTGTGGATCAAAAGTTTCTGTTGAGGTTGCTTCTGTAATGACAACTGTAATTCCTGGATATATATTCGGGGCTCCTTTTTTCTCGTATTTATAGCTATATTTCGTATATCCTTCCTTGCCGTCAGGTATGACACCCTCGTTGCAATTTAGATAAAGGTTAAACTTCTTGGTTGATGCAAAACGTGAACATATTTTTTTGTATGACGAATTATTTTTCAGAAGATAATCGTGAACTGCTGCATATGCAGTACCTCGGAAATTCTGGTGTGGGAAAATTTCTCTCCCGTCCTCATCCACCAACCTCACCGGATTCCCCGCACAATAGGTATATGGACTCAAATTCGGGTACTTGTCCGCGAGCGGATCCACGCTCAGCCAAATGGAGAGGGAGGAGTTGTAGTACCGTGGCGTGAAACAACTAAAACTAGTTTCCTCATCTCTTTCCTTGCCTGAGAGGTGTAGCGGTAGCTGTAGCCGTTGGTTGTCATTTCTGCTCATTGAACGGGAAATTGATGATTTTTGTGTAATAACCTATCAACACTCTTTTATGAACCTCAAGCAATTCTCCCGACTTTGAATAGATTTTCACCGTCCAAATCAAACCGCTACGTGTTCTGTCGACATATTCGTATTCACATTGAAAATTGTTTTTTATCCATTGGGACGCTCGCTTTTTTTTGAATCGTCCAAACCAATAACACTCACAGTAAGGGCTATTAGTTGCACATGCCAAACAATCATAAGGAGTTGTTATTTTCCACTTTTTCCATTTTATATGTGAGGCATGTGGACCATAACGAAATTCATTTGTTGCTGAATCATACTGAACGCATACAATCCCGGTGCTGTCCTCAATCCAATGTTCTTCTGGGGGTATATAACTTGATGG
>JAGCRI010000153.1 GCA_017964755.1 Bacteroidales bacterium | reverse complement strand
TGTCCTGATTATCTTTATTATCCTTGTTATCTTTATCATTATTCCCCTCACCGCCTTGGTTTTGCTGCTGGTCCTGATTCTGCTGGTCTTGGTTCTGATTTTGCTGGTTCTGCTGCTGTTGCTGCTCCTGTTGTTTCAGTTTTTGTTTGGCATATTCAAGATTATATTTTGTATCCAAATCAGAAGGATCAAGTTTTAGAGAATTTTTGAAAGCCTTGACCGATTCGCCATAATTTTCCTGTTTCATGAGAGAATTGCCCAAATTGTGATAGGCTTTTGCGCGAAGTTTTGAATCGGAAGAAGGCTGCTCCGCAACGGTTTTGAAATATTGAGCTGCCTCTTCGTAGCGGCCTTGTCTATATAATGACGTGCCAAGATTGTAGTTGGCCTTGTCATAATTCCTGTTTAACTCCAACGCCTTACGATACTGTGTTTCAGCACTTTGATAGCCTTCGGCAGATTTTTTCATCAGTTCTCCCGACTTGCGTTCATTGATATTTCCGCCTTTTTCCAACAACGACATTGCCTCCTGCCTATATTTTTCAGACTTATTGAAATCATTGTTGCCATGCCTTACCTCTGCGCGGCCGTCCGTTGACTGTGCGTTCAGGGATGTTGAAAAAGCCATGAGTAAAACGAGCAAAAATGAAGCGGCGGAGTTGATTTTGAAGACATTCTGCATATTGGAAAACAATTTTTTTAAGTTACTGCGCGACTTCACACCAAGCAGAATCATTTCCGCGAAAAGAGCGATAAGTCCTATGATAAGCGGAATCTGGAATTTGCTCTCATAGCGTGCGAAAGTAACCTCATCGAGTTCCGTTTTTGTCATTTTGTCTATTTTCTCCTGCACCGCCTCGAAGCCCATATTTGCATTTGTGGCATGGACGTACATACCGTTGCCCGCAGCCGCAATATCCTGTAGAATCGACTCATTAAGCCGTGTCATGACAGTATTACCTTCATTATCTTTCTTATAAGAAACAGACCCGTTGGCGGCACGCACAGGTATTGGTTCGCCACGTGTGGAGCCGATCCCGATAGTGTGAACGGTGCAGCCCATTGCAGCCACTTCCCGCGCCAGATCCACCGCTTCATCAAAATGGTCTTCGCCATCGGAAACAACAAGTATAACCTTGGAAGTCAATGCGTTAAGTTTCTGACTTTGTTCATTGCCATTATCTTCAGGAATCATCGAGACAGCGGCGAGGTCAAGGGCATCAGCGATGTTTGTGCCCTGTTCGTTCATCATCTCAGGAGATACATAATTCACAAACATTTTCGCCGCGGCATAGTCGCTTGTTATAGGCAACTGTACAAAAGCGTTGCCCGCAAAAACCACGAGCCCGATGCGGTCGCCGTGCAGATTGTCGATGAAGCGTGAAAGAGCCATCTTGGCGGCATCGAGACGGTTGGGGCGAATATCCTCTGCAAGCATACTGTTTGAAATGTCGAGGCAGACCATTATGTCAACGCCCTGCCGTTTGCCTTTTTCGAGCGAACTTCCGACTTGCGGGTTGGCAAGGGCGAAAATAAAAGCAGCGAGAGCCGTCATAAGAAGCGCGAACTTCGTGTGTTCACGTGCCGGCGAGCGTTCCGGCTGAAGTTTATTCAAGAGAGACAGGTCGCCGTAAGCAGCCATCCGCCGTTTTCTTCGGATTTGGAGAAAGAGATATAAAGCCGTAAGCAGCGGTATCAATATAAGCGCGTATAGAACGTATGTGTTTTCAAACCGGAACATATCTATTATTTTTAACCGATCATTTTATAAGAACCGCAAAGATACTCATTTTTTGAATATTTTTTGCAAGTATTTTTTTGATTGTTTTCCGATGTAAAATAAAAGTAAAAAAATGTTTTCTGTAGCTGTTTTGTATTTTATATTTTTTTATTTTTGTTGTTTTATTAATGTTATGAATATTAATTATAAAAATTGTGATTTTTTACCGGGATTTAGAAATATGTTGAAGCAAATTATTGGATTTATACTGCTATTGGCACTGGGCACAGAACTATCTGGGCAAAGCATAAGTACCACATATAGTTACACTTGGAAATACGATACAATATACACCAACGGGCAGATAGGGTCTCAAAACTTCACTTACACAAGTAGCATTCAGACATTCAACGCTGCACCCGGAAGTTATACATTTGAAGGCTGGGGAGGTCAAGGAGGCGGAACGCGCGGTGGCAAAGGTGCGTATGCTAAGTGTGTGTTAACATTAACACAATCTAAAACCATTTATGTTTTAGTTGGAGGTAATGCAGGTGTTTCTTCACAAGGGTTAAACTATTGTGGCGGAGGTGGTGGCGGCACCTACATTTATTTCAACAGTTCGGATATTGACCCGATTCTGGTTGCAGGCGGAGGCGGCGGTCAGGCTGAAAATGCATATGGTGGTGTAGGCAGCGGCACAACCAGTGCGACTAACTCAACATCAGGAAATGGGAATGGTCCGTTGGCAAATATCGGCTATGGTGGGAATAGCGGTTACAATATTGGAAGTTATTCATGTGCGGCCGGTGGCGCCGGGTGGTTAACCGATGGCAGCGATGGTATAACCATACGTAATTTTGGAGGTGAAGGAGGAAAGGCTCCGCGTAATGGAGGTGCTGGCGGGTACGGGTATCACTCCAGCGGCTATAGTGGATTTGGAGGCGCTTTTGGCGGCGGCGGTGCAAATTGCGACAACACCGGTGCCGGTGGCGGCGGTGGCGGATATACCGGCGGTTCTGGCGGAAATAACTATGCAGGCTCCCAAATATGGGGCGCAGGCGGTGGCGGCGGTTCCTATTACTATGGGGCCTCCGGGCAGTTAATTTCCGGAGCAAATAGTATGCCTTCCACCTCAGGCGGCACCGAAACAGGACATAGCGGCAACGGCTACGCAAGAATCTCTTACAACACCAAAGTCATCGACCATATCGACTCTTCTATCAGCTATACATACGTCACAACTACAATTACAGATTTTGTCTGCAAAAACGGAGTTTACAACAAATACGGCTTCTCAGTTGACGGCAGCACCCTCTCCTCCGGCGTTCACACATACACCCATTTCACACAAACCGCTGGCAAAGACAGCACCACAATACTCAATTTGACAATAAAGCCAGGCGCGACCGATTTCGTTGAAGTTGAAGCCCCAAATTCCTACACTTGGGGTATCAATGGCGAAACATACACACAATCCGGTATTTACGAATATTCTACAGTAACCGCTGACGGCTGCGACAGCACCGTAATCCTCGCCCTCACAATTTACACCCCGACCGATGGGATAGGAGAAAACAGCAATTTGCACCCGATAATTATCACTCCTAATCCTGCAAAGGATTATATTGATGTGAAAGTTCCATCTGCCCACCCATATAACTTGGCAATCTATAACATTTACGGGCAAATTTGTCTGACTAAAAAGATAACAAACAATGAGACGCGTATTGCTGTCAGCTGGCTTCCAGCGGGAACTTACATCTTGCGTATAAGTGAAACAGAAAATTCATATAGGATAGAAAAATTTGTGAAAACGAATTAATAACTTTTGAATAAAAGACAAATGATGAAAAGAATATTTGTGCTTGTTGTATTAAGTCTGATAATGCTTGGACTAAAAGCCCAAAGTATAACAACCTCATACTCATATACTTGGAAATATGACACAATATACACAGGTCAAATTGGGCAAAAAGATTTTTCGTACACAGGTAGTGTTCAGACTTTTAACGCTGCAGCTGGAACATACACATTGGAAGTGTGGGGGGCACAAGGAGGCGGAGCCAGGAATTCCACGAATGACGGACAAGGAGGGTATAGTACTGGAAAACTTAATTTATCAAGCCAAACTACACTATACATTTATGTAGGAGGATCTGGGGATTATGGCGGACTTACCAACGCTTTCAACGGTGGGGGTACAGGCTACGCTTCTTCACAAAGCGATCCACGTGGCGGTGGTGGCGGCGGAACTGATGTCCGAATAGCATCAACATCTATTTATGCCAGAGTAATTGTAGCTGGCGGTGGCGGCGGTTCTTTGACTTTGGGTTCATTCACTGCTTACTACGGTGGCGTAGGAGGTGGGACTTCCGGTGTAACAATAGGGAATCCCGAAAGCCGTGCTGGCGGTCCGGGGACGCAAACCAGTGGCGGTGCTGATGGCTATTCTTATTCAGGTCCGGGTACTTTTGGTACAGGTGGCAACCGTTCTTCAGGTACAATATCAGGTGGTGGCGGCGGCTGGTACGGCGGCGGCAGTGGTAATCCGGGCGGCGGCGGCAGCGGTTACGTTTATACTTCCTCGACTGCAAGTTATTATCCTGCAGGCTGTCTGCTAAACTCTTCATATTACCTCACTTCTGCTGCAACGTACGCAGGCAACACCTCATTCCCATCAACTACCGGCAGCACCGAAACAGGACACAATGGACATGGCTACGCAAGAATCTCATACAACACCAAAGTCATCGACCATATCGACTCTTCTATCAGCTATACATACGTCACAACAACAATTACAGACGCAGTCTGCAAAAACGGAATTTACAACAAATACGGCTTTTCAGTTGACGGCAGCACACTCTCCTCCGGTGTGCACACTTACACCCATTTCACACAAACCAACGGAAAAGACAGCACCACTATACTCAATCTTACAATAAAGCCAGGCGCAACTGATTTCATTGAAGTTGAAGCCCCTAATTCCTACACTTGGGCGATCAATGGCGAAACATACACACAATCTGGCATTTACGAATATTCCACAGTAACCGCTGACGGCTGCGACAGCACCGTAATCCTTGCCCTCACTATTTATGACCCGACCATTGGAATAAAAGAAAATTCTGATATACAAAATATTAGTGTAACACCAAATCCTGCTCATAATTATTTTGATATAAAATATTCCAATGAAAATCCTCTTTACCTGACAATTTATAACATATACGGACAAATTTGCCTATCCCAAAAACTAATAGAGAAAGAGACGCGAATTTCTGTCAACTCGCTACAGTCAGGAACATATTTTTTGCATTTGAACAATGGAAAAAATTATCAAAAGAATATAAAAATCATGATTAACAAATAAACATTTTTTATAGTTATGAAGAGAATAACGCCATTTTTACTTTTTTTGGCTATAATTGCAAAAGCCAATTCTCAAAATATAACTACAACATACTCATACTCTTGGAAATACGACACGACTTACAATAGTCAGAATGGGACAAAAAATTATTCATACACAGGAACTGTTCAAACATTCAACGCCACTGCAGGCACATATACGTTGGAGGTTTGGGGCGCGCAAGGAGGAATGTCGGGCCATTGCACAACGGGGTATGGCAAAGGCGGATATGCAAAAGGGACACTAACACTAACAGCAAGCGCAGTTTTATACATTCATGTTGGAGGACAGGGCTCAGATGGGACTTCCTCGACAACGACTCCTACAGGGGGCTGGAATGGAGGAGGCTCAGGCGGGACTGGCAAGAATGACAATGCCGGTGCAGGTGGAGGCACAGATATTTCTTTGAATGGATCTGCCAACGGTTCAACGACATGGAACACGACAAATCACCTTTATTCACGCGTGATTGTCGCTGGCGGTGGCGGAGGGAACGGCTGTTCTGACTGGATAGGAGGTGTTGGCGGCGGCAACGCCGGGACTCAAGGTTCCGGTGGTTCAAGCTACTCACCTGGCGGCTATGGGGGAACACAAACAAGCGGTGGCGCAGCTCCCGATGGGACTGGGGTCAGCGGGACATTTGGCGCCGGAGCTAACGGATTAACAGGCACCTCATGGGGTGGCGGCGGTGGCGGCGGCGGCTGGTATGGCGGCGCTACTGGAACTAATCAGTCCGGCGGAGCTTCTGCGGGCGGCGGCGGAAGCGGCTACGTCTATACATCATCCACGGCTTCGAACTACCCTGCAGGCTGTCTGCTTAACACTTCCAACTACCTGACTTCAGCCGCAACTTATGCTGGAAATACATCTTTCGCGTCAACCACTGGCGGCACAGAAGTAGGACACAGCGGTAACGGCTACGCAAAAATCACTTATTCATTTACTATCATCGACCATATAGACTCTTCTGTTAACTATACATACGTTACAACAACTATCTCTGACGAAGTCTGCAAAAACGGAAGTTACAACAAATACGGCTTCTCCGTTGACGGCAGCACCCTCTCATCCGGTGTACACTCTTACACCAATTTCACACAAACCGCCGGCAAAGACAGCACCACAATTCTTAACCTCACAATCAAACCTGATGTAACAACTTATATTGAAATTGATGCGCCCTACTCCTATATATGGCCAATCAATGGCGAAACATACACTCAATCAGGAATTTATGAATACACAACTGTTACTGCTGACGGCTGCGACAGCACCGTGATACTTGCACTAACTATCTATGACCCAACTATCGGAATTGAAGAAAATACTGATATACAAGACATTATTGTTACACCAAATCCTGCTTGGGATTATATTGACATTCAAAAAAATTCCTGCGACAACACGAAACTTACAATTATCAATACCTACGGACAGGTTTGCCTCATTCAGAATATTTCGGAGAAAAAAACACGAGTTTCTCTTGAAAAGCTGCCTGCTGGAACATATTTTCTCAATTTCAGCGATAAAAGCACAATTTACCAAGTAAAGAAATTATTAATAATAAAATAGTTTTCAAAAAGTTACGATTATGAAGCGAATACTATTGTTTATGGTATTGGCCTGCTCTTTTGCAAAAATCTTTCCGCAAAACATAACCACAACTTACTCATACACTTGGAAATACGACACAGCATATAAAGGGCAAATAGGGCAAACAGATTTCTCATATACAGGGAGCGTACAAACTTTCAACGCATCTCCAGGAACATACACATTGGAAGTATGGGGGGCACAAGGCGGGAATGATCCATATTATCCAGCGAGTGTTTTCGGCGGGCGCGGCGGATATTCAGTCGGAGAATTACACTTGGTTAATTCTGTGACGTTATATGTCTATGTCGGAGGCCAAGGCTATGGGAGTTCATCTTCCTCTTGGGGTTCGACAGGCGGCGGTGGCGCAACTGACATTTCCTTGTATGGGGTTGCAAATTCAACAACTTGGAATTCCTCTTCACACTTCTATTCGAGAATTATTGTTGCAGGTGGCGGCGGAGGCGTTCATGGTAAAAATTACGCTAGCAGCACATACGTCGGAAACGACGGCGGAGGATATACTTCACCAACTTTTACTGCAAACAATTATACAATAACAGGGAGCACCTATAATTCATCCGGAACATCGTCATATGGTTCGGGAGTTGTCGCCGGCAGTTTTGGCTATGCCACCGGCAACACATATTGCAACAATTATTCGTATGGCGGTTGGAATGGCGGCGGAAATGGCAGCGATTGCTGGGCCAATGGCGGAGCTGGAGGCGGCTGGTACGGAGGTGTTACCTCATGGTCTCATTCGGCCGGCGGCTCAGGTTACGTTTTGACTTCATCATCATATAAGCCAACCGGATACACACCTACGTCTGACTACTATATGACTAATGCAAATTCGATTGCAGGAAATACTACTATGCCAGCACCAGGCGGCGGCACTGAATTAGGGCACAGTGGAAACGGCCATGCAACTATCTCCTACAACACCTTTACAATCGACCATATCGACTCTTCAATCAGCTATACATACGTTACAACTACAATTACAGATTTTGTCTGCAAAAACGGAATTTACAACAAATACGGCTTCTCTGTTGACGGCAGCACCCTCTCCTCCGGGGTGCACACTTACACACATTTTACACAAACCGCCAGCAAAGACAGCACCACAATTCTGAACCTTACCATAAAACCAGGAACAACTGATTTCATTGAAATAGATGCACCGTATTCATACACGTGGCCAATCAATGGCGAAACATACACTCAATCAGGAATTTATGAATTTACAACTGTTTCTGCCGATGGATGCGACAGCACCGTGATACTTGCACTAACTATCTATGACCCGACTATCGGAATTGAAGAAAACACTGATATACAAGATGTTATTGTTTCGCCCAATCCTGCTTGGGATTATATCAATATAAAAAATGATGATGACGCGCCCCTTGTCATGAAAATATATAACTTATATGGGCAGCTCTGCCTCGAAAAAAAACTAAAGGGAAAAGTATCAAGAATTTCAATTAGCTCACTCCCGTCAGGCACCTATTTCATCAATTTTAACAGCGCAGGAAAGATTTTCAAAACACAAAAAATCGTTATTGCAAAATAAAAAATTATAAATTCATAAATTTATCATAAAATTAATTAGATGTAAATAATTTTATAACGCTACAAAACCGTTATGGCTGTAGCGTTTTCATGCTTTTTTGTGTCTTTTTTTGAGTAACTTTGCAGTCGCAAATTGTATTTTGCAAGAGTAAGTTTTGTTGTACAATTTATCATGGCATGATGATATTTTTTGTCGGGCATGCCTTGAACTTAAAAACAAAAAAAGATGAAAAAAAACTTGCTGACAATAGTGCTGTTAGGTTTTCTATCGGCTATGAATGCCCAAAGCATCAGCACCACGTATACGTACACATGGAAATACGACACAGTTTACACTAATCAGGTTGGTCAGAAAAATTTCGCATACACAGGCTCATCGCAAAGCTACACACTGACTGCAGGAACATACACATTGGAAGTTTGGGGCGCGCAAGGCGGCAGAGCATACTATTCATCAAGTAGTTACGGCTACGGATATGGCGGCAAGGGAGGGTATTCAAAAGGCACATACACTATAACAGCCACGCAAACCGTGTATGTATATGTAGGTGGGCAAGGCACATACAGCAACAACAGCAGCGGTTCAAGCAGCGGTGGTTACAACGGCGGCGGCACAGGCTATTATTATGGTGCCGGCGGAGGTGGAGCAACACACATTTCTTTGACTAACAATCAGTTACAAAGCATTGGTGCATCAAATATCAACAAAATACTTTTAGTCGCAGGCGGTGGAGGCGGCGGATACCATTATTGCTCAACAAGCTCATCGTATGCTTATCAGGGCGGCTATGGCGGAGGCAGTTCAGGCGGCTCAGGAACGGGCTACTCATACTATGGATATGGCGGCTCCCAAAGTTCAGCCGGATACTCAAGCTATAGCTCTTCGTACGGCTGTGGCGGTTTTGGTTACGGCGGAAGTTATTATAGCTCGAGTTCCGGATACGCCACAGGAGGAGGTGGCGGTGGCCTTTATGGCGGCGGCAGTTCCTATCGCCGCGGTTCAGGCGGCGGTGGCTCAGGCTACATAAATTCTTCACTATTAACTAATTATCAAATTTCATCCGGTAACTCATCTTTCGCCGCAACTACCACTGGCTCAACTGAAACAGGCCACAGCGGAGACGGATATGCACGCATTTCGTACTCCTTCAAAGTCATTGACCGCATTGACACATCTATTTTGCATACATACGTAACAACAACAATTTCTGACACAATTTGCAGAAACGGGACATATAACAAATTCGGATTTACTGCTGACGGCAATCTGCTGTCCCCAGGCACCCACTCGTACACCCACTCAAATATTGGTGCAAGCAAAGACAGCCTCACAGTGCTGCTGCTTACAGTCAAGCCGGAAGCCGCATTGTACGAAGAGATTGATGCTCCTTATACTTACACATGGCCCGTAACTGGCGAAACTTATACACAATCTGGGGTTTACAGCTACATGACTACAACGCCTGAAGGCTGTGACAGCTCCATTGTCCTTGCTCTCACTATCTATGACCCGACAATTGGAATAAATGAAAATATTGATTTACAAAATATTACAATAACACCAAATCCAGCCAAGGATTATATTGATATTTCATGCAACTCTTTAGAAGGTGCAGATGTATATATATATAATATGTATGCCCAAAAATGTGTTACCCAAAAGTTAAAAGGAGAGGTTACAAGAATTTTTTTGAATAATTTTCCTGCTGGAACATATTTTCTTCGCATTGTCAACACTAAAAAATCTTATAAAACTTTTAAGATTATAAAAAGCGAATGATTTTAATTTCATTAACTGCACGATGTATGCTTTTTTTAGTATCTTTGCAATTCGTAAAAACAAATAAAGATAAAGTCCAATGAAAAAATTTTTCTATTTCCCCATATTCGTCATAATGATAGTCGTTTTGGCGGTTGCATGTAAAAAAGACACTTCATGCGGAGCATTAATCCGAGTCTATTTTTCTGAAAACGGACAAGACGCAGAAGAGCCTGCAACCGATGCGTTGGTTCAGATTGGCACCAACGCAAACTACGCCGAGTTCGCGAAAGCTGAAGGATACACAAATTCTGACGGCATTTTTGAGTGGACTTTCAAGTATGAGGCTTCGCTTGATATAGTGGTTACCACCACACGTCCGTTTTTCATTAACGACTCCACTATGGTTGATATGCCATATAAGGGAACTTCGCAAGTCAAATTGGAACCAGGTGAAACTGTGGAAGTTACAGTTTTGGTTTTGCCTGAGTAGTTGGTTTTAGGTTGTGGCTTTGAAAAATAGCAGGTCAGCCTTTCTTTTACTTGGACTTTCCTCTTTGTGCCTGTTTTTGATTCTTTACTTACATTTTCCAGCAAAGAATTATAAAACAGAACATTATTATAAAGATTGTGTAAAAAATAATTCGCTAAAAGTTTTTCTTTTTGCCAATTATTCTGATTATTTTGTCTATCGTGGTATTCCGCTTGGCTTTCAGTATGAACTTCTGAATATTTTGGCGGATTCTTTGAATCTTGCTCTTGATATTGATGTGGAATGCGATTATTATAATGTATATAGTATTGCAGATGAAGAAAAAAAGAAGGATTATGATATAATTGCGATGGAAATTCCACATTGCGAATTACTCAATTCATTGGTATGCAAATCATTACCATTTGACACAACTTATCCGGTATTAGTTGGTGCCCGTAAGAGCTCAGTTACAGACGACACAATCCGAACTATTTATCTTCCGGCAAATTTTGCCACTGCCATTATCCCGGATTCACTGCTGTCACCTGCCAGTTGGTTAATAGAAAAAAGCAGTTATGCTTCTGTTGAAGAACTCTTTGACTGGCTTGACAATGAACGTATTAGTTATATTGCTTCCGACTATCACACTGCAGCTCTTCTCCTACAGTTTTATCCTAATTTGTCTATCTTAAAACAAATTGGTGCCCCCTATCCGAGGCAATGGATCCTCAGATGTGAAAATGATTCCCTTAATTCACAGATTAACAGCTGGCTGACAAGATTTGTCAATTCCAAAAAATATAAATCACTTTGCAGAAAATATTTTTCCCAACAATCGAGAGTGCAGAATGTTCCGCAAGCCAAAGTGAAAACAAGGCACATCTCACCATACGACAATATTGTACGGAAACATGCCTCTGAAATCGGTCTCGACTGGCGTTTTGTGATGTCTATAATGTATCAGGAGTCAAAATTTTACAGCGGCTTGTACGGCCTCGGCGGAAGTTTCGGTCTGATGCAAATGATGCCTGCCACCTGCGCAAAATATGGCATTGATGAAAACTCTTCGGAAGAAGAGCAGATTATTGCAGGTGTTAGGCATATTAAATCAATACAACGTTTTTTTGCTGATATTAACGATGAACGCGAGAAGATGTTGTTTACGGCAGCTGCCTATAATTCAGGCCCCGGCCACATACAAGATGCACGGCGTCTCTGCTCAAAATATGGCGACAATTCCAATTCTTGGGAAGACGTTTCAAAATATCTGATACTGAAGGCTGAAAAGGAGTATTACACCGACCCAGTTGTCAAGTGCGGATACTATCCAGGACGACACGCCGCCACTTATGCTGACCTTGTCATGGAACGATACGATTCTTATTGTCTTTTATTCAAATAGTTAGATTCGATTTATTAATATTTGTTAAATTATTGCAAAGACTATTGATTTTTAACAAATAGTTAATTATATTTGCAATGATAAAATATTAATAACTAAAATCTACTACCATGAAGACAATGAAACAATTAACACTGACCTTACTGCTGATGATAGTAGCAGCATTCTGTCACTCACAATCAACAAGTTACAACTACAATTCTGTGGATTTAGGCGAGCATGTATTCACTCAGCGGAAGGCGGCTATTGAACGTCATGTGGATTCGGCATACAAAAAGGCTGAGCCGGTATTCAGAAAAGCATACGCCAAATATCCGAGGCTGCCGCGAGGTATTCTGGAAGCCATCTCCTACTATTACACTCGATTTAATTTTGTCCCTTACAACGAAAAGGATATCGGCAGCGCGGACGATATTCCAAAAACGTACGGCATTATGGGACTAACATTAGATGGGAAAGGGATTTTCAGGGACAATCTCACAATGGTTTCAGATCTTTCAGGAGTTCCTTTGCCCGATATCTTAACCTCACCACAAGATGGGGTTATTGCATACGCGTCTGCTTTCGATAAATTACAAAAACGTTTTGGCATATACTCAGATTCCATAGAAAATTACACCTCAATTCTTATCGAACTCTCGGAACTTCCATTTGATAATAACTGGGAAGAAAACTATCCTATGCAGAGCTACATCTACTCAATATTTGAATTTCTATCTGACTACGAGACAAACTCAAAATATGAAGTGCCTCAGCGAAATATCAATATGGACAAGATATTTGGAAAACGGATAGAATTGCTTCGCTCACCTAAAGTAAGGTTATCAGACGGCAAGGCGTGCGCAGCTACTGATTATGAACCTGCTATTTGGAATCCAGCGGGCTCGTGCAATTACACGGCAATGGAGTCGCGGAATATTTCAGCAATTACAATCCACTATACTTCAGGTACATACGCGGGGTCGATAGCGTGGTTTCAGAACTGCACCTACAATGGTGTTGGGGCGCGTGCTTCTGCGCATTACGTTATCCGTTCGTCAGACGGCCAGATCACACAAATGGTTCGTGAAAAAGATAAGGCGTGGCACGTCAGAACCGAAAACGGCTATACTATCGGCATAGAACATGAGGCATATGGTGATGTCTATAGCTTTTTCACGCCGGCTATGTATAATTCTTCAGCAGCTCTTGTACGCAATATCTGTTCACGCTATCATATCAACCCGCACCGTACTTTTTATAGGGACACGCTTGATGACGGCACTTGCCTGAATGTAGGGACACATAATCTTGGCGGCCAATCAGCTTGCACACAAATTCGCGGACACCAGCATTTCCCAAATCAAACACACACAGACCCCGGCCCATATTGGGATTGGAATTATTACTATAAGTTGCTGAATCCGAATCCTCAGATTAAGGTTTTCAATGCAACCTCCGGAATTTTGACTGACAGCGGTGGCGAAAGTAATGATTATAATTGCGACGAAAGAAGCCTTTATCTTATTGAAATACCAAACGCAAAAAAAATCACGCTTTCATTTTCAGAATTTGCATTGGAAAAAGATTACGATTTCCTATGGATTTATGACGGAAATTCTGTTTATTCCCCGTTAATAGGCCGCTGGAATACTGTTTCACCAGGAACTGTAACCTCAACTTCAAATTCACTTCTATTGGAATTCCGGTCAGATTGCGCGACCACGGCATCAGGGTGGAAAGCACTTTGGGAGGCTGAATTTGATACAGCAAATGATGTGGAAGACGCCGCTCCACATACGGAAATTATGCTTGATGAAAACAAATGGCAGACTAAGGATTTTGCCGTTGGATTTAATGATAGCGATGATGGTGAAATAAAGCATAGTTTTTATCAGGTTATGGAAAATGATGGTTTGGAATGGAAGGCTAACGGGAATCGCGGATTCTTGTGCTCTAATTTCGACCAGCAACTTGAAAAAACAGACTGGGAAATTGTTTCAGGGAACTGGAAAATGTTAGTGCACAGGCTTGAACAAACAAACATTTCGGCTAATAACGCTACCATTGCAATACCATTCAACCCAAC
>JAGCRI010000152.1 GCA_017964755.1 Bacteroidales bacterium | reverse complement strand
GATTGATAATGCCTTTTGTGATGATGGCATCACTGTCGGCGGTGAAAATTATAAGACCATCTTTGAGCTCGGCGTGCAGCCACACCTGCGACTGACAGCCGGCTATAAGGTGTTGCTCGTCTTTGTATTGCGGATCAATCAATGGCAGTTCTTTACCTAATTCGATGATGTAATTGTATTTGTCCATCCAGTCATCGAACAGTTCAAATTCTTCAATTATTCTTTTTTCTGTTTCTTCTATGCTCATTTTCTTATTTTTTTGTTTGTCTTTCAATAGATTGTTGATGAAGTATTTCAAGGAATTTGTCAATGAAATCCTGAAAGTGTTTGTCATCAGTGGCATTTTTTTTGTAGTTTGCCACAACTTTGCTCCATTGTGAAGGCTGCACGAGAGGCAGATTATTTTTTTGTTTTATAAGTGCTATATTATCAACAACTTGCATTCTCTTTAAAAGGAGTTCCCCGATTTGTGAATCGATATTGTCTATTAATGTGCGCTGTTTGCGGAGTTCATTTTCGGCAGGTGATGATGTTTTGGATTTGAATACGAGTGAAGAGAGCAGATTTGTGAGTTCGGCGGGTGTTATTTGCTGGGAACTGTCACTGAGAGCGGCTTCAGGGTTATGATGTGTCTCTATCATCAGGCCGTCAAATCCGAAGTCTAAGGCCAGCTGCGACACACTGGCGATATGATTCGGTGCCCCGGTGAGGTGCGAGGGGTCGCACACAAGCGGAAGATCAGGAAACTGCAGTTTCAATTCTATTGGAATCTGCCACACAGGGGCGTTGCGGTATATGTTCTCGCTGCTTTGGGTGAAGCCGCGGTGTATCGCGATTATATCAGTCAGCCCGTTTTTCAGGAACCGCTCAATGTCGCCAGCCCAAAGTTTAAGGTCGGGAGTCACGGGGTTTTTTACCATTACCGTGCATTTGCAGCCGCGGAGCGAGTCGGCAAGCTCCTGCACAATGAATGGGTTGACGGTGGTGCGCGAGCCAATCCAGAAACTTTTGATTCCGGCATTGAGACAGGCTTCGGCGTGTTCGGGACGTGCAATCTCAACACACGGTTTGAATCCGTAAGAGTGTTCTATTTCGAGCATCCATGCAAGCGCCTTGTCGCCGGCACCGGTAAAGTCATCCGGACGGCTTCGCGGTTTCCATACTCCGGCCCGGTAATATGTCAGATGCAAGTTTTTTTCAGAAAATTGGCTGCAGATCTGCTGCGCCGTTGCAAACAGCTGCTCACGACTTTCGGCTGCGCAGGGCCCTGCTATGATAATGGGTTCCATCATCTGTCAATTTAAAATTAAACCCTTGTAAGTCTTTACAAGGGTTTGCTTTCGTGGTGCTGACGGGAATTGAACCAGTGACACACGGATTTTCAGTCCGTTGCTCTACCAACTGAGCTACAGCACCGCCCAAATTGATTTTTGAGGCTGCAAAGATACAATTTTTTTTGATATATCAATATACTCAAGAAAAAAACTAAAAAAAAATATTAACAATGTGTTTTTGACAACTAAAGTTACAAATAAATTACTATCTTTGCAAGTTATATAATAATGGGAAAATGTTTTCTCATTAAAAGAATGAAAATTAGAAAGAAAAACAATATCGCTATGAAGAGATTTATTACCTTTTTTACGATTGTTCTTATTACAATAACATTCGCAAAAGCCCAAACCGCTGTTGTCCCATGTGGCGGTGAATTGACTGGAGTGGGTGGAAGCGCAAGCTTCACCGTCGGTCAGATTGACTACCTGTACAAGGATAAGGATGCGGCTAATGTTCTGCAGCCATATTCCGTATGGGAAGGAGTACAGCAAGTTTATCCGTACCTTGATAAGGTTTACGACACAATCTGCCCAGGCGATTCGTATGCGCAGCACGGGTTTAACATTGGTCCTTTCTATACGCCAGGAACGGTTATGGATACAATTTTCATAGCAAGTGTTGTGAATGCTATGAACGATCCTAATATCCATACGGTCGGACCAGACACAATCCGCGTGCTCTATCTCACCGTGCGCACCACGCATACGGCTGTGCCAGACGGCTATTATATTGAACTGATGGCAGGTAATGCAATATCTAATGTCTATTCGCATATTTTGGGCAACGGCGCTGATTCCGCTACAATGGTGGTTACCCCTGCAAATTCTGAAATCACAAATATCTTCATAGGCTCTTCTTTCATGTATGGGACTAACCCGCTGACACAGACAGGTACATACCTTGTAACATATACTACTGTCGGTAACGGTTGCCCGATTTCTTTTACCGATACTATTCATGTTATTGACTCTCTGCTATGTAGCATTACAGCCATAACGAATGACAATTCTTGTGGTAGTGGTTTCGGCTCAGCTACAGTTACGGCAACTGGCGGTAGCGGAAACTATTCATACGCTTGGTCCCCTACAAGTCCGACACAGATTTTGCCTACCGCAACCAATTTGGTGGCAGGAACTTATACGGTAACAGTTACCGATGTGGTACTTGGTATTACCGTTTCGGCAACAGCGGTTGTAGCGGCAAACCCGTTTACTGCTTCAATGACACTTGCCGATGAACAGCTCTGCCCGGGACAAAGCACCACACTGCAAGTTTCACTGACAACCTCAGATACTGATAATGTTTACATCGATTATGAATATTACAAACTCGGGCAAAATTTTCCTTTTGATTATGATTACGGCTCATCGTCACTTAGTTCTTCCATTTCAGTTTCCCCTGTAGGAAATGAGGGCGATGTGATAGGCTATGTTGTTGTGGCCACTGACTGGAACTACTGCGAGGCGCGCGACACCGTCATGTTGGTGCTTGCTTGCGAGGGGGCTCCGTCAGCATCATACACTGTTAGCCCTGACCCAAATAACGGCCCAATCCAATATGACGACAATTTGCAAATTATAGTCTATAATCCTGTTCCGGGAGTTAATGTTGACACGACCTGCCCGCTGCAGTATAGCATTAACGGCGGCAATTGGGTTACGTGGACGAATCCAAGTGTACCGGTGCTGATTAACGGGAATGACATTTTCGTAGGTCAGGTTACATTTGATTTGAGACATAGCGATACATGTTCAACTGGCAAGATCCAGAATTACACTTGGCAGATAGCTCCTTCTGCGGGTTCAATATCCTACACCCGTGATATTCAGGATATGACAGTTTGTATCTCATACGATTCTGTAAGAATGACAAATATTACAGTTTCAGGTTATGATTCAACAGTCAACAAATTCCAATGGAGCTATGAATATGCTTTGCATAACAATATTCAGCAGCAGAGCCCGTGGGCTGACATCTCAACACTCGGAAATCCGGTTGTCCCGTACAATACACCATACGTTCCTGTCAATGCAATTGTCGGAGGTTATCCTACTCAGGCAGGTGATACAATCCGTATATATGTTAACTTGGTGCAGACAAATGACGGCGGCGCGACATGGACAGTCGTGAAGTCTGAGTTCGCTGAATGGATAATCAGGGCAAATCCTGTATTTGACCTTGCCACTATGATGGACGACACAGTATGCGCCAATCAGGTGCAGCTGTTTAATGTCGGAAGCTCTGAACAGGGAACATCCGGTTGGAATTATGGCATTGGCAACAATTATTCAAATGTGCAGCCGGTAACCGGTGCAATACCTTATTTCAACTATTCAATCACAAGCATTAACGGTTCAACTCTTTCACTTTCCGATTTCCAGAATATTGACAGTTTGATGGCTATATTCTACCTGACACCAAACAATGCATCATGCCCTACTATTTATGATACTGCCTTATTGCAAATCAAACAGCTTGACACTCTTATTTTGGTGAGCGATTCGGCAACACTCAACCAAGAATTTTGTATTGGAGGAAGTCTTACAAACATAACATATAAATGGAGTGGCGGCGCCTCAACAGCTACAGTGATTTGGAATCCTTCACTTCCTTCAGGTGTTTCAGCTGTTGTTGCAGGAGATTCCCTTGTTATAAGCGGCACCCCGACTGTTTCAGGAACTTTCCGTTATAGTGTTATGACAGACGGCCAATGTTCACCAGGTACAGGCAACGGAATTTTCACAATAAATGATTTGCCAACTTTCTCATTGCAGGCAACCAATGCCGGTTGTAAAGGTGAGCCGGACGGTGCGGTTGCAATTGACCTCGGCTCGTTGCTCGGAATTGAAAGCGACTATAATTATTCATGGACAGATACCAATGGTTCGGTGGTCGGAAATTTAAGCATGCTGAACAACGTTGGTTCTGGAACTTATACTGTGGAGGTTACCACTATCGCCACTGGCTGTCAGGCAACTGCTTCGGCTGTTGTTACAGAGCCAGCCACTGTCGTTTCAACAACAAAATCACAGTATGATGTAACATGCCATGGTGATAATTCAGGTATGATAAGTATTACTGCAAATGGTGGTAATGCTCCGTATGACATCTATGTTTATGATACTTCAGACTTGTCAACTGTTGTTAAAGGATTCCATGCGGTTCCGGCTAACACAGTAAAGACATCCACTGGCTTACCGGCTTCTACATATATCATATATGTACACGATGCTAACCAGTGTGTTCATATTGATACCGTAACAATCACCCAGCCGACTAAACTTATAGCTACTATTTCAGCACAGCAAAATGTTACTTGTTATGAAAGTGAAGATGGAAAATTGACTGTATCGGCTTCGGCAGGTACACCCGGGTACACCTATTTGTGGTCTAACGGTAAGACAACAGATACCATTTCATCTCTTGCACCAGGACAATATTCTGTAACTGTTACCGACACTAACTCTTGTGTTGCTACAGCTACTGCTGTTATTACCCGTCCTTCAAAAATCACTGAAGACTTTTATGATAGCGCATGTTACAAATATATTTGGAATGGCGTTACATACACACAGTCAGGTGTCTATAGCCAGCATTTGCAGACTGCGGCAGGTTGCGACAGCGTAGCCACACTTCATCTGACAATTTATCAGCCTACATATTCAAGCGTAAATGTTACCGAATGTGTGAGTTATACTTGGCCGTTGACAGGTTTGACATATAACCAGTCAGGCGATTATTATGACACGTTGCAAAATGCAAATAATTGCGATAGCATTGTTACATTGCATTTGACCATTAATAATGTTGCTGTTAATGAAATTTATCATGTGGCAGTTATGACCTACACTTGGCCTCAGAACGGACAAACTTACACATTGTCAGGTACTTACTCTGATACATTGGCAAATCAGGCTGCAAACGGCTGCGATAGTATAATCAACCTGCATCTGACAATTACAGCGAATACGATGACGATTACCGCCAGCGCTGCTGATGCGAATTGTTATGGGGACAATTCTGGATCTGTAAATGTAACTGTTTCCGGCGGCGTGGCTCCGTATTCAATATATGTTTACGAAACTTCCGATCTGACAATGGCAGTCAAGGCGTTTGCAGGTGTACAACCTGGTATTCAGAAAGTCGCCACAGGGCTTCCTGCCGGTACTTATGTCGTTTATGCATACGACTCTCTGAATAGTGTTATAACAAGCAGCCCGCTCCTGATTGACCAGCCGGCACCGATTACATATGCTTTTGCTGATACGGCTTGCTCGTCATATAGTTGGGAAGGTTCAGTTTACACACATTCCCAGCAAATTGTCAAGGTCTTGAAGACCGCTATCGGTTGCGATAGTACTGTAACACTTGACCTTGTAATTAAACCTGGTTACACAACTACTTTGTATGATACTATTTGTCAGGGTGATGTATATAAGCAGAATGGTTTTAATGATTCTATAGCAGGTCTTCATACTTTACATCTGACATCGTCAGACAATTGCGATAGTACTGTAAATCTTTATCTGCATGTCAATCCTATTTTCTCAGTTGATTTGTACGATGATGTTTGTAAATCCACACCATATAATAATTACGGTTTCAGTATCTCAAGTTTGAAGAACAAAACTCCTGGTGATTACGAATATACAAACACATATACAGCTGTTACAGGTTGCGATAGTATCGTGAAACTGCATTTGAAAGTTAATGATACTGAAAAGATCACAGTTTATGACAATGTATGTCATGGAGAAGTTTACATTGGCATGGGCTTCGCTATCCGTACAGAAGATTCTATTCCTAAGACATATACATACACCCAAAATCTTCAGACTTCAAAAGGTTGCGACAGTATTGTAACACTCATCCTTACTATTGAGCCTGACTACAATGTTGATATTTATGATACAATTTGTTCGGGAGATCAATATAATTCAAATGGATTTGTCAATCTGTCAGCTGCAGGTGTTTATACACAAAGTCTCCAGACAGTAGGGGCAGGATGCGATAGTACAATTAATCTGCATTTGGCTGTTATTTATCCGAAGACAGCAGATGTATATGTTACCGATTGCCAGACTTCATACACATGGCCGTTGAGCGGACAGACATACAGCGCATCAGGCGACTATCCGTACACATTGACTGGTGGCGCGTCAAACGGCTGCGACAGTATTGTCACTTTGCACCTTACATTGCCGGCGCAGCTGCTTTCAGTAACTGCTACGGGTACAAATCCTACCTGCAACGGAGGATTCGGTTCAGTAACCGTTACAGGACAAGGCGGAACAGCACCTTATACTATATATGTATATGATACTACCGATTTGGGCACAGCTGTCAAGGCATTCTCAGGAGTAGGCGAGAATGTGAGCAAGGTTGCTGCAGGTCTTGCAGCAGGCACATATTTGGCCGAGGTGACTGATGTTTACGGCTGCGTTATGACCAGTACAAGCGTAACACTGACAGAACCGGCTGCCATAACAAGCAGTTTCTCAGTAACAGATTGCAACAGTTATACATGGGGCACCACAACATATACGCAGAGCGGTGTATATACACAGAAATATACGTCAACAAACGGCTGCGACAGTACGGTAACTCTTACACTGACAATCAACAAAACACAGTATGGAGATGTCTATGTTACCGACTGCCAGACATCATACACATGGCCGTTGAGCGGACAGACATACAGCGCGTCAGGTGACTATCCGTACACATTGACAGGAGGTGCGTCAAACGGCTGCGACAGTATTGTCACTTTGCACCTTACATTGCCGGCACAGCTGCTTTCAGTAACTGCTACGGGTACAAATCCTACCTGCAACGGAGGCTTCGGTTCAGTAACCGTTACAGGACAAGGCGGAGCAGCTCCTTATACAATATATATATATGAGACCTCCGATTTGACTTCAGCTGTCAAGGCGTTCTCAGGAGTAGGTGAGAATGTTAGCAAGGTTGCTACAGGTCTTCCAGCAGGCACATATTTGGCTGAAGTTTCAGACGCATACGGCTGCGTTGTTACCAGTACAAGCGTGAAACTGACAGAACCGGCTGCCATAACAAGCAGTTTCTCAGTAACAGATTGCAACAGTTATACATGGGGAACCGCAACATATACACAGAGTGGTGTATATACACAGAAATATACGTCAACAAACGGCTGCGACAGTACTGTAACGCTTACACTGACAATCAACAAAACACAGTATGGAGATGTCTATGTTACCGATTGCCAGACATCATACACATGGCCGTTGAGCGGACAGACATACAGCGCATCAGGTGACTATCCGTACACATTGACAGGCGGTGCGTCAAACGGCTGCGACAGTATTGTCACTTTGCACCTTACATTGCCGGTACAACTGCTTTCAGTAACTGTTACGGGTACAAATCCTGCCTGCAACGGAGATTTCGGTTCAGTAACAGTTACCGGACAAGGCGGAGCAGCACCTTATACAATATATGTATATGAGACTTCCGATTTGACTTCAGCTGTCAAGGCGTTTTCAAGTGTAGGCGAGAATGTGAGCAAGATTGCTACAGGTCTTGCAGCAGGCACATACGTGGCTGAAGTTTCAGACGCATACGGCTGCGTTGTTACCAGTACAAGCGTGAAACTGACAGAACCTGCTGCAATAACCACAAGCATCAATCGTACAGATTGTGACTCATACACTTGGGCAGGCACCACATATACAAAATCTGGTGTCTATACTAAACAGTTTGTTGCTACAAACGGTTGCGATAGTACGGTAACACTTACACTGACAATCAATTACACACAGTATGGTGATGTCTATGTTACCGATTGCCAGACATCATACACATGGCCGTTGAGCGGACAGACATACAGCGCATCAGGCGACTATCCGTACACATTGACAGGCGGTGCGTCAAACGGCTGCGACAGTATTGTGACGTTGCACCTTACAATACCTCAAGTATTACTGAACGCTACCACTTCAGTTACTAATGTCCTTTGTAACGGTGAGAGCACAGGCTCTGTTAACATTACTGTCAACGGCGGTACGGCTCCGTATTCAGTGGCAGTGTATAATACAAATGATTTGTCTGTAGCTGTAAGACAATTCACTAACGTTCCGGCAAATACAGTCAAACCAGCCACCAATCTTATGGCAGGCTCATATATGGTTTCCGTAACTGATGCTAACGGCTGTACATTTGCGACCACAGCAACTATTACCGAGAAATTAGCTATTGCTCTTTCAATGACTTCGCAAATGCCTACATGTAACGGCGGAAGCGATGCAAATGCTTCTGTCTCTGTCGGCGGCGGCACTTCTCCTTATAGCTATTCTTGGTCTAATGGTCAGAGTAGTGCAGCTATCAGTGGAGTCCAAGCAGGATATTATATGGTTACAGTGACTGATGACAACGGTTGTACAGCTTCAACGTCAACTACTATTGCGCAACCGGCTAAGATAACACATACATTTTCACACACTGAATGCGAAAAGTATGTATGGAATGGTATAACTTATACAACTTCAGGTTCTTATACACAGTTGTTACAATCAGTTAAAGGTTGCGACAGTTTGGTGACTATGAATCTGACCATCACAAAAGCAACATACGCCACATTTAAAGTTGAAGCTTGTGTCGCTTACACATGGCAGGGCAAGGATTTGATTACAAGTGGCCATTACTATGACACTATAGTAAATGCTGCAGGCTGCGACTCTATTATGCACTTAGACCTTACAATAAACCATCCTTCTGAAAGCCATACTACATTGACGAATTGCGGACCATATTACTGGAATAACGAATTGCGAACACAGTCAGGCAATTATTTCTTTGACACAAAGAATTCATACGGCTGCGACAGTACGGCGTGGTTGCACCTCACAATTGTTTATCCGTCTGATAGCGATTTGTATGTGACAGAATGTAGTTCATATACTTGGGCACAAACAGGCAAGACCTACACGGTTTCAGGTACCTATGTTGATACGCTTTATAGTGGTAACAGCGTAGGCTGCGACAGTGTCGTGACGTTGCACTTGACAATCAATATGCCGAGTGTGGGTAATGATACAATTGAAGAATGTATTTCATACGTTTGGCCGTTTAATGGCAAGACATACACAGTTTCAGGTGACTATATTGATACGCTCTATAATGGTAATAGTGTAGGTTGTGACAGCATCGGCACATTGCACCTCACCATTAACATGCCGACAGATTCTAATATCTACGAAACAGCTTGCGTCGAGTATCGTTGGGAACTGACTTCTGAAACTTATACCGAAACAGGTGATTATGAATATTTGGTTCCTGGCGGCAATAGTGTAGGATGCGATAGCACCGTGATACTCCACCTCACCATTAACCAACCGAGCGTAGAAGTCTTTACGGTAATTACGAATCAACCTTACCATTGGGATGTTACTGACAATACATACGAGGTTTCAGGCGAATATTCACATACATACTATGGTGGTGCCGCTAACGGCTGCGACAGTACAATCATCTTGAAACTCATCAGCTCTGTCAGTATTGACGATAATGCAGATTATACAGAAGAACTTAATGCTGTAGTTTATCCTAACCCGACAAATGACATTATCAACATTGTGTTCGATGAAAAATTGAATGTCAAAGAAGCGCGTTGCTATGATATGTATGGCAAACTTGTCAAGGTTCAGGTAATCGAATCCACAGAAAGCCAGATGGATATGAGTACTTTCGCAAATGGCGTTTATCTGCTCAGACTCAATAACGGCAAAGAGGTAGTCAAGACATTCAAGGTAGTGAAACATTAACATTCATAATACTTGCAAATATGAAAAGAGACCACATCTCAGGTGGTCTCTTTTTTTGAATAGATGATGAAAATTGCAATTTATATAAGGAATTATTCTGAAGAGGCGGCTCCTTTTGTATGTAATGTTTTCGATTTTTTGAAGAAAAATGATTGTGAACTTGTACTTTATGAGCCTTTTTATGAAGAATGGAAGCAGAATTGGGATTCGTGCTATTACAAGACATTTTCCTGTACAAACGAACTGATTTCAGGCGAAGCCGTTGACTATCTTTTTTCAATAGGTGGGGACGGCACTTTTCTCGATGCGGCAAATATGGTCGGCGATACAGAAATCCCTATAATCGGAATAAATACAGGCAGAATCGGCTTTTTGGCATCTATAAACAGAAAGAATTTCAACGAGTGCATTGAACTTTTGCTTCGCGGCGAATTTGAAATTGAAAAACGGGCGCTGTTGCACGTAACCTGCGATTCCCCAGAACCGCTCCCGAGCCATTTCGCACTCAACGATGTTACTATACACCCTTCAGTTGATGGCTCAATTAATGCTATCACTGTCTGGATGGATGACAAAAAGATCAACACATATTGGGCTGACGGGCTTATAGTTGCTACACCAACCGGGTCAACGGCCTATTCTTTGAGTTGCGGCGGCCCCATTTTGCCCCCTTCCGCCGATGTGGTTGTGATTACCCCGATAGCCTCGCACTCGCTTTCCGTGCGCCCTATCGTGCTGCCGGCCTCCGCTAATATCAGGATACTGGTTGAGAGCCGCACAAGACAGTTTTCGCTTTCTGTCGATTCTCATAAAACATTGCTGCCTCATCGTTCAAATATCATTATTACAAAAGAAAAATTCCATATAAATTCAGTCCGCTTCTTCTCCGCTGATTTCTTTTCAGTGATTCGTGAAAAGCTTTTATGGGGTATCGACAAGAGAAATTTATCGCTTACAGATTAGTTATGGAGGATAATAAAAATAGTCAGATTATTTACGGTATTCGTGCTGTTCTGGAAACAATTGATAGTGGTAAGACTATTGATAAAGTTTTGATACAAAGAGGATTGAGCGGTGATTTGTTTAAGAATTTCTTCATTCAGGTCAGACAGAACAAAATCCCGTTCCAATATGTGCCGGTCGAAAGGTTGAATCGTTATACACGCGGAAATCATCAAGGGGTGGTGGCTTTTGTGTCATCTATTGAGTATCAGGATATTTATAGCATTGTCCCGATGTTGTATGAGGAGGGAAAAGTGCCTTTTCTGCTTATTTTGGACAAAATTACAGATGTCCGCAATTTGGGGGCGATTGCCCGCTCAGCAGAGTGTGCCGGTGTTGATGCCATTATTCTGCCTCTGAAAGGAGGTGCCCAAATTAATGAAGATGCTGTGAAGACTTCTGCAGGCGCACTTAACAAAATACCGGTCTGCAGACATTCCAATCTCGTTGATGTCATTGATTTTCTCAAAAATTCCGGAATTGAAGTTGTGGCTGTAACTGAAAAGGCAAAGAAATTCCATTTTGAAAAGGATTTCACAAAACCTCTATGTCTTGTTATGGGCAACGAATATGAAGGAATTGCATGGGACTATCTCCGCATTTGCGATGACTCCGTCAGAATACCGATGAAAGGGACGATAGAGTCTCTCAACGTTTCGGTTGCGACAGGTATTGCACTGTTTGAAGTTGTGAAACAGAGATTGTAGGATATGAAGAAACTTAAAATCCCGCATACTTTTACTATAGTTCTCATAATAATAGTGTTGTGCGCTGTTGCAACGTGGTTCGTGCCCGGTGGTGAGTTCGGCAGGCAGACTATTACGGTTGACGGCTCCGAACGAAGCGTTGTGGTTGCAGATTCTTATCATCAAGTTGAAAATGTGCCTCAGACTTGGCAGGTTTTCGCCGCTTTTTTCCGTGGATTTGAAAGGACTTCCGGTATTATTGTTTTTATTCTGATGATTGGCGGCGCGTTTTGGGTTATGAATGCCACAAAGGCTGTGGATACGGGTATTATGGCGTTTCTCGGCAAGTTGAGGCATTTGCAGCAGTACCGCTTTTTTAAAGTTGTGGGAACCAACAATCTGATAATCATTTTGGTGATGATAATGTTCAGTCTCTTTGGAGCAGTCTTCGGAATGAGCGAGGAGACGATAGCATTTGTGGCGATTTTTATACCGCTTGCAATATCAATGGGTTACGATTCTGTGGTTGGGGTGCTGATGTGTTATGTGGCGGCGCATGTCGGTTTTGCAGGCGCTGTCTTCAACCCTTTCACTTTGGGAATTGCCCAAGGGCTTTCGGGGCTTCCGCCTTTTTCTGGATTGGAATACCGTTTTGCCTGTTGGTTGCTGCTTACGCTTTTGGCGGTTGCGTTCACGCTCTGGTATGCTGCGCGTGTGAAAAGGAATCCGCAGAAATCGTTTATGTATGAGGCTGATGAATATTGGCGGCAGCGTTCCCAAAGTGAAAATGATGAGGTCGTTGTAAAGTCAACAAAGTTCACATGGTTTGTGTATGCGGCGGTTTCTGCCATTATGATATTCCTTTCTGTGAAATACACTTTCACTGATATTACTGTGGGCGGCGTTACCAGAAAAATTGTTCTTTTCCCTGTATTTGCTGCGATTTTTTTGCTTTTGGGCGCATATTCTGCGTATAAGTCAGTCCATTCGTTCATCTTGTCGCTTTTGCTCATGACAGTGCTTATGTTGGTTACAGGTGTCTTAGGCTATCAGTGGTATGTCATGGAAATTGCGGCTCTGTTTCTCGCGATGGGAGTGTGTGCGGGCATTGCTTACGGATTTGGTTTGGACAAGACTGTACGGCTTTTTTTGGAGGGGTGCGGTGATATTCTGACGGCCGCTCTCGTGGTCGGGCTTGCGGGGGGGATTATCATCATTCTTGAAGACGGAAAAATTATTGATACGATGCTTTACGGCATTTCGCAGGCAATGAACGGATCTGGACAGGTCGGAAGTTTGGGTGTTATGTATCTGATACAGAATCTGTTGAATATAATAATCCCGTCCGGCTCTGCAAAAGCGGCCTTAACGATACCCATGATGGCAGAGTTTTCCGATATTATCGGACTGTCGCGGCAGGTTACTGTTCTCGCGTTTCAGTTCGGTGACGGTTTTACAAATATGATAACACCCACTTCAGGGGTGCTGATAGGTGTTTTGGGCGTGGCCCGCATCCCGTATGCAAAATGGTTCAAATTTATTGTTCCTTTTGTACTTTTTCTTATAGTTATAGGTTTTTTGCTCCTTCTTCCTCCAATTTTTGCAAATATTAACGGTTTTTAATGTTGTATATTAAAAAAATATATATATTTGTAGAAAATTATTTACAAATAAAATTTAAAGCCATGAAAAAATTTTTAGTAACATTAAGCGTAATTACTTTTGTTTTAGGAGTTTCGACATCTTGTTCGAAAAAATGTACATGTACGTCAAAAGCCTCTGTCGACGGAATGGTTACGGAATCAACAACAACCTACGAGATAACAAAGGAAGATCGTAGCAACGGTGTGAAGAAATGTAGCGACCTCAACGGAAAATCAACAGTTTCAGCTGGTATTGAGGATCATAGTGTAACAGCTGAAGTTACATGTAAGTAAATTCAACCTTTTCATTTTTAATAAAGTGAATTTTTTGAAGGCCGTTTTATAAAAATGGCCTTTTTTCGTTATTTTTGCAGGAAATAATCTTTTGACAGATGAAAATTAACAAGGAATATTTTCTTAACGAGGATGTCCTTTTTATTGCTGAGAATCTTATCGGGAAATATTTCTTCACCAAGATTGGAGGCCAGCTTGCGGGGGGGGTAATTACAGAAACCGAGGCTTATAAAGGCACTAACGACAAGGCTTCACATGCATACGGGGGGCGCCGTACCAAGCGCAACGGGACGATGTATGAGGAGGGTGGCGTTCTATACGTTTACCTTTGTTACGGAATGCATCATCTCACAAATATAGTAACCAATGTGTCAGGTGTGCCGGATGCTGTCCTGCTCCGCGGCCTCTTTCCGACACATGGTGAGGAGTTGATGTTGAAAAGGACGTCAAAGCATAAAATTGAACCTTCCATTGGTGACGGCCCCGGCCGCTTTTCAAAATTGTTGGGGCTTACGACAGAGTATGATTTCCAGCCGGTTACATCTGATATGGTTTGGTTGGAAGATAGAGGTTTGGTGATACCTGAAAATGAAGTTCTGAAGTTGCCCCGTGTAGGTGTGGATTATGCTGGAGAGGATGCCAAGTTGCCGTATCGTTTTAGATTAAAGAATCCGGATGTTTTATTAAAATAATAGCTGAAAAATGAAAAAAACAACCTCAAATTCGTCAAAATGGCTTGTAATTGTGACTGTCGCCGCAGTTTTGTGCGTTGCCGCAGGAATTTTCTTTTATTATAACTTTTTCAGGCAGGATAATGCGAAATTGATAGAAACGGTGCCTGATGACGCATTTTTTATTTTTGAGGTCAACGATGCTGCGCCGTTTGTCAAAAATGTTACAAAATTGTCGCCGTATATGAATGAGCTTTTTTTTATGGGCTCTTTTGCCGGTTTCCAATCATTTTTGGATAAGTTGCCGGTGTCTAACACCAATAAGGATGCTGAAATTGTGGTGTCGGGACATATTGTTCAAGACAAGACCGTGCTTTTGCACTCGGCTGTAATGACCTATTGGAATTTTGACAAGTTGTTGAAAGTGCTGCAGATAGATAGCAGAAATTGTATTGAATATGACAATAATAAGATTTATCAGTTCGGCACGCATTACCGCAAGTATTATTTTGCATGGCACCACAATATTTTTTCTGCATCCGAAAGCCTTGATCTGTTGAAAAGGGCGTTAAAACAACACAAACATGTGAAAAACCTTCTCTTTGATGACAATTTCAGTAAGATTTTTAAAATTGTTGAAAAAAATGAAAAACAGAATTGGCTTATAGTGGATTATGAGGCATATTTGAACAATATCAAGGCTGATTTGAAAGCTCCGTACAATTATTTTGTGGAGACGGAGTCGGGACACGGACGTTGGGCGGCATATCAGGTTCGTTTTACGGAAAATGAAATTAAGATGGCAGGTTATATTCAGACTGACTCAAAACTGTTGGAAAAAGAGTTGTATGCTGAAAAATTCCCGTCAGATATAATACCGCAGAATACTTTCGCTTGCGCTGTTTGCGCCGGTGCCCCTCAGATTTACCGTTTTTCTTTGTCTCGCGATACTGTTGTCTATAACTATGCCGCTTTTCCAATAGATTCGGTCTCATGCAGATTTGAAGATTTCCTCCCTGATGGGACAACTGAAGATTCCTGTGTGAAGTTTAAGAATAGGTCTGTTTTCAAAGCCGATATTGGTAAGACAAAGTTATTGCAGAATCGCTACAACACAGAGTTTACGGTAGCTCTCGAACATGGCGGCTACGCCCTTTTTGGGGATACACTTCCGGCGTTGCAGTATTATATCACCAAGTTGAACCAAATGCAGACAGTTGAGGATAATACTTTGTACCGTTTTGCTAATCAGAATCTTCCGTCACAATGTGTTTATAAGGAACTCTATTTTTTCAATAATGATTTTGTGAAAAGCCGCTTTTTTGCTGAAGACGGAGCACTGCCGCAGACTTCCCAGAAAATATCCGTTTTCGGAATATCTTTTTCAACAATTAAAGATGGTGTGTCCCCGACAAACATCTATTTGAGGTTTTAATACTATTGTCAGGTGTAGTTATAAATCTATAAAACAGATTATTATGAAAAAAATCATCATTCTGCTCATTATAATTTTCCCATTTTTGGTGACATCATGCAAAAAGAAGCCTGTTGCAGCATTTTCATACGAAATCTCATATAATAATGATAATTCTGAAGCGATAGTTTTGGTGAAAAACAATTCTGTCAATGCAGACCATTACACATGGAACTTATTCAAAAACGATGACGAATATTTCCATCTTCAATTTTGTGATGAAAATCCGAGAATAGCTCTTAATAAGTCAGGGCAATACCGGCTTGAGTTGAAAGCGTTTAATTCAAAGGATGAAGCAAAGGCTCAGGAGATATTCACTGTTTTGTTGTCCAATTCCGGCAGTGACGACCCCGCTGCCCCGCCCACAGCCTCCTTTAACATTAACAGCTCTAACGGCAGTTTCGCGCCGACAACAATAAATTGCACCAACACATCTTCAAATGCAACCCACTATCTGTGGACATTGACGAAACCCGACTACACATCGCAGACGAGCACCGAGGAGAATCCATCTTTTGTTTGCAGCCAAACGGGAACATATACGCTTATATTGATAGCATACAATTCTGACGAACTTTCGTCATCACTCACGCAGTCGTTCACCTTGTCAGAACCTTCGAAATTCACGCTCAGTTATCTCAAGCTCACCAAAATACCAATGACAGATGGCGGCGGCGATACTTGGGATACGGGCTTGCTCAGCGGCGCCGACCCCGACATATATTTCAAAATCCTGACCTACGGCGGCGAGGAACTTTATACCGCTTCAACAAAGGAGAATATTGCCGGGACTGATTTTCCAATAACTTGGTATAGTGTGAATTATCTTTTGGATTATAATGAAAAATACTATATCAAGTTCTATGATGAGGATGGCAGTCTTGACCCTGACGACATTATGGCAAATTGTATTTTTGAAAGCTATAACATACAGCCCGGAAGCACTTCGTACACATGGACATCTTCTGACGGGGCAACGGTTTTCACTGTCGGACTGACATGGCAGGCTAAGTAGTTCTTCTGTTTCACCGAAAACTTTCATCAGTCCGCTTCAAGGGAAAATCAGAAAAAAAATGTAACTTTGCCGTCCTTAAAAAAAATATTAACCTCAAAAAATATCATATCATGTATCAAAATTTCCAAGCACATCTTCAGAAAGAGATAGCCGACATAAAAGAAGCCGGATTGTACAAAAACGAAAGAATCATAGTCTCTCCGCAAAGTGGGGAAATTACACTGAAAAACGGCAGTAAAGCGTTGAATTTCTGCGCAAACAACTATCTTGGTCTTGCCAACAACCCGAAACTTATCGCCGCCGCGAAAGAGGCTCTCGACACACACGGCTACGGTATGGCTTCTGTACGCTTTATCTGCGGATGCTCCGATCTGCACAAGGAATTGGAAAAAAGAATCGCTGAGTTTTTCGGTACGGAAGACACTATTTTGTATGCCGCGTGTTTCGACGCAAACGGTGGTGTTTTCGAACCGCTGCTCACCGATCAGGATGCAATCATTTCAGACGCTTTGAACCACGCCTCCATCATTGACGGTGTCCGCCTTTGCAAGGCCGTGCGCTACCGTTACGCCAACGCCGATATGGCCGATTTGGAGAAACAGCTTCAGGCAGCACAGGCACAGCGTTTCCGCCTCATTGTCACTGACGGCGTATTCTCAATGGACGGCAACGTCGCCCCACTTGACAAGATCGTGGAATTGGCGAACAAATACGATGCAATGGTCATGGTTGACGAGTCGCACTCGGCGGGCGTTGTGGGCAAAACAGGCCGCGGTGTTACAGAACAGTACAACCTTCGCGGAAAAGTTGAGATCCTGACAGGCACCCTCGGCAAGGCTTTCGGCGGCGCGATTGGTGGCTTCACAACAGGCAAGAAGGAAATCATTGATATGCTGCGCCAGCGCTCACGCCCATACCTCTTCTCAAACTCAATTCCGCCGATGGTGGCTGCTGCCGGCTGCAAAATGCTCGAAATGATGTCTGAGACAAACGAACTGCAAGACAAACTGCACGCCAACACAGCATATTTCATCGAAAAGATGCAGAAAGCTGGCTTTGATATAAAACCAACACAATCAGCAATTTGCGCTGTTATGCTCTATGATGCGAAACTCTCACAGGAGATGGCCGCGAAACTTCAGGACGAAGGCATCTTCGTCACAGGTTTCTATTATCCTGTGGTTCCGAAAGGACAGGCTCGTATCCGCGTACAGATTTCAGCCGCACACGAAACCGAACACCTCGACAAGTGCATTGCCGCATTCACTAAGGTTGGCAAGGAACTCGGTGTGCTGAAATAACAGTTCAAAAGAGAGGTTTTGATAACCATTTCCAAAATATCGGAGATTGTCAAGGCGGAGGCTGTCAGTATTGTTGACGGCACGCTCGAAGTGAGGCAGTTGCTTTTTGACAGCCGCCGCCTGATAACACCGCAATTCTCTCTTTTTTTCGCACTTAAGACTTCCAACAACGACGGGCATCGATACATACGCTCCCTTGCGGAAAAAGGAGTCCGGAATTTTATCATAACCGGGAATATCCAAACGCTGCAGCAGGAATTTCCAAACTGTAACTTCATACAGGTCGCTGATGCTGTCGTGGCTATGCAGCAAATTGCGGCGGTGCACCGTGAGCAGTTTTCCATTCCTGTTGTCGGGATTACTGGCAGCAACGGCAAAACCATTGTAAAAGAGTGGCTTTCGACAATGCTTGCCGGCGAGTTTAATGTGGTGAGAAACCCAAACAGCTACAACTCCCAAATTGGCGTGCCTTTTTCTGTCTGGCAGATTGAGCCGGAGCACAACTTCGCAATTTTTGAGGCGGGGATTTCCCAACCCAGTGAAATGGACGCTTTGGAGAAGGTGATAAAACCTACAATCGGAATCCTTACAAATATCGGCAGCGCTCACTCGCAATTCTTCAAAAATGATGAAGAAAAACTGCATGAAAAGCTGAAACTTTTCACAAATTGCAGACAATTAATATTTTGTGCAGATCATCTTCTTGTTGAAAACACTCTTAAAAATCCTGAATTTTCTGAAATTGAAAAAATTTCGTGGGGAAAATCAGAAAGTGCGTTTTACAGAATAACATCGCAAGAATCCATTGGTGATCATACAAAAATTGAGATAAACGGGCAATTAATCGAAATTCCGTTCAACGACCCCGCTTCGTGCGAAAATGCGATGCACTGTGTCGCGCTGCTGCTTCATCTTGGCTATTCCAACCAGTTTATTAATAAGCATTTAGCCAACCTGTCGGCAATGTATATGCGTATGGAACTCAAAGAGGCGGTCAACGACTCTATTCTTATAAACGATACATACAGCATAGATTTCAGCTCTTTACGGATTGCCGTCAATTTTTTGAACCAGCAGAAACAATATTCAAGGAAAAGCCTGATTTTGTCGGATTTTGAACAGGCGGGCGAACTTACTGGGGAAAATTGTGAAGAAATTGCAACCATTTTGAAAACAAACAATTTCTCAAGATTTATTGCCGTTGGTGATAGGTTTTATGCAAACCGGCAATATTTCAAGGAAAAACTTCAAATTGAAACTTTCTTTTTCAAGAAAACAGGTGATTTGATAAGTCAGTTGCCTGAAATCAAATTTTATCGTGAGGCGATTTTGGTGAAAGGGGCGCGCAGCTATCGTTTTGAGCGCATTGTGGAGAGGCTGCTGATGAGGACACACCAGACAGTTCTCAATGTGAGCCTGCCAGCCATAATTCAGAATCTCAACTACTATCGGTCGTTTCTGAAACCGGGCTGCAAAATGGTGGCTATGGTGAAGGCGCAGTCGTACGGACTTGGCGATGCGGAGCTCATCAATGAACTGCAATTCCACAACATTGACTATTTGGCTGTAGCATACGGAGATGAAGGTGCCAATTTGCGGCGGCGCAACATCAAAACCCCGATTATTGTTCTCGGAGCCGAAGCGCATAGTTTCGACACGCTCGTGAAATACGACCTCGAACCCGAAATTTTCAATTTCCATTATCTCAAAAAACTTATTGATACCCTTTCTTTTTATCCTGATATAAAGCAATTTAAAATCCATATCAAGTTAGATACGGGAATGCACCGCTTAGGCTTCGACGAATATAATTTGCCGGAGCTGATAAAAATGGTAAAAAGTGAAAAGAGACTCCGCATAGCCTCAATTTTTTCCCATTTGGCTGCGGCGGAGGACGAATCAGAGGACGATTTCACAAGAGGACAAATTACATTGTTTGAACGCATGAGCAGCACAATAATGTCCGCTTTCGACTATCCCATTTTGAGACATATCCTCAACACAGCCGGCATCACGCGATTTCCCGAAGCGCAGTTCGACATGGTGAGGCTCGGCATCGGACTTTACGGCTTTTCGGGGGTGGGGTCTGACTGGGGGCATTTGCAAAATGTGGCAACGCTAAAAACTATCATAACCCAAATAAAAATCGTAAATCCCGGAGAAACAGTCGGTTACAATCGGAGTGAAAAACTCGATTCTTACACAAAAATAGGTATAATACCTATCGGTTATGCTGACGGCTTCTTCCGCGAGTTCGGCTGCGGACGCGGAAGAATCTATGTGAAAGGGAAATACGCGAGAACTATCGGGAAAATATGTATGGATATGTGTATGGTTGACCTTTCCGAGATAGAGAATGTGCATGTTGGAGACGAAGCCATTGTTTACGGCGAAGAGAACCGCATTGACGACCTTGCGGCGGCGGTAGGGAAAATCCCTTACGAACTTCTCACATCCATTTCGCGGCGCGTGCCACGGATTTACATAATGGAATAGATTTTATCCATGCATAAATGTAAATAAAAATTGCTATTCTTGCAAAAAAGGCAGTTGTGCTACACAAATATAAAAGTTCAATTCGGAAAAATATTGTACTTTTGCAACTCTTTTAATGACATCTTGTAAGTCTTATAATAACAAATTTAATAACAACTAAAAATTTATGCTATGAAAAAACTTTTATCATTTATGCTGGTTGCCGTTCTCGGCTTGAGCCTGTCAGCACAGGTTATTGATCAATTTCCGGCTATCGAAGGTTTCGAAGGTTCCAGCAACCCCGGTTCTCACAATTTCTTTTTGCATTGGACTGAGGATTGGGACGTTACATACGAACCTGATGAGCCCAGTTCCCCGATTAACGGTGGTTACAACAGCTACTATTTCGTTTACTGCTTCGCAGACGGCTATAGTGTATATGACACATTGGTAACCTACGCTTTTGACCTCAGATTTTACGATCATGCAAAACTCTCTTTCAGATTTGCCAACCCCAATTGGGATGGTGACATTGATGAACTTTCAATCGGGTACAGACAAAGTGTGAACGATGCTTGGACCATTGCTAAAATTTTCAACTCGGCACATAATTCATGGACATATGCCGAAATCGACCTTCCGACAGGTGATTACTATCAAATCTGCTTTATCGTTAGAACACAGCGTGGGTACGGAGTTTATCTCGATAACGTTCAAGTTGACATTCCTGACTTTCAGGAAGTTACCTCATTCCCATGGAACTGGGATTTTAACAACGGCATAGGTCCCTTCATGCAAGAGTTCAATGGCTGCTACAGACCTTGGTTTACGGCCTATGGCAACATGAACAACGCAGATAACGAAATCAATGAAGGATTAGAAGAGGACGGTGACCTAAATGCTTTGTTTTATAGTCAAAGTGAGGATTGGGCGACTTTGATTTCTCCTATCTTAAAACTCGGCAATGCAGATTCAGCAGTCGTGGATTTTTATTACTCAATGGAGAATTACCAAGATGACGTTGATGAACTTTATCTTGCTTATCGTGAAAGTCCTAATCACGGTTGGCATAAAATATGGTTAAGGACAGACTATATGAATCATTGGGATCGTGAATGGATTACCCTGCCGAATTTAACCGATACCTATCAAATTGGTTTTACTGCTACCGGTAATTATGGTTATGGTGTAACATTGGATATGATAACAGTAAGAACATGGGGAGAAGCTGGCATTGAGGAAGTATCAAGCACAAAGCCCGCCATCAGTGTATATCCTAATCCGGCAACCGACTACATCAATGTCAGCCGTGCCGGCAACGACGAAATGTTCATCTACAACGTTTTCGGCTCATTGGTAAAGAGCACTAATGAAAACAGAATAGATGTGAGCGGTTTCGCACCGGGTGTTTACACCGTCAAGACAAGCGAAGGGACAGTGAAATTCGTGAAATAATATTTGATTATTTTGGATTTTTTTATGGGGGTGCAATGCATTGTTGAGGCGCAATGCATTGCGCCCCCATATTTTTTGGAAAAATTGTATTTTTGCAAATTCTTTGATGACATTTTGTGATTTTTTATAACAAACAAATATAATACCAACCCAAAATTCAAACTATGAAAAAACTTTTACTTTTTGTTCTGATATCAGTTTTAGCTTTGAGCTTATCCGCACAGGTTATTGATAATTTCCCGACTACAGAAGGTTTTGAAGGTTCCAGCAACCCCGGTTCTCACAATTTCTTTTTGAGTTGGAATGCCGGATGGAGTGTTACAGATGAACCTGCAAATTCCAGTTCCCCTATCACCGGTGGCT
>JAGCRI010000151.1 GCA_017964755.1 Bacteroidales bacterium | reverse complement strand
TGCAT
Source organism: Bacteroidales bacterium (assembly GCA_017964755.1). Taxonomy (GTDB): domain Bacteria; phylum Bacteroidota; class Bacteroidia; order Bacteroidales; family WCHB1-69; genus RUG11942. The sequence continues at coordinate 10,904 of JAGCRI010000151.1, read as the reverse complement.
ACGTAGGCTTGATGAACTTCGCATACAAACATTTGCCCGACAAATTCTACTTAGCGCCAAACTCTACACAACGAAGAGATTTAAGAAATTTGCTTTTTAGAGAGGTGGTTGGAAATCTTGTTGCACATTCTGACTATAGTTACGGAACTGCTGGCTTTTTCGAAATATTTTCCGACAGGGTGATTACACGTAATGCCACACGTTTGATTCCATCTATAAAAGAAGGAGACATATCCATTAAAGAACTAAGTAATTATACAAAGAACCCATTGCTGGTAAAAGTGTTACGCGAAATAGACTGGGTAGAAGATTTGGGTTCTGGAGCGAGAAATATACAAATATACGGCAAACTATATTCTGATGATTTTGAAGTGAATATCTCCAATCATACTATATTCGTCATGCAATTGATGTATAACAAACCTGACACAACACAAAGTAAAATTATTACAGAAAAAGACCCAGAAAAAGACCTAGAAAAAGACCTAGAAAAAGACCTAGAAAGACTGACAGATAATCAGAAAAAAATCTTGTCAATTATTGAGAATAATCCGTATATAACTCAGGGTGAACTAAGTTTGCTTATTGGTATTAATCCCAAAAATATAAGAAACAACATTTCAAAGCTGAAGTCCGCTGGGCTTCTCACCCGCATTGGTCCCGACAAGGGTGGATGGTGGAAAGTGAGAAAAAGTGGAAAAAAAAGATAATATAAGTACGGATGCACACCCCTATGTGATTTTTTCCCAAATGCCACATAATTATTTTGGCTTCTCTAACAATTTTTAAGTAAAAAATTCCGTTATTTCTTGTATTTTTGCAAATAATAATAAACAACGGCCTAATGTATCTTAATCAATCTTATTTTATGGATTTTCTTAATGAAAAGGAGATTACCTGGGCCGGGATTGATTTTACCAAAGCAAAACTCACACGAAAAAGTTTCTCACTTCCGCAGGAGGTCCTCATCCACTACATGAACGCTTGGAACATGATGATACTTTCCGACCAAAAAAAGTATAACATCCGTCTCAGCTTCCGCAAACCGTTGATGCAATACGACCTCTCGATGGTCACAAAAAAGAACAAAGCCATCAAAACCTCCAACCTGCTGTGCGACACAATCAATATTACAGACATTATGTCTGACGCTTCAGTGGTGGAATACATCTCATCGCTCGAGTTCCCAAAATCAACACGGTTCGCAATAATGGTGCTAACCGAGTCATTTGACGACACGACCAAAATGGGCTCCTTGTGGATTGTGATAGCCGAAACCACGACATCAAGCACTGTACTCACCGAAAATTTCATGCTTAATCCTGGCGGGTTCGGCACTCAAAACTACTGGGGACGCACTTTTTACAATCTTTTCTTCGACATAAACAAATACGCATTCACACGTTGGGAAAATTCAGTGAAAGAAAATATCAATTCATAAATTAATATAAATCAAAAACAAAAAATCATGGGAGCATTCAAAGCCTACGACTTCAGAGGAGTCTTTAACAAGGATTTTAATTTGGAAGACATTTACAAAATCGGTTTTTTCCTTCCAACATTACTAAAAACCAATAAAGTATTGGTTGGCAGGGATATGCGTGTATCATCCCCTGCAATTTTCGAGAATCTGTCACGCGGCATAACAGATGCCGGCGCTGACGTGTACGACATGGGCCTGACCACTACCCCGATGGTCTATTATTTCACCGCAAAACATAATTTTGATGCCTCTGTTATGATCACCGCCTCACACAATCCGAAGGAATACAACGGCTTGAAAGTGTCGCGCACAAATGCTCTGCCGGTCGGCTTCGACACTGGGCTCGGTGAACTGAAAGAGATGGTGGAAAACCAAACACCGAAACCGGTCTCAAAAAAAGGAACCGTCATCAAGCACGAAGTGAAACAGGAATATCTTGAATTTCTGAAGAATTATCAGTATGACATTTCAAATCTGAAAATTGTGATGGACTGCTCAAACGGCATGGCTTCCACCCTTGTGAAAGACATATACGGCAAACAGCCAGTATATATGTTTGACGAACTCGACGGGACTTTCCCGAACCACGAAGCAAACCCGCTCGAACCGGAAAATGTGGTGGCCCTGAGAGAAAGAGTATTGGAAGAGGGAGCTGACATCGGAGTAATCTATGACGGTGACGCCGACCGCGTTATGTTTGTGAATGAAAAAGGAGAGTTCATTTCACCCGACCTTATGATAGCCGTTCTCGCCCAATATTTCATCAAAGAAAAAGATGTGAAAGGACAGGTCATACAAGACATCCGCACATCAAAATCCGTAACAGAATATATCCGCAAGATGAACCGCGACGTATATATCTGGCGTGTAGGACGTGCATACGCGGCACTGAAACTCCGCGAAATTGACGGCGCCTTCGGGGGCGAGTTTGCCGGCCACTACTACTTCCGCGACTTTTATTACTCAGACAGCGCAATGCTAGCTTCTTTGGTTATCCTGCATGTCGTCAGCGAACTCAAGAGACAGGGTGTTTCGCTTTCACAATTCATTTCCAAAATAGCTGTTTATGCGAACTCAGGGGAAATAAATTTCAAAATCGAAAGAAAACAAGAGGCAATGGACGCACTCAAAGACCATTTCATGGATAATGAAAACGCCACCGAATTTATGGACTTTGATGGCTACCGTATCGAATTTGAAGATTGGTGGTTCAATGTAAGACCTTCAAATACAGAACCTTATCTACGTATGCTCATGGAAGCGCAGACAGAGGAACTTCTCAATCAAAAGCTTTCTGAAGCAAAAATGGTACTCTCCTAATTTATTGACGAATAATTTCCGATAGTCCCATATTTCGATATGGGACTATCTCTTATCATGAAAAAAAGCAACGAAAAAATAACATTCAGGGCGGGGAACATGTTAAATCCCACTCCGGTAGTGTTGGTGTCATGCGGCACTTCAGTAACCGACTGCAACATCATCACAATAGCGTGGACAGGCACAATCTGCTCCGACCCGCCAATGTGTTATATTTCGGTGCGCCCTGGCCGGCATTCTTACAACATCATTAAAGAGAACAAGGAGTTTGTAATAAACCTCGCAGATGAACGACTTGCCGCCGTCACCGACTGGTGCGGGGTGCGCTCAGGAAGCAAATACAACAAATTTCTCGAAACCGGCCTGACTCCCGCACACGCCCAAAAAGTCAAAGCCCCTATCATCGCCGAGTCTCCCGTGAATATAGAGTGCGTGGTGAAAGAGGTTATTCCGCTCGGCTCCCACGACATGTTCATCGCAGAAATCGTCTCTGTCAGCGTCGATTCTGCACTGATTGACAAAAATGAAACACTCCGCCTCGACAAGGCTAACCTCATCTGCTACTCTCACGGCCATTACTACACCCTTGGAAAAATGCTCGGCAAATTCGGATTTTCAGTAAAAAAACATTAACCTGACATGAAGAAGTTATTCACTGCTATCCTCCTTACCGCTATATTTTGGGGCTGCCACGCACAATTACCGATAGGCACGTTCAGGGAATGGCTGCCAAAACACAATTTTTTTGCGGTAACACAAAGCAGCGACTATGTCTATGCCGCTTCAACCGGAGGCGTGCTCTATGTTGACAAGGGCTCCGGAGCCACCAACTTCTGGTCAAAAGCGAATGGCCTGTCAGAAGCAACTGTTACCGGATGCTACTATTCTGAAAACGACGCTGTGCTCGCAATAACATACAGCAACGCAAACATAGACTTCATTAAAGGCGACAAGCTAATAAATCTTTCCGATATCAAAAACAAAAATATAGTCGGCGCAAAAAACATCAACAACATCTTCTTCAAAAACGGGAACGCATACCTCACATGCGATTTCGGCGTGGTCGTCGTAAACCTGAAAGATTTTCTTATTAAAGAGACACTTTTTACAAATCAGGGGAATGGGCACAATGTTTACGACATGACGGAAATGGACGGGGTTTTCTACATCTTCACAAACACAGGTGTCTTCTCATTAGATCCTTCACTCAGCACTTTCGCAAACTTTAACGATTGGGAAAAAGTGCCTCAATTTGGCAACGGCAGCTGGAACAAAGCACTAAATTTCAATTCCGGCTTTATCGCCGCAAAAGGCATTAACACTATAGATTCCATGTTTTTGTTCAAAAACGGGACTTTGGTTTATTTGCAAGACATCAGCTATGAAAAACTATACTCTTTTGACACAAAAAACGACAGACTTCTACTATGCAACAAAGACAGCGTAACTCTTTATGACTCTGAATTTTCAAAAATATTTTCCAGAAAAAGCTGGTGGACTCTTGAATATGAAGAGGCCAGACAAGCCATCATTGACAAAGATGACATAATCTGGGTTGCAGACACAAGAAACGGGCTCCTTAAATTTGATGCTTCAGGAAACAAAATTGCCTATTATCTTGACGGGCCTTACACAAACCAGTCGTTTCGTATTGCATGCGACGGCGAAGTATTGGCAATCGTCCCCGGATCGTGTGCCGGCTACAACGCGCCACATTATACTGAGGCGGCGCTGAGCCATTACATTGACGGGCATTGGAACCGCTACCCGCGCTCAATCATTCCGGAGCTCTTCTCCATCAACGCCACCGACTTGTGCTGCGTCGCCATTAACCCGCGCAACCCAAACGAAGTTTACACCGGCTCGTGGAAAGACGGCCTCTTCAAATTTGTCACAGGACAAAGCCCCACACAATACACCCCTGCCAACAGTTCGCTCCAACAATCCTCAATTCATGCCGGAATTGCAGACTACACACTCATTTCTGACCTTTGCTTTGACGATAACAATAACCTGTGGATAGCAAATGCGTACTGCACATACCCGCTTTCCGTTCTCAAGAGTGACGGCAACTGGCAACGGTTTAACATCGGAGCAAGCCCTTCCTCCGCAATCGGCCGAATTTGCATTGATTCAAAAGGTTACAAATGGATCCCCATTCAAAACAGCGACAAGACATGGCGGCTGGTAGCTTTCAACGACAACAACACAATAAGCAACACCTCTGACGACAAAATCGTGACGGCAAATCTTAACGACTATTGCAACGTGATCACTTCTTTTGTAAATTGTGTGGCAGAGGATTTGGACGGTAAAATTTGGATTGGCACAGAACAAGGTATTAAAGTTATCCACAATGCTGCAAATGCCTTCAGTTCATTACCTTACGCTCAGAATATACTAATTGATGCTAACGGGAACCTGCAGAATCTGTTGGAGTTCGAGGCCATCACATGCATTGCAGTTGATGATGCCAACAGAAAATGGATAGGAACCGAAAAAGCCGGTGTCTTCTTAGTATCCGATGACGGCACCGAAGAGCTCCAGCACTTCACAACTGAAAATTCACCACTTCTTTCAAACACCGTTAACGACATTGCCATCAACCGTCTGAACGGTGAAGTTTTCTTTGCCACTCCTATGGGTACCGTCTCATATCGCGGCACCGCCACCGAAGGGAAAGAGGACTTCAGCAATATCAGGGTTTTTCCCAATCCAGTAAAAGACGGATACAACGGTATTATTGCAATAACAGGGCTTATGCAAAATTCCTTCTGCAAAATTGCTGACGCCGCAGGACATCTGGTCTGGCAAGGCTACGCTGACGGCGGCCAACTGAACTGGAACGGCAAAGACCTTTATGGGAATCGACCCGCAACGGGTGTATATTACGTCTTCGCCTCCGACAAGACCGGCAAAATCAAAAAAGTAGCTAAACTTCTGTTTATAAAATAAATATGCTGGTCAAGACCAAAAGTATTGTTTTAAGCAAAAGAAAATATTCCGACAATTCGCTCATCGTGAAAGTTTTTACGCGCCATTGCGGTGTCATCTCTTTCATTGTAAAAAACGCTTTTTCAAAAAACAGCCGCTTCTCTCAAGCCCACTTCGCCCCATTAAATCTTCTTGAACTGACTTTTCATCACAAAAACAACTCTTCACTGCAATATATCAAAGATTTGTCTTTTTACAGACACTACGAAAACATCCCTTTCGACCTGGCAAAAAACACTATTTTATTGTTTTATAATGAACTGTTATACAGATTGTTATTTGATTATGGCGCAGATGAACGGCTCTATGATTTTTTGGAAAACAAACTGATAGAATTGGATTTATGCGACAAATTGAGGCCTGATACTCATATTGTTTTCATGGCAGCACTGGCTCGCGAACTTGGCTTTCTTCCTGCTAACAACTACATTGAACATACTCCATATTTTTCGGTTGAAGAAGGCTGCTTCACCTCATACCCGCATTCAAATGATGAAGGACTTGACCGCGAAGCAAGCCGCTACCTGTCGGCAATATTGTCAGCTGTTTCAGACACGGGTACACAACAACAGATAGAACTGCCGCAAAAGACGATACGCAACAAAGTACTGGATATTCTTGTCATATATTTTGGACGCCATAACGAACAGCTTTGTGATTTGCATTCAGTTGAAATATTCAGAAAGCTGGCGGAAATGATAAATTAACAAACAAAATACCATTTAAAATGTCAAAAAAAATCATTTATATTCTTTTCCTGACACTCTTTCTCTCAACAGGTTATCAAGAAATGATGGCCCAAACCACATACAAATATGTGGAGCGAGACACCTCTTCACTATATATGGATATCTACAAACCGACAGTGGAAGCGAACCGTTGCTGCGTGATTTTTGTTTTCGGCGGCGGCTTTATCGGCGGCTCTCGCGACCATAAGTCTAATGTGGAATTTGCACAAGAGCTCGTTGCCAGAGGCTACACTGTCGCTTGCATTGACTACAGATTAGGGCTGAAAAACAAAAAAATGAGTGCCGTAACTATTGTACGTGCCCTTGACACTGCAATTGCAATGGCCGCCGAAGACCTTCTTGACGCCACATTATTCCTTATAAACAACGCATCCAAATTCGACATTGACACTTCAAAAATTGTTATCTGTGGAAGCAGCGCGGGGGCAATAACGGTTCTGCAAGCCGACTATGAACTTTCAAACCGGACTAAAATGGCACAACAAATCCCGGCTGGTTTCAGATATGGCGGCGTAATGGCATTTTCTGGGGCGATATACTCACACAACGGACTTGTAAAATACAAGAATGCACCAGCCCCCACCCTACTCCTCCATGGCATTGACGACCGGCTTGTGCCATACAAATACATCAGGCTCGGCAACCTCGGCTTTTTCGGTTCAAACTCGTTGGCAAAGAGATTCAAAAAATATGGATACCCCTATTACATAAGGCGTTATGAGACACTCGGGCATGAAGTTGCCGGAATTATGTGTCACGAAATTGAACTATGCGACCAATTCATCCATCAGTTTGTATTTGAGAAAAAGCAGAAACAGATTGATGCAACGATTTTTGATTCTGATATAAAGCAGCATCCCTTATGGCACGACATAAAAGGCCGCGACCTCCGTGCTGCCGCTTCACCGAAAAAGTAGCTTATAGAATCAGGCAGGCTATCACCCATTTTTCAGGCAACCCGTCAAAATAGAAAATTTTCGCGCCCCACTGGTCATTTTGGCGTATTGTGGTGCCGTCAATATAATACAAGACTTCTCCCCACTGGTCTTTTTGCCGTATCTTATTCCCGTCAAAATAGAGGAGTTTCGCCCCCCATTGGTCTTTCAGCCTTACTGTGTTACCGTCAATGTAAAGGAGTTTTTCTCCCCATTGGTCCTTTTGCCTGACTGTCTGCCCATCCAAATATACAAGTTTCGCCCCCCATTTGTCCTTCACACGTATAGTGCTGCCATCAACGTAAAAGAGGCTTTGTCCCCACTGGTCTTTCTGTTTCACAGTAATTTGAGCTTCAGACACAAGAGACAGCGCAAAAGCCATGAACAATAATATAACGGTTCTTTTCATAATAAAATCCATGTTTTGTATAAAAGAAAAACGACTTCCATTGGCAAAAATAACACTTTATTCGCACAAGTTGCCCGACAAATCCTATTCTTTTTTACTTTTTGATTATTTTTGCGGATTAAAATCAAAAAAACAAGCATGAAAAAATACATTGTCCTTTTGCTTATAGCTTTTGTTACGATTTTTCAAGCCCACGCCGTCTTAAAAGAAAAGGATTTGGCGCAAACGCTTGGCATTTTGAGAGCTGAATTGGAACGTAGCTATAACGAGCAGCAAATGGCTATGGCTCATTTGGAGAAACGTTCGGCGCGCCAGCATGAGATTCTGATTCAAATGATGCAGAAAAGCAATCAAATCGCCTTGATGCTCTATTCACAAAATTCCGACTTCACGTTCGACATGGCGTATGCTTGCCAGGAGGCAACCGAACAATATCGCCGGCTTTCGTCTTATCACTTGCCTTATACAAAGTTGCAAAATCGCATGCAAGGTGAGATAGACCGCTATGAGAAACTTATAAAATCCTTGCAGAACCTTCCGCCCCGAGTGCTCTCCAACGGCGAGTTGGCGACCTTGCCGGATTCCATCAAAGCCAAAATTCCGCAACAGGCGCTGGATTCCGCGAAAAAATCGCTATTCCTGCTAGATGAACAGGGCATGGAAGACCGTGCCGCCTGCTTGAAGTATGCCATCGCACTTCGTGACAATTATGTCAAATTGCTTGAAAGTCTTTCTGAAGACCAGGAGCATTATGCTCACATAACAAAACGTGTGAAGGAACTGAATGACTACGCCATGTCGCGTTACGAAAAGATTCAGCAGAGCATTTTCATCAATGGCGGGGAAAATTACTTCACAATGCTGAAACAATGGCAATGGTATTATATGCAGGCGAAAAAAGATGCCGATGACAAATACAAGCCTTTCAAGCGCGTATCAGAATGGCGCGGTCCTGTCATTTTCGGAATTACCGTTTTTATGCTGACTTATATAATATTTGCCAGCTTGTTAAGCTATGTCATCATGCGGTGGCTCTTGCCGAAAAAATGGCGTTCTAAATTCAACGATCTTGACAAAAGACCTTTCATGACTCTTGCATGCGGTGTTGCCATTTTTGCAATTTCCATTATGATTGCCAGATTGTTCATCAAGCAGAATTTCATATTGATGGCCATAAATCTGATGATTACTTTCGCTTGGCTGTTGGAAGTGATTCTGCTCTCCCTGCTGATACGTCTGAAGGATTCGCAAATCAAAGCTGGTATTCGTGTCTATACGCCGTTCCTGCTGATGGCATTATTAGTGATAGCATTCCGTATTATATTGATACCAAATAATTTGGTCAATCTCATTTATCCACCCATACTGTTTATTTTCACAATTTGGCAAATTTTCATTTTGAAACGCCGGTTGGCGCATTTGCCTGACAGTGACATGATTTACACCGTTATTTCCACGATAGCGATGTTAGTTGCGTGCGTGGCTTCGTGGTTGGGCTTTGTGCTGTTGGCTGTTGAGATTATGATTTGGTGGATAATACAATTGGCTGCCATTCAGACGATTACTTGTCTGTACGATGTAATGAAGTGGTACGAGTTACACCATTTATTGAATAAGATTATCAAAAATAAAAATATTGACATCAGGCGGCATGGCGGCCCCAAAAAGATATATAAGAATTTAAAACCCGCATTGAGGAAAGGCGAGTATATTGCAGAGACCTGGTTCTTTGATTTCCTGCGCAAGGTGCTCTTGCCTGTGTCATGCGTGCTCTCGGTGTTGGTGAGCATTTATTCGGCAGCCCGTATTTTTGAAATGACATCATTCTGTCGCAAGATTTTCCTTTATGTTTTCCTTGACAAGCCGGGGTTCATACAATTGTCCTTGTTTAAGATATGTTTGGTTATTGCGCTATATTTTGTTTTCAAATATCTCAATTATGCTTTCCGTGCGTTTTACCAGTTGTTCAAAAAACGTCATCCGAATGATGAAAATGAACAGAACATAAGCACATTGGGCAATAACATTATCTCTTTTGTGGTGTGGGGCATTTACGTCATATCGGCGTTGATATTGTTACAGGTTCCGAGCAGTGGGATTTCCATTGTGCTTGCGGGTTTGGCAACCGGTCTCGGTTTCGCCATGAAGGATTTGCTGGAGAATTTTGTTTATGGAATCTCTTTGATGGCAGGCCGTTTGCGGGTTGGGGACTATATTGAATGTGAAGGCATTCAAGGCAAAGTGGAAAGTATTAACTACCAAAGCACGCAGATTGTCACTTTAGATGGCTCAGTCATCGCTTTCCAAAACGCGACGTTGTTCAGCAAGAATTTCAAGAATCTGACACGGAATCACGGCTACGTGCAAGTAAAGATTCCTGTGGGGGTGGCGTATGGCGTGGATGTGCAGACGGTGCGGACTGTTTTGTTGGAGTCGCTGCAACCGTTGACGGGGAAAAATGCGGCAGGCAAATATGTTGTCGATCCTAAACAGAGCATGACGGTACGTTTTGCAGACTTTGGCGAAAGCAGTGTGGATTTGTTCGTCGTGTGCTGGGTTTTGGTGGAGGAAAAAATACCGTTTGTCGCCCAAGTTCAGGAAATCATCTATCAGACATTGAATAAGAATCGCATTCCGATTCCGTTCCCGCAACGCGATGTCTATGTCCACCATGTAGAAAAGGGGGAATGAGTTTGGGGGATAATATAAGACATCTTCGAGGTCATATTTTAATAACCCTAGATAAGCGCGCATCAGCATAATCTGTGGCAAGGCCTGCACCACCGAACGGCTCCGTGGTGTGCTGTGAAGTTCCTTTGAAGTCCAAACGCCGCTCACCGCGGAACGGGGAACATAGGCTATGACAAAATATCACAAAACCAGATGTCAATAAATCGGAATGGGATAATTCCTATAATAATCGGCTGATGTTATTTGATGAATTTTATTTTCACTTGAATCTATACATTATATAGTTCAGTTTTCAAAAAAATATCGTATCTTTGACACGTTGT